>DASRQT010000435.1:0-3942 GCA_035696485.1 Polyangia bacterium | reverse complement strand
GGCTCGTTCGAATATTTCATCCGCGAGCTCGGCTACGCGGTGTTGCCCTGGATCACGGTGGCGCCGGCGGCGGTCGCGGCCGTGGTCATGCGCCCGCTGCGCGACGCGCGCAAGCAGGGAATCTTCTGGTTCGGCGCCATCTGGTTCGTTGCCAGCTACGCCCTGGTCTCCATGTCAGTCACCAAGTTTCACCACTACATCCTGCCGGCCGTTCCGGGACTGGCCATCGCGGTCGGCTGCTTCCTGGACGATCTCATCGAACGGCGGGACGGCCGCCTGGGCGCGGCCCTGGCGGTGGTCGGTATCCCCCTGCTGGCGCTGGTGATCGGCGACCTGGCCGGCACCCAGAACGGCGCCCAGCGCTTTATCTGGCTGTTCTCCTACGACTACATCAACGCCCCCAAGGGCCGGCCCTGGCCCACGGAGCTGAATTTCGCGCCCGCGCTGATCGTCTTCGGAGCCGGCTTTGCCCTCTGCACCGTCGCCCTCGCGTGGCAACGCCTTCAGCGCTGGGCCGTGATCGGGTTATGCGTGATGGGCGTCACTTTCACGTATTACCTGCTGGACGGTTACATGCGGGCGGTCACGCCTTACTGGAGCCAGAAGGGGCTGATTGCCAACTATTACAAACTGCGCCGCTCCCCCGCAGAGCGCTTGCTGGTCTGGCAGATGTACTGGCGGGGCGAAACCTTCTACACCAAGAACGAGGTCTTCGAAGGCCCGCGTGACGAACGGACGGTCTTCCTGGGGGACCGCAATGTCGAGAACCTCAAGCAGTGGATCGCCAAACACCGCGGGCGCCGCGCCTTCTTCGTGGTGGAACGAACCCGCTGGAGTCAGCTGGAAGGGATCGTCCCACCCGAGGCCAAGCCGTCGCTGAAAATCGTCGACCACGGCAACATGAAATTCTATCTCGCGCAGATCGATCTCTAGCTCGCGCGGTCCGTCTGGGCGGTCGCCGGAGTTCGTGGATGTCCGCATCGTCGGGCGTGCGAGCGGCGTTTACATTGTAAGAGAACGCACGCCGTTCCCGGCCCTACATGTATGACAAAAGGCTCCCAGAATCGCGAAAACACTCAATTTAGCTTATTGACAAGCTGCGACTTTGGCTCGAGACTCCTGAACCGATTCGTAGCCCAAATTCCCTTTCTCGGAGGTCCGCAGTGGCCAATCTTCGCTCAACGCTTTTTCTGTCGTTATTCGCAGCTCTCGTCGTCACTTCGAACTTTGGTTGCGGCGGGTCGACGAACCCCAAGCCAACCGACGCGAAGCCGGACACCAAACCCGACGCGACCGACGCTCTCCTCGATGTCAAGCCAGACGTCCCCGTGGTGGAGGTCGCGCAGGACGTCAAGCCTGACGCCACCGACGCAGAGGTTGCCACGGATGTCCCCATCGACCGCGCGGACGCAGAGGTTGCGACGGATGTGCCGGTCGAGCGCGCCGACGCGGAGGTTGCCACCGATGTTCAGCCGGAGGTTGCCGATGCCCAACCGGACCTTTCTTGCACGAACGTCTGTACGCTGGGCACAAAACAGTGCGGTAGCAGCGGCGGGACGCAGACCTGTATGACCGCGGCCAGCGGCTGCACCGTGTGGAGCACGGAGACAGCTTGCGGCGCACATCAGACCTGCAGCGCCGGCAACTGCGCCTGCGTGACTGCGCCTGCGGGCTGCACGGCAGCGGGAACGTTCTGCTCGGGTGGCGAGGTGAAGACCTGCGCTCGCGACGCGCAGGAGTGCTTGTTCGTTTCGGGCAGCGTGGCCTGCGCGACGAACAACAGCTGCAAGGGGACCATCCCCTCCGCGGCCTGCAGCTGCGACAACACCTGCACCACGCTGGGCGCGTTCTGCGTCGACAGCAAACACAAGTCGACCTGCGCCGCTGACACCAGCACGCCGGCCTGCAAGATCGCGTCGACCGCGGAGCTGTGCCCGGGAATCAGCACCTGCGCCGCCGGCGCTTGCACCTGCCCCGTGGCTGGCACCACCACCGGCGCCGGCTGCACGCTGGGCGCGGCTGAGATCTGCGAGGGAGACGACATCCTCCACTGCGTCACCGACAGCGACAGCGGCTGCAACATCTGGCAGGCGTCGACCCACTGCGGAAACAACACGGGCGGCCGTCTGACCTGTGGCTCGCCGGGAGGCACCGCCAAGTGCGTCTGCCCGGCCAACGGCACCACCGACGAGTACGTTGACCCGGCGGCGGGCAGCGACGCGGCGACGGGTGTCGTCCCGACCGGCATCCAGCTTCCGGCGAACTGCCGCTGGGGCACGCTGTCCAAAGGCCTGAGCGTGGTTCCGGCCGCCGGTCGCGTCATCGCCACCAGCGCCTCGGCGCCGGTGACGTTCGCCGGGGAGACGTTCCCGTTGAACGTTCCCGCCGGTGTCCAGCTGACGACGTCGGATGCGACGCCGACGCCCGCCAACTACACCATCAACTTCAACTCGGGCAGCGCGGTCAATGCGGTCGTGCTGGCATCCGGGTCGACGTTGCAGGGCTACGCCCTGACCAACACCAGCGGCAACGCGGCGGCCTCGGGCATCGCGTGCTCGGCCGGGACGGCGACCGTGAACACCGTCGACATTGACGGCAGCGGGACGACGGTCATCAGCCGCGGTGTCGACGTCACCGGCAGCTGCGCGGTGAGCTTGAACGCCGTGAACCTGACCAGCTTCACCGGCGTCGCGATCAACGTGAACACGTCATCGACGGGCTCTGCGATCTCGGGTGGGTCGGCCACCGGCGCGACCGTCGGTCTTCGGATCCAGTCGGGAGGCGTCACGGCGACGAACTTCGCGTCGAACACCAACAGCACCGGCGGCATCTCGCTCGAGACTGGATCGCCCAGCCTCACCTTGACCGGCGGCACCATCACCGAGAACGGCGTGGCCGGCATCAACGTCGGCAAGGGAACGCTGACCGCGACCAGCACAGACGTGAACGGGAATATCGGCGCCGGCATCATCGCGGCCGCCGGCACGACCGTGTCGCTGACCAGCGTCAAGACCAACTCCAACGGCCAGGGCGGCGCGCAGGACGGAATTGACGTCAACGGTGCCAACCTGACGTCCACGAACAGCCAGTCGATGGGCAACAGCCGCGCCGGTATCGTCGTGACGGGTGCCGGAACGGCAACCCTGCACGGGGCCACGATCGCCAACAACGCCACCCGCGGGGTCTTCCAGACCGGAATCAACTCGACGGTGACGATCGATCAAAACAGCACCATCGGGCCGAACACCGGCTCCGGTGTCGAGTCGACGATCGGGACCCTGACCATCAACGGCGGCAGCGAGGTCAAGAACAACGGCATCCACGGCGTCACGCTGATGGGCGCCATCGCGACCATCAACGCGGTGAAGATCCACAACAACACCGGAAACGGCATCTTCGCCAACTCCAGTAACGTCGTCATCAACATCGGCCTCCCGGGTCAAGTCACCGAGGTCAGCGCCAACGGGGCCCACGGCATCCGCATCGACGCGGCGGCCCTGACGCCCAGCAACGCCAACCCGGTCACCATGGATACCGTCCACACCTTCGGCAACGGCCTCACCGGCATCTTCCTGGCGGGGACCTCCGGCGACGTGGCGGCGACGATCCAGAACACGACCGTTAACGGCAACGGCGACACCGGCGTCCTCGTCGAACAGGTGGGTGGCACGACGCGGTCGTTCTTCCAGACCAACGACGTGTTCAGCAACAACACCAACGACGGCCATACCACCGGCGGCATCTTGTTCAACACCTCCAGCACCCTGCAGACCTTCATCGCGAACAAGATCCACTCCAACGGCGGCGACGAGCTCGGCTTCAACGCGCTGCCGAACGGGGGTACCAACTGGAGCATCACGACGGCGTCCGGAATGTGCGACGCGCAGTCGAACTCACTGTACTGCTACGGAGCAGGCAAGGTCGGCCTACGGGTCATCCCGC
>DASRQT010000434.1:0-9019 GCA_035696485.1 Polyangia bacterium | reverse complement strand
GATCCGATCGGGTTCGCGTTCGAGAACTTCGACGGCATCGGAAAATTCAGGACCACGGACAGCGGCCAGCCGGTCGATGCTTCCGGCACGGTGCCGCTGGACGGGACGTCGCACAGCTTCCGCAACGCGGTCGAACTGGCCGACCTTCTCGCCGCCAGCGCCGAGGTTCGCGACTGCTTCAGCACGCAGTGGCTGCGGTTCGCGCTGTCGCGGATCGAGACCGATGCCGACCTGGGGTCGGTCCGGTCGGCCGCCAAGGGTTTCGCCGACGCGGGCGGCAAGATCCACGACTTGCTGGTCGCGGTGTCTGCGACGCGGTCGTTCCGCTATCGAAGTCTTTCTGCAGGCGAGGTGATGCCATGATCGCTATCCGGACCCGGTCCACCCGGCAACGATTCTCGCGCCGGGCGTTTCTACGCAGCGTGGGCGCCAGCGCGGCGATGGTGCCGCTCCTGCAGAGCGAACGCGCGCGCGCCGTGGGGCCAAACGGCTCTCCGAAGCGGATCATCACCATCGCCTGGGGCAACGGGGTCGCACAGCCGGCGTTCTACCCGCCGGGAGACGACCCGACCGCCAACACGATCATGCAGCCGCTGGCGCCCCTCAAGTCCAAGGTGACGATGGTGGCGGGCCTCGACTACAAGCATCTGCTGGACA
The DNA here is from genome assembly GCA_035696485.1 of Polyangia bacterium. Taxonomy (GTDB): domain Bacteria; phylum Myxococcota_A; class Polyangia; order Fen-1088; family Fen-1088; genus DASRQT01. The sequence goes on along the minus strand of DASRQT010000434.1, from coordinate 8,362 downwards.
CCGGCCACCTCTATGACGGGCACTTCTCGTTCCCGACGATGTTCACCGGCACCTACAAGAATCTGGGCGGACAGCGCAACACGGCGACCGGAGTGTCCATCGACCAGGTCGTCTCGGACGCGGTCGCCAAGCAGGTGAACCTGCCGATGCCCGTGCTGCCCATCCAGATCGCAGGGTTGCCGACCAGCTATCGCGCTGACGGGACCCGCAACACCGCCGAGACCCAACCGCAGCGACTGTTTGCCACCCTGTTCGCGAACCGGATGATGCCGGCCGGCCAGGTCAACACGCTGGCGCTGCGGCGCAAGAGCGTGCTCGATTACCTGAACCAGGACCTGAGCGGTTTCGGCAATCGCCTTGGCAGCGAGGACCGGGCCAAGATCGCCAGCCACCTCGAGTCGATCCGAAAGCTGGAGACGCAGCTGACGGCGGGCGGCACGGCGCCGTCGTGCAGCGGAGCCATGGATCCGGGCAGCGTCACCGACTACCCGGGAATCTTGAAGGCGTTCAACGATCTGGTGGCGATGGCCCTGCGCTGCGACGTCACGCGTGCGGTCAGCATGTCCTGGGCCGGCGACGGCGGCAGTCCCCCGGACGCGCTTCCGGTCGTTGGCGTCTCCGACTGTCACGGCGTCGCACACCAGGGCGCTGGCGGCTACGCGCAGAAGATCAAGGTCGACACCTGGTACATCTCGCAGCTGGCGTACCTGGCCACCGCGCTGAACGCCGTCCCGGAGGGCGACGGAACCGTGCTCGACAACAGCCTCATCGTCATGGCCAACGACATGACCGAGGGGTCGTTCCACTCCGTCACCTCGGTTCCGATCGTCCTGGTCGGCGGCGCCGGCGGCGCCCTCAAGACCGGGCGCACGGTGCTGGTGGGGAGCTGGCAGGGCAAGACCGGAAACTACTGGAGCAGCGGGAAGACCAATGTGCCCCACAACCAGCTGCTGGCCACGATTTCCAACCTGATGGACGTCCCCGCCACCAGCTTCGGCACCATGTACCCAGGGACGCTGACTTCGCTCGCCTAAGGCGAGTCGTTCTCACGGTCGCAGAACCCAAACTCCGACGACGTCGTCGATACCCGCGCTGATCGTTGGCGGGGCCCGGCCAATCATTTGGGTCCTGGTCGTAACCGAAGGTCGCCGGGCTGTCGGAATGACAGTCAGGTGCGCTCGGCGTTCGTGTTTACGATCGCGGGGGGGGCAAGATCGCCGGCATCGACGTCGTCATGGACGACGAGCACCTCGGCGCGCGGGACATCGAGATGGGGTGAGGACTCGCGCCGTCACATTCTGGCATTAGGTTTCGTCAGGACAGGAGGACCTAACCATGAAGATCAAACTGACGACCGTGTTTGTCGATGACCAGGCGACAGCGTTGCGCTTTTATACGGAGGCGCTGGGCTTCGTAAAGAAGGCGGACTTCAGCAACGGTCCGTATCGCTGGCTGACGGTGGCTTCGCCCGAGGAGCCGGAGGGCACCGAACTGCAGCTGGCGCTCAACGACGACCCGGCGGCAAAAGCTTACCAGCAGGCGAGGTTCCAGCAGGGCCAGCCCGCGGTCATGTTCTTCACCGACGACCTGCAGGCCGACTATGAGCGCATCAAGGCGCGCGGGGTCGAGTTCAGCATGCCGCCAACCGACGTGACCGGGTCAAAGATCGCCAAGCTGAGAGACGGCTGCGGCAACCTGATCCAGGTCACCCAGCTGATGCGCTGGTAGGGTGGGACAGGTCGGCGGGCGACTGACCGATCGCGGGCAGCCACCTCAACGAGGTTGTCCGCCTCGAGGGCGCGACCCTCTCGATGTGGATCTACCTCGACGGCCCGTCGCCCCTCCAGTACCCCACCACAACCTTCGCTCAGATGATGGTCTCACCGAGGGCGGGCGGCGCCCGGCGGCCCCGGCACCGTCCCGGCAGCAATCGGCGCCGGGAACGTGCAGTTGAGACGGCTCAACCTCGTGGAGTACCAGGCCACCATTAAAGACTGGCTGGGTATCACGGTAGACGTTTCCGATTTTCCGCCCGACGGTGCAACCAACTCCGGGTTTGACACCGTGTCGTCTGTGCTGGCGATTTCGCAGCTGCACTTGGAAGCATTCGAGCGAGCGGCGTCGGCCGTGATTGATACCTTGTTTGCGACAGATCCCGGGGGCGTTCGGGCCAAGTGGTGTTCGTACGCTTCGGGAAACCAGGCCGCTGACGAGGCCTGCGCGTCTCAGATCGTTTCAGATTTTGCCGAGCAAGCCTGGCGAAGGCCACATGGGAGCTGGGGTGGCAATGAAGGCTTGCTCACTTACCAGGCGGCGCTGAAATCGACGGGGCGCTTCGGGACGTTCCCGCTTGATGTTCGCTTGCAGGAGGTCTTGAAGAGCGTCCTTCTGGGACCGCGTTTTCTGCTAAGGGTCGAGATGACCGATGCCAAGGGACACCTGGATGTGCCCTCGGTCGCGTCACGACTCAGCTACATGCTCTGGGGTTCGGCGCCCGACGTGAAGAGTCTGAAGAGCAACCTGCTGGACGACACCGCCCTGCGCACGGAGCTCAGTCGGATGCGCCTGGATGGGACCAAATCCCAACGTCTGCTCGACCATTTCCCCGACATCTGGTTGCAACTGGGACAGGTCGAGAAATTGAACAGGGACGTCAAAGCTTTTCCAAAATTCAGCCCCACGTTGCTTGCGGCCATGCGCCAGGAAACCAGCTCCTTCTTTCGAAGTTTTGCCGGGATGGACAGCGCTGGGGCGCTGTCGTTGCGAAAGCTCCTGACTCAAAAAACTGCTGCCACCGATCCCGCGCTCAAGCCCTTTATGGGAACTCTCCCCGCATGGGACTTTTGACCCAGGGGGCCATTTTAGCCGTGACGTCGACGGACAGCCGTACTTCGGCCGTTCGCCGCGGAAGATGGGTCATGGAGCGTCTGCTGTGCGAGGCACCTCCGCCACCTCCCGACAATCTGAGCGACAAGATCAAGGCGCAGCAAGTCGCCGCGGATCAAACGGCGTCTGAACGCGATCGCCTGGCGCAACATCGGGCCAGTCCAGAGTGCAATGCCTGCCACCAGACCATGGACGTCATTGGGCTGGGGCTGGAGAACTACGATGCGATCGGTGAGTTCCGCACCATGGACGCCAACAACCATCTTATCGACCCTTCGGGCACCCTGCCTGGCTCGACTCAGAAGTTCTCGGACGCCGTCGAGCTTGCCACCACGCTGGCACAAGACCCGCGGGTGCTCAATTGCATGGCTCAGCAACTACTGACCTACGGAACTGGCCGCGAATATTCCGGCGCTGACACGGCTCTGCTTGACGCGATCGTGAAGGCTGCCGGAGGCACCGAAGCAACCTTTCAGCGAACGTTGGAGGCGGTCGTGTTGAGCCCGGCATTTCGATCGCGAGAAGGGAACAAATAATGAACCCCGTCAGAATTACCAGTCGCTGTCACTGGGTGTCACGTCGAGCCTTTCTAGGTGGAGCCAGCGCGCTGGTGGCGTTGCCAGCCCTTGAAACGTTGAACGCCAGGTTTGCTCTGGCCGCCGCGGTCGCTCCCCCCAAGCGCTTCCTTTCCTGGTTTTTCCCGTGTGGCGTGCCGACAACGGCGCTCTGGCCGACCCTGCTGGGCGGCCTCGACCCCGTGAAAGCCAAGTACTCGATGCTGACTGGGATGTCGAACGTCGGCGGCGGCCCCGATCACGCATTGGGGACCCGGGCCTTCTTGACGGGGAACCATGCCGGCCCGTCTTTCGATCAGGTTTTGGGCGATGCGCTGGCCAAGAAAGCCGACAAGGCGCCGATCCACTCTTTGCAGCTGGGGGCACCTGACACTCGGTGCGAACCGGGCGCGTCGTGCGAGTTCATGAACCAGGTCACCTGGCGGCCGGGCGGGATTGTCCTTCCCAAGCAAATGCGACCTGACCTGGCCTTCAACGATCTTTTCAAGGGCGTCAGTCCGCAGGCGACTGATGTTGCGGCTGTGCAGCGTGCTGCGCGGAGGAAAAGCGTATTGGACCTGGTTCTGGAAGATTCACAGAATCTTTCCAAGATCCTCAGCACCAGCGACAAGGTGCGGATGGATGAGTACCTGTCCTCGATTCGCATGACCGAGGAGCGCATCAACGCTCTCGCTGGTGCCGCTGGTGGTATGGCCGCGGGCGGCGTGGCGTGCGGACAGGCCATCCCGGGATTGGCCGACAGCGCTACCTCGCTGAAGGCCGCAATTGACGCCAAGGGGCGTGCCACCAGTGCCCAGCTAGAATCCGCGATTGACGCCAACCATCAGGTCATCGCTCTGGCGTTCCAGTGCGACCTGACGCGCGTTATCTCGTACATGAACGGGTCTGGCGGCAGCGCTCAGCAAAATCTGGGCACCACCGACGACTACCATCTTGCCATCGGGCATGCGGGCAAGATCCCTGAATTCAAGGCGGTCGTTACCTGGGAGATGAAGAAACTGGGCGAGCTTCTGGCCATGCTGGACAGCAGGAAAGAGGCGGATGGGTCGTCCATCCTCGACAACATGGCGGTATTTTCGTCGAGCGAGATCAACGAGGGCAATCGCCACAACCACGACAATATGCCGGTGATTCTTGCCGGCGGCCTGGGAGGTAAGCTGAAGCTGGGCAGCCCCGTCGCGGTCGGTGGGACATTCGTCGACCTGTTCGCCTATATCGCCCAGCAGATGGACACGCCCGTGACGGGATTTGGGAACGCCGGCGTCATCAAGGGTATCTAATACGACGCCGAACGTGAGGCCTTTCTCGCGTCACCCACCTTCAACACGTCTGTCCGCCTGATCAACGTCCCCTGCCCCGCCACGATTCGAGGGCGGGGACCAGAGCCCGCCTTTCGATTGCTTGGACGGGCTCGTCAGTTGGGAACCAGGGTGACGCCGTCGTTCGGGTTGTTCTTCGAGCGGATCAAGTCCGCGTGGGGCAGGCAGGTGGGCACGTCCCAGCACGGGTACGTATTCTCCATGTCTGACTTGTAGAAGCGGAACCAGTCGTACTCGGCGAACAGCGGGTATTGGTTGGGCGGGTTGTTCGAGCCGCCGAACGCGTAGTTCGATCCGAAGATCCAGAGGTTCATCATGATCTTCGCCGACCTCTCGGGAATGGTCGGCCCGCCGCCCGCCTGCGCTGTGCGGATCATCTGGCCGTCCAGGAACCACGTTACCTTCGTCGGCAGCCACTCGATCGCGTAGACGTGAAAGTCGGCCTGGTTATCGTAGCCGCCCGGACCGTTGATCGCCTGGTATGCGTTCATCGTTCCGCCATAGCCGGTCTGGTTGTTCCCCCAGACGATGTTGCTGCCCACCTGCGACACCGACGACGCCGTCAACTCGACGTCCAGCTCCCGCCAGAAGATGGTTTTCGGCGTGCGGAACGTGAACATCGTCGAGATGAAGTTCCCGCGCGACGTCGGCGGCTTGAACCGCACCTCGTATCGGCCGTAGCGGAAGTTGTTGTACTTGGTGCGCAGCTCGCCGCTCGACAGCGGCTGCGCGTTGACGTTCTTGTCTTCCGAATACGACATGCCGCCGCCGGTCGCCTGGCGCGAGACGGTCAGGCGCATACGCCCGTTGCCGAAGGTGATCGCGCCCTTGGTCATGCGCACCTGGCCCTCGTCCAGGGCGCCGTCGCTCCAGGTCCAGACCGGATCGGCGTCGATGTCTAGCGGGGCGTCGAAATCCTCGACCAGCGCCAGCATGAAACCGGGGTACGTCGGATAGCTGGCCATCGAGCAGTGCCCGTGCACGCCGGCGGGGCAGCCGCCAGCCGGGCCGCTGTCGTTACCGCCCTCGCGATCGACCGGACCGCCGTCGGCTCCGCCCGCCGAGCCATCGGGGGGCGTCGCCCCGCCGCTGCCGGTGGCGCCGCCGCTGGACGCGCCGCCCGTCCCGCCCACCGTGCCGCCGCTGCCGGAACTGCCTCCGCTACCAACGCTGCCGCCCGTCCCCGAGGCCCCACCCGACCCGCTGGCACTGCCGCCGCTGCCGGCACCGACACTGCCGCCGCTGCCAGCCGGCTGCCCCGACCCGGAGGCCGAGCAACCAAACGCGAACCCGAGAAAAAGGCCGACAAAACCAAGCCGCGTTTTCATGACCGGCAAGCCTGACACAACAAGGAAAATCTGTATATCGTCAAACCCGGCGTCGATCGGCGTCGCTGGCCTGTCCCGCGAACCCGGGTCCGTTCCCGACGGGCTAGGGATAAACGAACAGCTCGGAGATCGCCCACCAGATGGGGCCGCCGACCTGCAGGCGCTTCGTGAGTGTCAGACGGCCGCAGCGAGCTGTGGCAGGCGCCGGCAACGTGATCACGAACGGCATGTTGCAAGCGGTGCAACCGGGTTGCGGTTCGTTTCCGCTGGCGACGGCTGGTCCGAACGTCACGCAATCGTTCGATATGGCGAGATCCAGCGCGCCGGGATAGTCGCGCGGGTCGGGACCGTTCACGCCCTTCTCGCCGCCCGCCCAGAAGAGGACCTTCTTGAAGACATGAGGGGTGATCATGTCGAAGGTGAACTGGTCGCCGATCGTCTGCGACGGTGAGTTGGTGCTGCCGATCGACCAACGCGTGTTGAAGTTGTCGTCGAAGGCGTTCCCGTATTTGAGATCCATGTTCAGGGCCTTGCTGCCCGTTGGGAACGGTGGCATCGATTGGGCCGTCCAACCCGTTCGACTGTACGGGCCGCCGTCAGGCGTTCCCGAGATCACCTCCAGCGTGGCGGCGTCGCCGGACCCGTCGCCGGAGCCGTCGCCGGGCCCGTCGCTGGCCGCGTCCAAGGGCGTGATGGAAGCGTCCGCGCCACCGGTTCCCCCGGCGCCGCCCGTCGCGTTCGGGCCCTGGCCGCCATTTCCTCCCGAGCCGTCTTTGCCGCCGCCGCTGCCGCCCGACTCGCCCTGAGCGCCGGCTTTTCCGCCGCCGCCACCGCCGCCACCGCTACCACTCGATTCGGAGACAGCGCAGGCCGAAATGCTGATCAGGGCCGCCAGCCCGGCCAGCGCCAACCGGTGTTTTCTCATCGGCGGGGCGGCCCGTACGCACACAGGATCAAGGACGATTTGCGGGCCATCATGGTCGTAGCGCAGCACTACGGCACCGTCAGCGAGCAGTGGTGCGTGGCGACGTCGCAGGTCGCGCCCTCGACGGTACACCAGCAGTCCGGGCTGGTGTTGCACCAGCCCGGATCGTTGCTGACAGCCAGCGTGCAGATCGGCGTCGGGCCCTTGTGACTGCAGACGTCGCCGCCGCAACCCTTGCCGCTGGCGATGCAGTCGTGATCGACGGTGCACTTGCCGCCCGAGTTGAGCACGCTGCCGCCCAGGCCGTCCCCGGCGACGCTGCCGACGTTGCCGCCGCCGGTGAGATTGCTGATGCGGGCGATCTTGTTGGCGTCGCGCTCGGCGAACCAGAGGTTCTTGTCCGGGCCGACGGTGATGCCCATGGCCTCGGCGTTGGGCGAGGGGATCGGATACTCGGAGATGCCGCCCGTCGGCGTGCAGCGGCCGATGGCGTTGAAGCTGCCTGGCTCGGTGAACCACAGGTTGCCGTCGGGGCCGGTGGTGATGGCGTAGGGCCGCGCCCCCGACGGGATCCCGAACTCGGTGATGGTGCCGGTCGGCGTGATGCGCCCGATGTTGTGGCCGTCGTGCTCGGTGAACCAGAGGTTGCCGTCGGGGCCGGCGGTGATGGCGTTCGGGAAACTGGCCGGCGTGGGGATCGGGAACTCGGTGACGGTGCCGGTGGGCGTGATGCGCCCGATCTGGTTGCCGGTGGTCTCGGTGAACCAGAGATTGCCGTCGGGCCCCAGCGTGATATCGCCGGGCGACTTGCCCGTGCCGGGGACGGGAAAATCCTTGATCTGACCGGAGGTCGTGGTGTAACCGATGCGGTTGACGACTGGCTCGGTGAACCACAGGTTGCCGTCGGGCCCTTTGGCCAGGCCGCCGGTCTGCGGTTTTTGGGGCGCCTGGTACTCGGTGTACTTGCCCGAGGGCAGCATCTTGCCGACTCTTTGTTGACTCGTGTACCAGACGTTGCCGTCGGGTCCGGGAATGATGGCCACCGGCCCGATGTTGGTGGTCGCGGTCACGTAGAGAGCGAACCCGCGGCCGTTGATATCGACGGCGCCGTTGGCGCTGGGGCCGGTGTTCTGGTGCAGATACCAGATGCGCCCATCAGGGCCGGCGCAGATGCCTCCAGGCGACGCCGTCATCGGACCCCCGTCGGTGATAGCGAACTCCGTGAAGGTCACGTCCGGGCCCTTGACGGCCATGACGGGGGCACTGGGAACCGGGCCATCGCTGCGAACAGACCCGCCGCCGTCGGGGACGCTGGCGGCGCCGCCGCCT
>DASRQT010000433.1:0-9464 GCA_035696485.1 Polyangia bacterium | reverse complement strand
CCACCGGCAGCGACGCATGCCGCGGAGCCCGACGACTCGTCCGGGCACGCGACCACATCTGCGATAGGAGTATAGTTGCGCGTCGACGTGCTGACCGAGATCATGATTCGCGCACGTCGCCGGTTGGCGCCGCTTTCCCTGTTCTCGGTGCTCGGCGCCACCCTCTGCACCTGCGGCAGCGACGGCCCAAGACCGCCGCCCCCGCCGACTGCGGCTGATGACATCGCGGCGGTGCGCGCTGCGTGCGCCGCGGACCGTTCGCATCCGCCTGGCTTGCTCGAGCCATGGCCAGCCAATGGGCCGGGAACGGTCGAACCGGTTCCCATCGTTCATCCCCGGACGCCCGAGATCGTCTACGTCCTGTCAGGCCCGGCGCCTTCTCCTCTTTTCGCGTCGGTAGACGGCGCCAAGAGCTTCTGTCCCTTGACGGCGCCCGCGTTGGATTGGGTCGTCATATCACCCTCAAACCCGCGGATCTTGTTCGGGGGCTCGGGCGACCAGCTCTTCACGACCACGGATGCCGGGCGCGCCTGGCAAAGCGCCGGCATCGTGGGAGGCGTGCCCGCCAACGGTAATGCCGGTCGTGTCACGGTTCACCCGAGCCGGTCCGACGTGCTCTTCACCTCGCCACGCGGCGGGTACGTGGCTGATGCAGAAGTCGCCTTTGACCGATCGAACGACGGCGGGCGCTCGTGGTCCACGGTCCAACTTCCCGGTCAGACGCTGGTGATCGATGGCGCGCTGCTGGCCGTCGGGCCGGGGGGCCCTGGCGCCTATTATGTGACCGTTCGTGCGAATTTCACGGGAGACGGGGTGACCTCGCACTTGCACGTCTCGCGCGATGCCGGATTGACGTGGACGGCGCGCGCACTGCCGACGAACCAAAGCGTCGGTCTTCTGGCGACCAACGATGGCCGTCTCGTACTAACGGCTGAGGGAGTCTGGACTTCGATTGACGACGGCGCGACCTGGCATCGAGCTGCCCCCCTTCCGCTGGAACTGGTAGAGCCACACGGCTTTGCCCCTGCCGGCGCGCCGCCCGGAATGTTCTTTGCCATTGGCCGCTACGTCGCCTCCGCGACCGCGGGAATCACCGTATTCAAGACAACCACCGGCGGAGCCGCGTGGATCGAGGTTCGTCTTCCTGCCAATACCGATCAGCACGACATCGTTCCGGGCGCCTCAGGGCGAATGCTTTACTGGCCCAGTCACGTCGGACTGTTTCGGACCGAGGATGATGGTGCCAGCTGGGATCTGCGCTGGATGGACGTTCACGGAACCATCGCGGCGTCAGCGGACGGCCGTTCTCTGCTGGCCACCTTCTCCAACGCCCTTTTCTTTTCCATCAATGGGGGCGAGACCTGGTTACCTCGTCCGACTCCGCTCAATGCTGTGCTTGGGGCCGTCAGTCCGAATGACCCGGCCACGTTTTATCTGACGGAGCAGGTCGCGACCGAGAATCGGTTGCGCAAATCCTCTGACGGCGGAGTGACCTGGGCGGCGATTCTTGACTTTTGGGGGGTGTCCTCGATTGTCGTGGCCGCTGACGGCACGTTGTTCGTGGCCGATTCAGTGAGTGGTAGCGCGTATAACGGCGTCTATCGCTCGTACGATGGCGGCGGGACCTTCAAGCGCGTGCTCAACGAAAATATTGCGAAGCTCGAGGTGGCGGCAGGTGGCAGTCGGCTGTACGCATCGTGGTCAGCAAACGGTTGTCACGATATCGGTCAACCTTCACACTGCATCATGGACCTTCTGTTTGTGTCGGATGACCAGGGGACAAGCTGGCGGCCAACGGAGGTTGGCGGTCGATTCGGCCGAGGGGAGACGCCGGCAGACGGAAACGCCATCGCGGCACTGGTAGCGCACCCCACCGACCCGACGATTGTCGCTGTCGTCGTCGCCGGGCTGGGATTGTTCGTGAGTCACGACGCCGGGGCGACCTTCCATCCCCTCGCGACGCCGATGCGGGACCAGCATCAGGTCGCCGCAGGTCTGCTCGCCACCTCCGGTGACACACTCTTTATCACCTCGGCGCAGGGGAGATCGCCATCGATCGCAGCCATCTTCGGCCATTCTCTTGTCGGCCCCGGCGATTGGACCGAGATCGCGCCCGCGACGCTGCCGGAGGTGCGTTCGATGGCCCGCGGACCGGCCGGAGGACTGGTGGTGAGCACGGAGGGCGGTCTGTTCCGAACCCGCCCCTGAGCCGCTAGAACCGGCCTCGCGACGTCCAACAGCGTTCGTTCGGGCGCAGGTCGGCGCCCGCGCACGGTCCCAATTCCACGCGCGAGCCGCGACAGGTCTGGAGGCAGGCAAACTCCGCGAAGCTGCATGGGCCGCCAGGAGGACATGACGACGATGCCATGCACTCCCGGTAGCATTTCCCACCGTCGACATCGATCGGAAGGATGACCCGTCGAGTTTGTGGACCCACGGCAGAGCACGCGAGGAATATGACGGCAATCAGCGGGCGCATACCCGTCGTCCTTCGCACGTTGCGAACATAGCAACTCGGCCCGGTCAGAACGTGCCCGCGATCGACAGATGGATCCCGAGATCCAGCGCTTCGTGGCCGAAGACGTGATCGGAGAAGGACCACAGCTCGGCGGACGTCTTCAGCCACCAGCCACGCTCTATCGCCAGCGCGGCGCCGGCGGTGTAGCGCGTGATCGCGCTCCTGACGCCGAGAGGGCTGTCGACCGGGACGTTGCCAGCTCGATAGAGGCCGTCGATCCGGCCGACGAGGTCGAGGTTCGCGGTCACCGGATGCTGCAGCTCCAGGTAAGCGCCATGCTTGTTGAAGATCTCCATTCCTGAAACCGAGACAGGCTCCTTGAACATCACCGCGGGTGTCGCCTCGAAGGTTTGCCTGCGGACCAGATACTCGAGCCTGATGTACGTCCGCCAGATACGGATCGCGACGTCACCTCCGACGATCAGGTAGTCGAACCGGTTGCGCGGATCGTACGTCCCCCTCATCGCGCTGGCGCCGACCGTGACGTCGTTGATGTCGCGGATTCGCAGCGTCAGCGCGGCGCGCGCCCCGACCGTCGGTCGGCTGTTGTTGTCCACCAGGTATGAGCTCCCAGAATGCGACTGGGTCCAGTCGAGATCCAGCGCGCCTGCGCCGGCCTTGAAGCCGGCGACCGCATACGCGGCGTAGTCCATCTGGGCCCGCTCGCCGAACCAGTGGCTGCCGCCTATCTCGACCCCGTTGTCGGGGAAGGGGCTGGGCAGGACACCGAGGTTCCAGTCGGCGTAGCGCAACATGCGCCCCATGTCGTACGGCAGGGGCTTGCTGCTCAAGGGGTGGTTGGCGGGGTCGTGCCGGAGGTTGAAGCTGCCGAAGCTGGGACTGAACCGTCCGACGCGAAAGTTGAGCTCGTCGGCCACGCGATAGTCGAAATAGGCCATCGGCAGCTCGAAGCCGTGGCAGCCGTGGCAAAGTTTGACGTTCGCCGAAAGCCGCTCCGAGACGTCGACCGCCACCTTCAGCGCCACCTCGCTGGTGAAGCCGTCAAACGCCGTGGCGCCCGCCCTGGCTCCAGGCTGCGTCGGCACCAGGTGGTAGTCAAGCTGCGCCGATCCGGCGAAGTTGCGGTCGATGGCGGCGCCCTCACGCGGGCGGCCCATCATCACCAGAAAAGCCGCCACACCCGCGGCGCAGGCGGACCGCCGCATCATGGCTGCTTCCCGTGCCCGCCCTTGAGCCGCCGCTGCTCGAGCGCGTAGTGATGCAGAAACCGGAGGATCCGTTGGCCGTCGTCGAACGAAATTCCGCTGCCGGGCTGACGCCGCATCCGTGCCACGTAGTTGATCCAGACCTGGTCGTCGTCGATTCCGCTGTTCAGAGGGCGCGACAGAGAATGGCACTTCGAGCAGCGCAGCGCGAAGAGGTCGTAGTCTGCGCGCACCTCCGCCGGTACCTGGCTGGGATCGAGCCCTTCGCGGCTGCGGCCGGTGGCGCATCCCGCAAGCCACAGGACGGCGATGGTCGCCCGGGTGATGGTGCTGCTCATGGCAGGTATGAAAAGCTCAAGGTCGCAATCGCCGTGGCGCCGCCGGTGTCGACATCCTTCACCCGAATCTGCTTGGCCGCCAGTTCCAGGCAACCCTTCATTGATGGCGGTGGCAAGAACTGCGCCTGCTGCAAGTCGGCCGCGACGACGTGGCCCGTGACATCGATCTCCAGGTGCAGCTGGGCGGTCCCACTGGCGACGGCGCCGCCGGCCTGAAGGGCGTCGCGATAACAGCGCAGCATGGGGGTGCGGCCGAGAGCCAACCGGATGTTCGATCCCGGAATTCCGCTTGTGGTGGTCACGGCCGTGATTGAAATGCTGGCGCGTGCCAGATCCAGCGGTGCGCTGGCGGGGGCCTGCCTGACCGAAGGCCGTGGCGGCAGGGAGGGAGCTGTGACAGGCGGCGCGGGATTGGTCGCGACGGTGATTGCGGGCGACTTTTCGGCGACCGGCGCCGGATCGTCGCCCGAGGCGTGCACGCGTGGGGCGGCGTTGGCCTTCTTTCTCTGCGCCGCGACAGACACACGGTGCCTCGCGGGTTGCGAGCGCGGCTGCTGCAATCGGTCTTCCTCAGAGACTGCGGCGGGGGCGGGTGGTGGCTGTGGAGGTGTATCGCGTGGTGCCGGGGCCGGCGGGGCCGGCACGACAGGCGCGGCGGCGCTGGCGAGCACGGGAACCGGAGAGCCTCCTCGCTTGAGCGCGAAGAACGTCGTCCCCAACGCAAGGGCCAGAATCATGCCGGCAGCTATCCCCCAGGCCGCCCGCACCCGACGTCTCCGGGACCACATCATCTCGGTTGCCCGTTGAACCTGCTCTTCGATGGCCGCCGTGTTCCTGGAGCCGTGTACGGCCGCACGCACGGCCGCGCGCATTTCACGGGCGCTCTGAAACCGTTCCTCCTTGCGCTTGCTGATCGCCCTGAGGCAGACCGTCTCCAGGCCCGGATGCACCTTTGCGAACGTTGAAGGCGCCGGAGGTGTTTCGGTCACGTGCTTTGTCGCCAATCCCAGCGACGTTTCAGCTTCAAAAGGAAGGCGCCCCGCCAGCAGGTGGTAGAGGATGATTCCGACCGAATACAGATCGGCGCGCGCATCCAGCGCCTCTCCCCGCGCCTGTTCGGGCGACATGTACGCCGGCGTTCCGATGATGAGCCCCCTCTCGGTCGCGCGCGGTCCCCCGGCCTCGTCGTGCGGGATGGTCATGAGCTTGGCGATGCCGAAGTCGCACACCTTGACCAGCTCCGCGGCCTCGCCGTCGTCGCCGGTTCCACGAAGCACGATGATATTCTCGGGTTTGAGGTCCCGGTGGATGACCCCCATGTCGTGCGCCACCGCCAGCGCCGCCAGGACTTGCGAGACCAGACCGACCACCCGCGTGTCGTCGAGCGGCAACTGCTCCTGAATGAGGTGATGGAGCGTCCGCCCGTCGACATACTCCATGGCGATGTAGAGGAACGAGTCGCCTTCCTCGCCGAAATCCAGGACCCTGATCGAGTTCGGATGGTCCAGCCGGGAGGCGGCCCGCGCCTCGCGCTTGAACCGCTCCACGAATCCCTTGTCTCGCGCCAGGTCCGGGTGCAAGACCTTGAGGGCGACGGTCCGCTCGAGGGCAAGGTGACGGACCCGGTAAACCGTACCCATGGCGCCCGCGCCGATCACCGCCTCCACGGCGAACTTTCCCGCCACAGTTCGGCCCAGGAGCGCGTCAGTACTCACCGCGTCAGCCATCGATGGGAGACCCCTCTGCAGTGTACCGTTTCGAGGAGGTTTGCGCATTTTCAGCGCACCCGGCGGTCCCTAGTCAGCGGTCGCCGCAGCCTCTTCTTTGACGCTGCGATTGGTGAAAACCGCATTTCCCAGTCCGGTGCCGATCGTCAAGACACCCCAGCGACCGGACGTTTGACCGGACGTATGCATGAACGTTTGCATGAACGGCACCTCGCTCAGCCCCTGAACGACCGCGTCGTTGTGCATCACCACCATGGTGTCGTGTTCACCGATCTGCGGCAGCATCTCGCGCACGCGCGCGGGGAGGTTGAACCGGCTGCTCTCCCAGTTGCCGGGCAGGTTCTGACCCCCGCGTTCAATCTGGCCGTCGGGCGCGATCAGGCCGGGGCAGGCCAGTCCCACGAAGGGGGCCAGCCTTAGCTTTGAAGCGGCGCCGCGGACCAGCCGCGACAACATCGCGCCAATACGTTCGACCGCCTGGTCCCGCGTCGGTTTCTCCGCGTCCTCGGCGTACTTCCACAGTTCGACCTTGCTCACCTCGCACCTGGAGAGGTCCTTTTTCCTTTTCAGGTTCAGCTCCACCACGCCGGCGCGAAGGTTCGATCCCCCGATGTCGACCGCCAGGATGGCGTCGTAGCCCGCGAATATCCAGGCCGGGGCCAGATGGACGGCGCCGATCAGGCCCGCCTCGTCCGGGTGATTGTGAATCGGCACCAGATCCAGCTTGTGGCCCGCCGCCTTCAACATGACCGATGTCCGCCCGATCGCGATCTCGCCGATGCGGCTGGCGCGTAGGCCGCCCCCGACAACGATCGTCTCGGTGCCACGCCATGCTTTCAGCTTCAGAAAACGCGTGATCACGGCGGTGAATTCGCCGGCGAACTCTTCGATCGCGCCATGCACGACACCGGCGGCCTCGGGGTCGCCTTCCCCCAGCACCTTGTCCAGCTTCTTCTTGCTGAGATCGGAGGTCGGCGTATCTCCCAGGGGATCCTCTCCGACCTTCCGGAGACGCTCGCGCAACTCGTCGACAATGGCGCGAAAGGCGCGGTTACTGGCTCGATCACCGACGAACCCTTCGGTGTCGCGAAGCTCGACGTTGTAGGTCTCCACGATGACGGACCCGAGCTCTGACGCCCCATGGGCCGGGGCAGCAGTCGCAACACTCTTCATCTGTGACCAAATCTGGTCACGATCCCGGTAAAGGGATCCCCGCATCGTCGCGCGGTGGGCGTTCAGGCGTTTCCGAGGAGCTTGTCCAGCACCCGCTGGACCTGTTCGACGCTGATGGGTTTGACCAGGTGTTCGTCAAAGCCGGCGGCGACCGCCCGCTCCTTATCGGCGGCCTGACCGTAACCGGTGACCGCCACCAGCTTGATGCTGGACAGGTTGGCGATCGCGCGCAGCCTGCGCGCCAGCTCATACCCGTCCATCACTGGCAGCCCAATATCCAGCAGCGCCGCGGCAGGTCTGACCGCCTCGGCGACGGTGATGGCCTCGGCCGCGTCCGGCGCCAGGTGGGCCCGATAGCCCACCATGCCCAGCACCTCGCCCATCAGCTCCAGGGCGTCGCTGTTGTCGTCGACGACCAGCACGTCGATGGCGGCGGCGTGGTCCACGACGGGGCCGTGGGGCCGCTCCGGCGTTGCAGCCACCAGAGCCAACCCCGACAGGGCAGGAAGCATGACGTCTCTGGTCGCCGGCGCGCTCGCTGTTTGTGCTGGACGCGTCATCGGGCCTTGCGTCGCCAAACCTGGCTGTGTAGACTTCTACACATGGCGACCAACCTTGCCATCGATGATCGGCTCCTGAACGAAGCCCTCCGTGTCGGAGGCCAGCGAACCAAGAAGGACACTGTGACGCAGGCTCTCCAGGAGTATGTACAGCGTCGAAAACAGGTCCGAATCCTCGACCTGTTTGGAAAGATCGACTTCGATCCGAAGTACGACCACAAGCGGCAGCGGCGCCGCTCATGAACATTGTGGTCGACACTTCTGTCTGGTCGCTCTCCCTGCGGAGGCAGCGGTCCTCGCGGGGAGCGGAGGCGCTTGAGCTTGCTGAGCTGATTCAAGAGGGACGAGCTGCAATCCTGGGCCCCGTGCGGCAGGAAGTGCTTTCTGGTGTCCCGGACCAGCGACAGTACGAGACCCTACGAGACTACCTGCGTGCCTTCCCGGACGTTCCTCTTGGCTCGGACGACTACGAGGAGGCGGCGGCGTTCTTCAATCGGTGTCGGGCCAAGGGCGTTCAGGGATCGAATACGGACTTCCTTATCTGCGCGGTGGCAGCGCGACGCCAGCTAGGAATCCTCACGACGGACACTGACTTCGTGCACTTCGCGAGACTATTGCCGATTCAACTTCACTCGCCGCGCTGAAGGCGCAGGTTGGGGAATCGCGTTGCCATCAATCGGGTGCACGCGTAGGTCAGACGATGTTCACGAGAACGACGACGGCATTGCCGACACCGTGGGTGAAGACGCTGGGCCAGAGGTTGCCCGTGCGGTGGAACGCCCAGGTGGCAACGAGGCCTGTCCAGAACACAGTCAGCAGACCCACCGGGGAGTAGCCGTGAATTAACGCGAACAAGGCTGCGCTGGCCAGGGCCGCCATTGCTGGCGCGTACCGTCGCCTCAAGGTCACGAAGAGGACTCGCCTGAAGACGAGCTCTTCAACAAGAGCGGGAAGCACAGCGATCGCTATCAACGATACAAGGACACGCAACCTTGAGGCCGGATCTAGCGGCGGCATCATGTCGGACCAGGCGAGATGACCGCCCAGCGCGTAGCTGGCCAGACCGATGACCAGTCGACCAGCGCGTTCGAAGCCGATCGCGGCGACCACCGTCAGCGCCATCTCCTTGGGGGACACGTTCCCTTCTCGCCGCCAGCTCAAGCTGTCGCGCCAGGATAACCCCCAGCGTCGAAACACCAATCGAGATACCCACCACAGACCCAGTACATACATGGAGATTCCCAAGGTCAGGTCGATCGGTGCATGCGCGATTGACAGAACGCTTGCAATCACAATTGCCAGGACGAACGGCCACAGGCAGCATCGGACCAGCGCGGCATACAAATCGCCGGACGACCATGGCGCGGGCAAAAGCGGCGGCGGCGTCCGGCCGCGCCGCCTGCGATAGAGCGCCCACGCTGCCAGTAACCCGGCGACGAAGAAGCCAACCTCCCGAAACCCACCGATGGCCCTTCGTGCCCTGCTCTCCGACTGCACAGCCAGCAAACGGGTGGCCATTGCGGTATCGCCGGCCTGACGAGCCGCTGCCAGGCACGCCGTTGCCGCCGCCCAAGCACCCGCATAGGCCGTCATCGACGCGCTCGTCGGCCCATCACAGAGCGGGGCTTTTGTGCAGGTTTCCCGATCGGACCCGTAGGCGCAGTGGATTACCCGCGAGAACGTCAGATCATCCTCGGAGGTATTGAGCGCACTGGCCGCCTGAGCCTCACGCCCAGAAGCGCCGAGCACGACGGCCAGACGAGCCCGCGCCCCGCGTGTCTTGCTGGCTTGCTGCTTCGGATCGGCGATGGTGGCGCGTAGCCACCGTTCGGCCTCGCCGGCTGTCGGATGCGGCAGCGGTTTGTCGATCGATTCGTCCCGCATTCTGGCGTCGAAAAACACCAGCGGGTCAGAAACCCCCGGGTGAACTTTGGTGGCGGTTTTTGTCCTGATGGCATACGCGGCGAAAGCCACGATCAGGA
>DASRQT010000432.1:0-5615 GCA_035696485.1 Polyangia bacterium | reverse complement strand
CCTCCTGACCTTTGCCGCCGCCACCGCGGCCGCCGCGGGGTTGGCTCTCCTGGGCGGCGCCGTCCCGCTGGTGCGCGACAATCTGCACGTCCTCATCGCCGTGATTTTTTTCTACGCGCCGTCGGTGGCGGCGCGCATCTCGGGACGCCGGTTCGACTACCGGGAGGCCGGGCTGCGAACCGATCCCGTGCGCCTGAACCTGATGGTCCTGGCGGTGGCGCTCGCGGTGACCTTTCCGCTGTTCGTTGTCGGCTTCTTCTGGTTCTACGGGACCGTCTGCAGCGGCCACGGCGGCCTGCTGGCCCCGATCGCCCCCGCGTTCACGTCGCTGTGCGACCGCTGGCTGGGGCTTGGCGGCGCGCACCTCACCCTGCCGGCCAGTTTTCTACTGCTGGCCTGCAACCAACTCATCGTCATCGCGATCCCGGAAGAGCTCTTCTTCCGCGGCTACCTGCTGTCGCGCCTCGAAGAAAGGTGGCCGTCGCGGCGGCGCCTGCTAGGCGCGCCGGTCGGTGTGGCGCTGGTCGCCTCCAGCGCGCTGTTCGCGCTGGGGCACGTGCTGGTGGTCCCCAACCCGCAACGGCTGGCGGTTTTTTTCCCGGCGCTGATCTTCGGGTGGATGCGCGCGCGCACCGGATCCATCGCGGCGGGTGCCGCCTTTCACGCCCTCTGCAACCTGTTTTCCGACGTCCTGCACACCAGCTTCTTCCGCTGACGCGCCCGACGCGTCAGCCGGCGGGCGGTCTCCGGGTGAACGTCAGCTCGCCTCCCGACACGCCGACGACCGCGGTGTCGCCGGCTCCCAGCTCGCCGGCCAGGATCTTCTCGGCCAGCGGATCACGCAGCAACCGCTGCAAGGCGCGTTTGACCGGGCGGGCGCCGTACGCCGGATCGTAGCTCTGCGCGGCGATGAGGGCGCGCGCCTCGGGGCCGAGCTCCATCGACAGGCGCTGCTCGGCCAGCAGGGTTCGCAGCTTCTGCACCTGCAGCTCGACGATCGACGCGATCTCCGCCGTCCCCAGGGCATTGAAGATCACGGTCTCGTCGATGCGGTTCAGGAACTCGGGCCGAAAGTGCGCCCGCAGGGCCCCTTGCACCTCGCGGCGGACGGCGTCGCGATCGGCGCCGGCCGCGATGATCGCCTGCGCGCCCAGGTTCGACGTCATGATCAGCACCACGTTGCCGAAGCTGACGGTGCGTCCCTGCGCGTCGGTCAGGCGGCCGTCGTCCAGCAGCGCCAGCAACACGTTGAAGACGTCCGGGTGGGCCTTCTCGACCTCGTCGAACAGGACAACCGAATAGGGACGGCGGCGCACAGCCTCGGTCAGCTGACCGCCCTCGTCGTAGCCGACGTAACCGGGCGGCGCGCCGGTCAGTCGCGCCACCGCGTGTTTCTCCATGTACTCCGACATGTCGAGGCGCACCATGGCCGCCTCGTCATCGAACAGGAACTCCGCCAGCGCCTTGGCCAGCTCGGTTTTCCCGACGCCGGTCGGACCCAGGAAGATGAACGAGCCGATCGGGCGTCCGTGATCCTGCAGGCCCGCCCGTGCGCGCTTGATGGCGCGCCCGACGCGGCGAACGGCGTCGGCCTGACCGACCACGCGCGCGCCCAGCCGCTCTTCGATGCCCAGCAGCTTCTGCCGTTCTCCTTCCAGCATCCGGGTGACCGGAATCCCGGTCCAGTCGGCGACCACGCGCGCGACGTGCATCGGTTCGACGGCGTCCTCAAGCAAGCGCTCGCTGCCCTGCACCGCGTGCAGCTTGGTCTCGGCGGCGGCCGCGGCGTTCTCGAGGGTGGGGATGCGGCCGTAGCGCGCCTCCGCCGCCCCCGCCAGGTCGCCGCTGCGTTCCGCGCTGTCGGCTTCATCGCGCGCGCGTTCCAGATCGGCGGTCGCCCCGCGCAACGCGGTGATGGCCGCCAGCTCGGCCTGCCATTTTTCGCGCAGTGGGCCCAGGCGGCCGTTGATGGCGGCGATCTCGGCGTTGAGCGCCGCGCGCCGCTCGTCGGCCTGGCGGTCGCGTTCCCGCCGCAGGCCCTCCAGCTCGACGCGCAGCGCGGTCAGCCGCCGTTCTACGATGTCCAGCTCGTCGGGGCGCGAATCAAGCTCCAGGTGCAGGCGGCTGCCGGCCTCGTCCAGCAGATCGATGGCCTTGTCGGGCAGCGAGCGCCCGGCGACATAGCGGCGGGCCAACGTCACCGCGGCCGTGACCGCGGCGTCCTGGATGCGCACGCCGTGTTGCGCCTCGTAGCGGCGTTTGGTTCCGCGCAACATCGCCAGGCAGACGGCATCGCTCGGCTCCTCGATGACCACCGGCTGAAACCGCCGCTCGAAGGCCGGATCCTTTTCAATGTGCTGGCGGAACTCCTCCAGCGTCGTGGCCCCGATGCAGGACAGCTCGCCGCGCGCCAGCGCCGGTTTCAGCAGGCTGGCGGCGTCCAGCGACCCCTCCCCCTTGCCGGCGCCGACCAGGGCATGGATCTCGTCGATGAACAGCAGAATCTCGCCGCCCGCCTGGTGCACCTCCTGCAGGATCCCGCGGACGCGCTCCTCGAATTCGCCGCGCAGGCGCGCGCCGGCGATCAGGGCGCCGAGATCCAGCGCGAACAGCTTCTTGTTCTTGAGGCCGCTGGGGACGTCACCGGCCGCCATGCGCTGGGCCAGCCCTTCCACGACCGCGGTCTTGCCGACGCCCGGCTCGCCGACGACGATGGGGCTGTTCTTGGTGCGCCGCCCCAGGATCTGCATGATGCGCCTTATCTCGTCGTCGCGGCCGATCACCGGGTCCAGCTTTCCGGCCGCGGCCAGCACCGTCAGATCGCGCGCGTAGCGGGACAGCGTCGGGGCGGCGGAAGACCCATTACCTGCCGTGCCGTCGGGATGGGCGAGGCGCTTGAACGCCTCCTCCAGCTTGGGCAAGGTCCCGCCCGCGTTGCGCAGGACCACCGCCGCCCCCGACCGCGTCTCGAGCGGGATGCCCAAAAGCAGGTGCTCGGGCTCGACCTGCGTCGACGACCGCTCGCGCGCCTCGATCTGCGCGATGTCCAGCAGGCGCAGCACGTTCGCGCCCAGATAGACGTTCTCGCCGGCGACCTTGGGCAGCTTGGCCACCGCCTGTTCCAGCGGATCCTTGAGAACCGCCGGCTCGACACCCGCGGCGCGCAAAAGCTCGACCGCCGGCGCGACGTCCAGCAGCGCCAGCAGCAGGTGCTCCAGTTCGACCTCGGGCTGGTCAAGGCCGCGCGCCAGCTTTTGCGCCGCCACCACCGCCCGCCGTGCCGGGCCCGACAGGAAGTCGAACTTCACTTGCTGGCGGTCACGTACCGCAGGCGCAGATCGTAAAGCAGGCTCTCCATCAGCTTGTCCTCGGCGCCGCTGAGGTTCCCCTTGGTCTTTTCCTGCAGCATGGAAAGGATGTCGATGGTGTGTTTGGCCAGGGGCAGGTCCTTCTCGGGTGCGCCGCCCTCGGGGTGCTCCAGCTCACCCAGGTGCAAGAGCGCCGAGCTGCCCAGCGACAGCACGAAGGTGTGAAAGTCGACCGCTGGCAGCCCGCCCGTGTCGTGGCTACCGGCCGTGGCCGTTGGCACGGCGGCCGCCGGTGGGGTTGCGTCAGCCGAGGTTTCGCCCGGCTTGGGCTGGCCCGCGTCGGAAAAGCTGCGTCGGTCGTTCACCGTGAACCCACCCTGCTTGGAATCGGAGGTCGCCATGCCCAGAGGTTACGCACAGCGCTGCGTTGTTTCAATGGCCCGGGAAAAGCCGGTCGAAAAAGTGCAACAGGTCAGGTGTTACACACCGGTTGAAACGTAACAGTGACCTGTTGCACCTGCCCGCGACCGATCCTCTGCGGGCGATTGCCGCCGCGGTTTTACGGACGGGCCGCCGTCTTCGGCCTTGGTTCGCCACTTGCAAAGTGGTGATACCAACCATGATGGACAGACAGCTCTCCTCGACTATGGATCCGATCTTCCGGGATTTTGACGTCCTGCTCAGGGGCATGCGACGGCAATTTTTCGGCAAGCAGATCGCGCTGGCCTGTGTGACTGGGTGCACAGACGCGGCGGTCTCGTACTGGGAAAGTGGAAAGCGTGCGCCTGATCCCAGGCGATTCTCGCTGCTGGTGGCCGCCCTGGCGGAAGCCGGCGCCCCCGCCCCCGACCTGCAGCACCTCCGCCAGGCCTGGGAGCGCGCCAAGGTCAAACCCCTGCGCTGACCGTCGCGTTCGCGCCGCAATGACCATGGTCAGCGGCGGCGTTCCCTGAGAAACTCGGGTGGTGACCCGTCGGGTTGTCCGATCCGCCGCCGCTTCCGGTAGCCGCCCGACGCGCGCCGCCCTCGCAAGCCGCGCCGCGCTTGATCGCCTGCTGGCGGCGCGCAATGAACACCCGGAACGTCTGGCGCAGATCGACCTGGAAATTCACCGGCGGTTTGCTCAGACGCGCGCGGTGATGGTGCTGGACATGTGCGGCTTCTCCCGGTTGACCATGCGCCACGGCATCACCCACTTCCTGGCCATGATCCACCGCCTGCACGGGATCGTCCGGCCGATCGTCGTGGCTTGCGGAGGAGAGGTGGTCAAAACCGAGGCCGACAACGTCTTCGCGGTGTTCGGCGACGTGTTGCCGGCCACCGCGGCGGCGCGCGAGATCCAGAACCGGCTGCGCGCGGCCAACGTCTTTCTGCCCGAGGACTGGGACCTGCACGTCAGCCTCGGCATCGGCTATGGCGAGATCCTGATGATCGGCAGAGGTGACCTGTTCGGCAGCGAGGTGAACATCGCCTCCAAGCTGGGCGAGGACGTCGCAGGCCGCGGCGAAACCCTGCTGACCCAGGCGGCGCAGGCCCGCCTGCCGGCTGGCGCGAGCACCGAGCGGCGGCCGATCCAGCTCGGTCAGCTGGCCATCACGGCGTTCAAGCTACTCGACCGCTGAACCAACCCGCGATGCTGTGACGCGACCGGTTCGCGGTCAGGACCTCATGAGGGAAGTCCTCGCTCAGGAACAGGACCATCAGGCCGGGCCGAGGGAGGATGCGAGCGACGGCGCTGGCATCCTCGCCACGGTACAGGATCAACTCGCCGCCGTCGGCGACGGCCCATTCGCTGTTCAGGTAGACGACCGTCGACAGCAGGCGATTTTTCTGGCCGGCCAGAGCATCCAGATGCTTGTCGTAGTGGGTGCCCGCGCCATAGATCGCGTAGTGGCACTGGTAGTCCAGCAGGCCGAGGTAGAGCTGCCTGTTCAAAGAGATACACAGGTCTTCCATCGCGGTCAGATACAGGTGATCGGCTTCCCTGGAATGATCCAGCCAGCTCACCACGTCCCCCCTGACGACAGGGTCATGGGTTCGGTGTTTCCCCCGTCCGACGCCGGACGGCGCAAAATCGGGCGCGGCGATCCCGTTGCAGCTATCGTCAAGACGGCCTACCAAGGCCGCCGGCAGACAATTGTCCATCGTCACAAACCCGCGGGCCGTGAGCTCGCGCGCGATTGTGTCAATGTCGATGTCCACCCCGCAAGCCTACGCGCTTTTGACGGGAGTGAAGTCGATCGCGTGAGGGAGGGACGGCCTTGCCGGCCCGAGCTCTTCGCGGGAGGTTCGGAACCCTCCCAGGGT
>DASRQT010000431.1:0-2413 GCA_035696485.1 Polyangia bacterium | reverse complement strand
ATCAGGCGCTGTCGAAGCGCATTAACAGCTCGTTGCAGAGTTTTCCCGAGCGGGAGGCCAAGCGAAAATATGCGCTGGACGTGCTCTGCCGGGCCACGCTCGCGAACATTGTTTCCTCGGTGTCGACGTTCGGCCTCCGCTATTGAGGCGACTGCTTGAGCCCCATCCTGGTCAGCAGCCTCTTGACCTCGGCCACCGTGCTGAACTTCGCTCTCGGCCCCTGAATCCACTTGTCGTGTTCGCTGAGATGGACAAGGTTATCCGTCTTGAACTTCTTGTTCAGCTCGGCCACTGGCTCGACGACGGTCGTCGAGCCTCGGTCTTCAGTGCGATAGAATTCGGCGCCGTAGAGCATCCCGTTGGCGACCGCGTGCCGCTGTTCCCAGCGACACAGCACGGCTAGGTCGCGGCCCCTTCCTTTGGACGTCCGGGCAAAGAACACGGCCATCAGCTCCGGCGCCGCCCCCTCCGACTCGCAGCTTTGGAAGGTCACGTGCTCGAAGTGGCCGGGCGACCTTTCGACCAAGAGGTGCCCGACCAGGCCGGCGTCCTGAATGTTCACGAAGGCGATCAGGGTCAGCTTGCCAGGCGCGATCTCCGTCGAACGAACGACGTCCTTAGCGAGCTCGACCGAAGGTCCCAGCGCCCGCGCCATGAAATCACCGTCACCCTCGGACGGGTTTCGTACGATAGCCTCCGCGCGAACGACACCAGCGCGAAGCGAGAGCGCGGCCACCAGCACTAACCAGGTCCGCCTTCCGCGGGCGCGCTCCGCGTGCTTTCCTCTTCCCATTCATGCAGTTTACACCCCACGATGAGAGCGTGGGCGTTGCCGCGGGAGCGGGCTGGCGCTGAGGCTCAGATCAGATCGCATCCTTCGCCGCTGCAGGTGACGCAACCGCGAGCGTCCCTTTCAGTCCTGCAAGGTGATGCCTCACGGGCAAGCCTTGGGAATCGACGTAATCCAGTCGCCGATCAGCTTGACCGCGCTCGCGTCGATCACCGCACTCGCGAACGGCGGCATGCGGCCCTGATTTCCGTTGACCGCGTCGGTAGGCGCCGCACGCATGCGTAGGAGCAGCACGGATTTCTCCGGCACGCCGGGCATGAGGATGTTCGCCCCGTCGACGCCCAGGCGGCCCTTGGCGGGGATCTCGTTGCACACGTGGGCGTTCTTCAGCGCAGCCGTCACGTCATAGCGAAGGTCCATGTTGTACGCGTTGCCCTCGGGCCGATGGCAGAAGGCGCAGTTTGCGTGCAGGTAGGAACGAGCGCGCAACGCGAGCGGCTCGGTCGCGGCAGGCGCGTCCGGTCGATCCGGATAGGGTGCGGCCAGCGCCGCCTTGAACGGCCGCGCCAGCGGCGCATCGAACAGTCCGCGCTGCTCGAGATCGTCCAGCTGGTTCCGCCCGGCGACCACGCGGTTGAGCTGCGCCGTTTCCAGGCCCAGCACCGATCCGCCCACAGGAAGATTGGGGAGGTGGCACTTCGTACACTCGTCGCGGCTGGGAAAGAGCCAGCTTATCGTCTGGGGCGCCCCGTCCGCGCCGGTCACGGTCACGGCGGCCTCGACTCCGAACTCGTCGACCAACGTGGCGTCGGTCTGCGCCTCGTTCCACTGGTAGCCGTAACCGGCCCAGGTCTGCTCGTCGAGACGCGCGAAGAGGCGGGTCTCGACGAAGCGCAGGCCGCCCGGCCCGGCGCGCTGGTCGGGAAAGAGGAAGGTCTTCAGCATGATCGTCCCGACGGGGAGCACCCACTTGCCGTCGTCGGCGGGCGGCAGGCACTGGGCTTTGTTGTCGGGATTCGGCACACAGCACTCGGCGACGTTGCGCGCGCAGTCCTTGACGTGAATCTTCGCGCCGGCCGGGATCAGCATCGCGCGTGTCTTGAGAGCGCCGTCCGACCAGAGCGGGCTGTTCACCTGGTAGGGGATCGTCTTGGCGGCCATGGCGCGCGGGTTCTGCGGGTCAACGCAGCCGGTCTCGCTCAGCTTGGCGGGGAGCCGTCTCAGATCCTGCGTGGTGCAGTTGCCCGTTTGCGCCGGCGCCGCCGGTCGGTCGGGCGTCACCTCGGCGACGTCGATTGCGCTCGCGGGCGCGTCGGGCCGAGCCGCATCCACCGCCGCGTCGTGCGCGGAGACTGCCGGCCCCGCGCCCCTCCCACAGGCGGCGCAAAGCACCACCGCGACGCCCATCAAGCCGACGACGAACCGGGACACTAGCGGGGCGACCACGAGCAGAGATGTCCGTCGCCGCTGGCGATGATCCGGCCCTTGGCGGCGATCGGCGCATTCCACTGGCGCACGCCGCTGCAGTTGCCGCCGTTGTAGATCATCGCACCGGTCTCGCCGTCCACGCCCAAGAGCTTTCCGCTGTCCATCACCCACACGATCGCATCGTTCGTGCCGTCG
>DASRQT010000430.1:0-4281 GCA_035696485.1 Polyangia bacterium | reverse complement strand
TCGGCGCGGCCGTGGGTCTCGACGAACCCGATCACCACGTCGACCCCGCGTTTGGCCAGCGCGTGTGCCTCCTCCAACATGCGGTAGGTTTTTCCGACGCCGGCGGCAAACCCGATGTAGAGCTTCAGGCGTCCCCGTTTCGCCTTCTGCACCAGCTCGAGGAAATCCTCGGGCTGCGGTCGTGCTGGGCTTGACGTTTTCGTCATCGGCGACCGTCACCACGCTAGGGGCCCGTGCGCCTTCTCGCAAGGGTAGCCGTTGGAACCTGACGGCAACGGCCGGGATTGCAAAATGAAACCCAGCCGCATCGTGTGATTGCAGAATGCAATGTGACTGGTCCGCAACGCACAATATTTCGCGCGTCAGCGACGGGGAATACGGCACGCGCTGTGCCTACTATGAGCAGCGATGTCCGATCCGATCGCATCCGGCCCTGCGGCGAGCAGCCACGACGATCGCTCGCCCGAAGCGCCCCGGCGCTCGCGCCGGTTCGCCGCGCTCCCGGACCGTCTGTTCGAACGCGGGCGGGCGTCGGGACGGCTGGGGTATTTCCTGGCGTGGGCGGTCGTGTTCGCGGACATCGGCACGTCGATCTACTACGTCCCCGGGCTTCTGTTCACCGAGCTCGGCTCCAAGTCGCCGTCACCGGCGGCGGCCTTCGTGCTGGCGACGGGCCTGGTCTTCATCCTGCTGTCGCTGAAATACGTGGAGGTGGCCGCGCGCTATCCAGACGGCGGCGGGGTTGTGTCGGTGGCCTCGGATGCGTTCGGGCCCTTGTTCGGCGCCATGGGCGGCATCCTGATCTGCGTCGACTATTTCTTGACCGGCGCGATCTCCTCGGTAGCCGGCTTCGAGTACCTGGCCGGCCTGATCCCGTCGCTGCAGAACCACCTGGTACCGGCGGCGTGCACGGCGATCTTCTTGCTGGGCGTGCTCAACGTCATCGGGATCAAGGAGTCCGCCGTCCTGACCGCCGTGCTGGCGGTCGCCTCTCTGGTCGTGAACCTGGCGGTGATCGGGGCGGTTGTCATGCGGCTCGACGCCGCCGACTGGCGACTGGTCTGGGCCCAATTCTCCTCCGTGCGGTGGTTGGGACCAGCGCCGGTCGTCGCGGGCTTTGCCAGCTCGTGGTTGGCGTTCAGCGGTCTGGAATCGATCAGTCAGGTCGCACCGGCACTGCGAGAGCCACGTCAGAAGACCGCGCTCAAGGCGATGTTCCTGGTGATCGCCGCCATCTTGATCACCTCCCCGCTCATCACGGCGTTCGAGACCGCGCTGCTTGCGGTCGAATCCGTTCGCACCGAACGGTTCCTGCTGGAGCTGGGCAAGCATGTCGGCGGCGCGCCGCTGGAGCTGGCCGTCGTGCTGACCGCGTCGACGCTGCTGATGGGGGCCGCGAATACCGCCATCATCGGCTGCTATCACGTGTTCATCGCGCTGGTCCGCCTCGGCTACATGCCCCACTGGCTGGCCGAACGAAGCCGGCGCTTCAATACGCCCCACCGTGCGATCGCGATCGCCGTTCTGGTGCCCATCGCCGTGGTGGTGGCCAGCCAGGCGCACATGCAGCTGCTGGGCGACATGTACGCCTTTGGCCTGCTGGGCGCGTTCACGCTGACGTCGGTCGGCATCGATCGCCTGCGCCTGCAAGAGCGGATACGGGGCGCCGGTTTCTTCCTGGGCCTGCTCACCTCGATTCTGGTGGCTGGGTCGTGGGCGGTGAACCTGTTCCACAAGAAACTGGCGACCATCTTCGGCGGTTCGGTGACCCTGGTTGGGCTGGCGCTGGCCATCGCCGTGCGCCGCGGCTGGCTGACCAGGGGAAGTGGGGCGACCAGCGCCGAGACCGCCGAACGCACGGCGGGGCAGCTCGAATCCGCTGTCGAGATCTTGACCGTTGAGGAAGCCTTCGATGCGCGCACCATCTATCGATCTTCCACCCTGGTCTCGGTCCGCGCGCCGAACCTGCGCATGTTCCAGGAGGCGGCTGCCCGCGTTCGCGGCAGTGGTGAGACCGCTGTCTATATTCTTTTCGTCGACGAGGTTCCGGGACTTTTTTATCCGCCCAAGGTCGGCCCGTCACACGATGCGCGCGAGGTGCTGGCCACGGCCGTCGACTTTTTCGGCCGCGCCGACATCGTGGCGGTCCCCATCTGGCGCATGGCGCACGACGCGGGCGCATCCATCGCCAGCGCCGCCCGCAAGCTGAACGTGGAAGCGGTTCTGGTGGGGACCTCGCAACGCAGTGCCGTCTGGCACCTGCTGCGCGGGAACGTCCTTCGATCCCTGGTCCGCGATCTACCCGAGAGCACCCGCGTCTGGATCTGCAACTAACCTCCACGCGGTGATTGCGGTCTGCAATGGCGTAGGCCGCTCGAGGAGGCAGTTTGAAATGGCTGCGCCGCCGGAAAGCCTGTGAATCAAGGAGAACCGGCGGTCTTGCACGGTGGCACATGCGATGCACAACCCATCGCTGCCATGACCGACTTCATCTTCATCCTGGTGACCATTGCGTTCTTCGGGATCGCCGTCGCGTACACGACCGCGCTGGAGAAACTCTGAGGAGCTCACGCCATGACCATTGACTACGTCCTCGGCGGTGCGCTTGCGCTCGCGCTCACCTTTTATCTCGTCTACGCGCTCTTGCGCCCGGAAAGGTTCTAGAGGCTCGCCATGACCGCAAACGGATGGATGCAAATCATCCTGTTCTTTCTCGTGATCCTCGCGCTCACCAGGCCCATCGGGATCTATCTACACAGGGTCTTCGAGGGCCCGGTTCGCCCCCTGGCAAGAGTTCTCGCCCCGATCGAGCGTCTCCTGCTGCGCCTCTGCGGGGTCAAGGGTGACGAAACCCAAACCTGGAAGGGCTACGCCGTCTATCTGCTGATGTTCAGCGCGCTGGGCGTCCTGGTGACCTACGCCATCCAGAGACTTCAGCACGTTCTGCCCCTCAACCCGCAGCACTTACCGGCGACCTCGTCCCATCTTGCCTTCAATACCGCCGTCAGCTTCAGCACCAACACCAACTGGCAGTCGTACGCCGGCGAGTCGACCATGAGCTACCTCACGCAGATGATGGGCCTCGCCTGGCACAACTTCACCTCTGCGGGCGCCGGCATCGCCGTCGCCATGGTGATCGCCCGCGGATTGACATCATCCACCGTGGGACCCTCGAAGGGTCCCACACCCCCCGCGACGAGCTCGAACGAGCAAGGCTTGTTCTCCCTCACGCGATCCGCGTCCGATTCCCGGCGCGCAGGGTTGGGGCACTTCGTGGTCGATCTGGTCCGCTCGATCGTCTACGTGCTGCTTCCTCTCAGTCTCGTGTTCGGTCTGGTGTTCGCCGCCCAGGGGGTCATCCAGAACCTCAGCCCCTACCTCGAGGTGAACACGCTGGAAGGCGCCAGGCAGACCATCGCCATGGGGCCGGTTGCCTCGCAGGAGATCATCAAGCAGCTCGGCACCAACGGTGGTGGCTTCTTCAACGCCAACAGCGCGCACCCGTTCGAGAACCCCACGCCGCTGATGAACTTCCTTCAAATGCTGTTCATCTTCGCCATCCCGGCTGGGTTGACGTACACGTTCGGGCGAATGGCCAGGAGCCAGCGGCAAGGCTGGGCGATCTTAGCCGCGATGGGATTCTTGTTCTTCGTCGGGGTTGGCGTGGCTTACGCGGCCGAATCGGGGCCGAACGCGGCCCTGGCCGGGTTGGGGGTGGACCAGAGCGCAGGCAACCTGGAGGGTAAGGAGGTTCGGTTTGGAGTCGCCAACTCCGCCCTTTTCGCGACCGTCACGACCGACGCGTCCTGCGGCGCCGTGAATTCGATGCACGACAGCTTCACGCCGCTGGGTGGCCTGGTGCCGCTGACCAACATCATGCTCGGCGAGGTGATCTTTGGCGGTGTCGGCGCGGGGCTGTACGGCATCCTGGTGATGGTGCTGCTGTCGGTGTTCATCGCCGGGCTGATGGTGGGCCGAACGCCGGAGTACCTGGGCAAGAAGATCGAGGCGCGCGAGATGAAGGCCGCGATGTTGTACGTCCTGGTCTTCCCGCTCATCATCCTTGGGTTCGCGGGCTGGGCGGCCGTCACCGGATGGGGCTGGGCCGAGCTCAACAACGCCGGGCCGCACGGCCTGTCGGAGATCCTCTACGCCTTCACGAGCGGCGCCGGCAACAACGGCTCCGCCTTCGCCGGGATCGGCGCCAACACGCCCTGGTACAACAGCGCGCTCGGGCTCACGATGCTGATCGGGCGCTTCTGGATGATCCTGCCGGCGCTT
>DASRQT010000429.1:0-12956 GCA_035696485.1 Polyangia bacterium | reverse complement strand
GTGCGAACACTTCAGCTATTCGCGCCAGCAGCTTTATGACCTGGTGCGCGTCCACAAGCTGCACACGTTCGAAGATCTGCTGTCCAAACACGGCCACGGGCGCGGCTGCGAGATCTGCAAACCCGCGGTGGCGTCGATCCTGGCGTCGGCGTGGAACGAACACATCCTGCAGAAGCGACACCTGCCGTTGCAGGACACCAACGACCGCTTCATGGCCAACATCCAGCGTGACGGCACCTATTCGGTGGTACCGCGCGTCCCGGCCGGCGAGATCACGCCCGATCAGCTGATCCTGCTGGGGCAGGTGGCGAAGACGTACGGCCTCTACACCAAGATCACCGGCGGCCAGCGCGTCGATCTATTCGGCGCGCGGCTGGAACAGCTGCCCGACATCTGGCGCGACCTCATCGCCGGCGGCTTTGAATCCGGGCACGCCTACGGCAAGGCGTTGCGCACGGTGAAGTCGTGCGTCGGCAGCACCTGGTGTCGATACGGGGTGCAGGACTCGGTGGGGTTGGCGCTCAAGCTCGAGCACCGGTACAAGGGGCTACGCAGCCCTCACAAGCTCAAGTCGGCGGTCTCGGGCTGCGCGCGTGAGTGCGCGGAGGCGCAGGGCAAGGACTTTGGCGTCATCGCCACCGAGAAGGGCTACAACGTCTACCTGTGCGGCAACGGCGGCATGAAGCCGCAGCACGCGCAGCTGTTCGCCGTCGACCTGGACGAGGAGACGGTCTTCAAATACCTGGACCGGTTCTTGATGTTCTACATCCGGACCGCCGACCGCCTGCAGCGCACCGCCACCTGGTTCAACAACCTCGAAGGCGGGATGGATTATCTGCGCCAGGTCCTGATCGAGGATTCGCTGGGGATCTGCGCCGACCTGGAAGCGGAGATGGCCCACGTCGTCGGCACCTATCAGTGCGAATGGAAGACGGCGGTCAACGATCCGGAGACGCTGAAGCTGTTCCACCCGTTCGTGAACGCCCCTGTTGCAGACCCCAGCATCGTGTTCGTGCCCGAGCGCGCCCAGCACCGACCGGCCTCATGGGACGAGAAGGCGGCCCTGCTGACCAGGATGGCGGGCGGCGCCTGATGATGGCCGGAGCAAACCTGACGTGGACGGCGGTCTGCCCCCTTCGCGATGTCGTCCCCGACACGGGGGTCTGCGCGCTGGTCGGTGGCCGCCAGGTCGCGGTGGTGCGCGTCGGCCACGGCGACGAGGTGTTCGCGGTCGGAAATTTCGATCCCTTCAGCCGCGCGTTCGTGATCTCGCGTGGCATCGTGGGCGATCGGGGCGGCGTCCCGAAGATTGCGTCGCCGATCTACAAGCAGAGCTTTGATCTGCGCAGCGGGCAGTGTCTCGACGATCCGAACGTGCGCCTACCGACGTACCGGGCACGCGTCTGCGACGGGATGATCGAGGTCGGCGTCGGCCCCAATGGGCCCGAATGATTGAACGCCCGCAACCGGTGCCGCCAACGCCACTGCAGCGCCTGCTGGCCGAACAGCAGGACATGACCGCCGTCGAACGGTTTTCCCTGCATCATGACGCCGCCGGGGACAACGACAGCCACGCCGGGACGTACCGCGACCTGATACCGCTCGCGGCCCCGCAGGCCGGCCAGCAATACGCGTTCGAGGTCGACCTGGACCTGTGCACCGGTTGCAAGGCCTGTGTCACCGGCTGTCACAACCTGAACGGTCTGGACGACGGCGAGATCTGGCGCACCGTCGGGCTGCTTCACGGCGGCACGGCCGCGCGGCCGGCGCAGCAGACCGTGACCACCGCCTGTCATCACTGCCTGGAGCCGGCGTGTCTCGAGGGCTGCCCGGTCAAGGCGTACGAAAAACATCCGGTCACCGGCATCGTCAAGCACCTCGATGATCAGTGCATCGGATGCCAGTACTGCGTCTTCATGTGCCCCTACGACGCGCCGAAGTTCAACGCGGCGCTGGGGATCGTGCGCAAGTGCGACATGTGCAGCGACCGCCTGGCCAACGACGAGGCGCCCGCGTGCGTGCAGTCGTGCCCGAACCAGGCCATTCGCATCGCCGTGGTTGATCGCGTCGACGCGATCGAGGCCAGCTGCGCCAATGTCTTTCTACCCGGGGCGCCGGGCCCGGCCGACACCGTGCCGACGACGGTCTACAAGACCGCGCGCGCCCTGCCCCACAACATGCTGCCGGCCGATTTTTACACCGTCAGCCCCGAACACGCGCACCTGCCGCTGGTCGTGATGCTGACGTTGACCCAGCTTTCGGTGGGGGCCTTCGTGCTAAATCTGGCGACGCACCGGCTGATGGGGTCGGCCGCCGGCCGCGCGCTGACCATCGGCAACGCGGTGTTCGCGCTGTTTTTCGGGCTGGCGGCGATGGCGGCCAGCACGCTGCACCTGGGTCGGCCGATCTACGGCTTTCGTGCCTTTCTGGGCCTGCGGACGTCGTGGCTCAGTCGCGAGATCATCGGATTCTCGCTTTTTGCGGGCCTGGCGGCGACCTACGCCGCCGCCTTCGCCGTGCCCGCGGTCCGCTTGTCGCCTGTCGCGCGCGCCTGGCATGGAGCGCTCGGGACCGCCACCGCCGCGGTCGGCATCGCCAGCGTCGCCTGTTCGGTGATGGTGTATGCAGCCACGCGACGTGCGCACTGGCGTGCTTCGCTGACCGGCCTCAAATTCTTTGCCACCACGGTGATCCTGGGCGCGGCGACGGTGCTGATGGTCTCGACGATCCTGACTCCCGGCGGTGCCGGCCGGTTCGTCGACAGCGGGATCTTCGGGCTGCTTTGCAAGCTGCTGATCGCAACGGCCTCTATCAAGCTGGGTGCCGAGCTGGCGGTCTTGCGCCATTTGAGGGACGAGCAGCACTCCACCGGCAAGCGCGCTGCCATCCTGCTCACTCGCGATCTGGCCGTGCCGGCGCGGCTGCGATTCGCGTGCGGCCTGGCCGGTGGCGTCGTCCTGCCGGCGGCGGCGCTGGTCACGACCTGGCTCGCGGTGCTCATCAGTCTCTCGCTGGGCATCTTCCTTTTGTCCCTCGCCGGTGAGCTCCTCGAGCGGTCGTTTTTCTTCTCGACCGCGCCGGCTTCCAAAATGCCCGGAGGGCTCGAGTGAAGCCCGGAGGGCTCGAATGACGCCTGGTGGTCTCGAGTGAAGCTGCTGGCGCGGCAGGGGCCGCTGACGCGCGATCTGCTGCTGTCCCCGGGACGCTTTGGCCTGGGGCGCGTCCCGGACCGCCTGCTTCCCGACGCGACCACGACGCTGGTGTGCGGTTTCTGTTCGACCGGGTGCGGCCTCACCGCTCACCTCAAGGAGGGCCAGGCGATCAACCTGTCGCCGGCGCGCGACCACCCGGTCAACCAGGGGATGGCCTGCCCGAAGGGCTGGGAGGCGCTGGCGCCCCTCGCCGCCTCCGATCGCGCCACCACGCCGCTCTTGCGTGGTCCGCGCGGAAAACCCGAACCCGTCAGCTGGGAGACGGCGCTGGCGACGATGACCAGCCGGTTCAAGGCCATCCAGGCTCGCCAGGGTCCGGCTGCCGTGGCGTTCCTCAGCACCGGACAGATCGCGACCGAGGAGATGGCGCTCCTGGGCGCGCTGGGCAAGTTCGGAATGGGGATGGTTCACGCCGACAGCAACACCCGCCAGTGCATGGCCACGTCCGCGGTGGCGTACAAGCAGGCCTTCGGATTCGACGCCCCGCCTTACACGTACCGCGATTTCGAAGAGTCGGACGTCATCGTTCTGTGGGGATCCAACCTGTGCATCTCGCACCCGATCATGTGGGAACGCGTCTGCCGCAACCCGCACAAACCGGCCATCATCGTCGTGGATCCGCGCAAGACCGAGACCGCGATGGCGGCCACCCAGCACCACGCCGTCAGACCCAAGGGCGATCTGACGCTGCTGTACGGCCTGACCAACCTCCTCATCCAGCGCGGATGGATCGATCGCGCGTACGTCGCGGCGCACACCAGCGGCTTCGAGCAGCTGGCGGCGCACGTCGCGCCGTACGACGCCGCCCGGGTCGCCGCCGCCACCGGGCTGACAGCGGAAGCGCTGGACACCTTCGCGCGCGCGATTCATCAGGGACGACGGGTGTCGTTCTGGTGGACGATGGGCGTCAACCAGAGCCACGAGGCCGTGCGCGTCGCGCAGGGGATCATCAACCTGGCACTGATCACGGGAAATATCGGCCGCCCCGGCACCGGCGCGAACTCGATCACCGGACAGTGCAACGCCATGGGCTCGCGCCTCTTCAGCAACACCAGCAACCTCCTGGGTGGCCGCGACTTCACCAGCGCCGCCGACCGGCAACACGTCGCCGGCCTGCTGGGCATCCGGCAGGCCTGCATCCCCGCGGTGTCCAGCCTGGCCTACGATCAGATCCTGGAATCGATCCTGGCCGGGAGGATCCGCGGCCTGTGGATCATCGGCACCAACCCCGCGCACTCGTGGATCAACCAACAGGACGCGCTGACGATCCTGGGCAAGCTGGAGTTTCTGGTCGTCCAGGATATGTACACCACGACCGAGACCGCCGCCTGCGCCGACCTCTTGCTGCCCGCGGCCGGCTGGGGAGAAAAAGAAGGGACGCTGATCAATTCAGAACGCCGGATCGGTCTCATCAAGAAGGTCGCGCGCGCGCCCGGCCAGGCGCTGGCCGACTTTCACATCTTTCGCCTGGTCGCCGACGCGTGGGGATGCGGCGACATGTTCCGCGCCTGGCAAACGCCCGAGGCGGTGTTCCAGATCTTGAAGCGCCTGTCGCAGGGTCAGCCTTGTGACATCACGGGGATTGACGACTACGCCATGCTGGACCGCGTGGGCGGCATCCAGTGGCCCTACCCCGCCGGCGCGCAACCGTGCCCGTCGCCCGGCGACGGCCAGCGCCACCGCCGGCTGTTCGAGGACGGTCGATTCTTTCACGCCGACGGCAAGGCGCGCCTGCTGTTCGAAGCGCCGCGCCCTTTACCCGAGCCGACGTCCGCCGACTATCCGTTCACGCTGCTCACCGGGCGGGGCAGCTCCAGCCAGTGGCACACGCAGACGCGCACCGGCAAGTCAGCGGTGCTGCGCCGCCTGGCGCCGCGTGACGCCTACGTCGAGATCAGCCCGGCCGACGCCCGCGCCCGCGGCATCGCCATGTTCGACGACGTCCGCGTGGCGTCGCGGCGCGCGACCATCGCCGCCCGAGCCTTCGTGACCAACTCCGTGCGTCCCGGCGAGCTGTTCATGCCGATGCACTATCCGGCGGTCAACAAGCTGACCTTCGCCGCGTTCGATCCGTATTCGCGCCAGCCTTCCTACAAGGCCTGCGCGGTCAACGTCACGGCCGGCGGCACAACCGACTGACTGGTCGCCCGCCCGACGCCGGCGTTATCGCCGCCGGCGCTGTCGCCGCGACGCGCTCAGCAACGCCAACGCCAGCACGCAACCGGCCAAACCGGCGGCCGAACCGGTCGCCGCACCGACGCTGCAACCGCCGGTTCCCCCCGACGCCCCCGGGTCGGAACCACCAGCGCCGCTGGGGCTGGCGCTGGGGACGATGCCCCCGTCCCCGTCAATGATGGGCAGTCCCCCGTCTGGCCGGACGGGGGCGTTGCCCGGGAGACAGTACCCCTCCTGGCAGAATTGGCCCTTGCCGCACAGGTCGACGCCGTTGTCGATCACGCCGTCGCAATCGTCGTCGAAGGCGTTGCACATCTCGGCGCGCGGTTTACCCGGCGTGCAAATCGCGGAACCACACCCATCACCCGCGCGCCGGCACCAGCCCACGCCACAGTAAACCTTCGCCTCTTCGTCGACGCGCTGGTTGCAGTTGTCGTCCCGGCCGTTGCAGACCTCGGATGCGCCGGGATTGATGGCCGGATCGTCGTCGTTACAATCATTGGTTCCGACACCGAAACCCTTGGTCGCGCCGCAAAACATGGTGGTCTTGGTGGCCCCCACCCCCCCGTAGCCGTCGCCGTCCTTGTCCTCGTAGACGGTCATGATGGGCAGGCCTTCGTCGATCTGGCCGTCGCAGTTGTCGTCCTTGCCGTTGCAGATCTCCGGCTGGCCCGGGTGGATCTTCGCCTCGTAGTCGTTGCAATCGGTGTTGTCCAGAGTGCGGAAATTCGGCTTGGTGCAGTCGCGGACGTAGGGAAGCACCTTCGACCCGAAACCGTCGTTGTCGCCATCCGGGTAGTAATTCTGGCCGCTGCAGCCGTAGGTGAACGAGACGTAGGCCTCTCCGCCGCCATCGCCGTTCGACCCGTCGCCGCCGCTGCCGGACAGCGCCCAGACGTCAAAGTTGACGCCGCCGGCGCCGGTGGCGGGCGCGGTCCAGCCGACGCGAAAGGTGGTCTGGTTGTTGACCACCGCTCGTTTGGGCGCGCTGTGCGTGATCCCATCCGCGTTTGTGCGCGTCCCCTCACCGGCGATGTTGCTGAACGTCCCCTTTCCGCTGCTGCGCAGGTAAAACCCCGCCGTGGGACCATTGGTGGCGCTGACGGTGATGACCAACGCGATGGTCTGACCCAAAGCAACGGTATTGGTGTCGGGGGCGATCGTCACCGTGGGGGTCTGTCCGCCCCTGTGGCAGCCGAAGCAGCCCTGCGCGGCGATGCCCTCGGGTCGTGCAACCGCTGGGCGCGCGCACACCAGAATCAACAAACCGAGGACTGGCGCGAGCCACCACTTCATGAAACGTCCGGAGTATAGGTGCGAGCGACCGTGCTCAAGCGTCAGTTTATTTCAGATGCGATGCGTCTAGATATCTTCTAATTCGGTCGCCTCATCCTGGTCCGTCGGCAGCCCCTGGCCGTCCGCGCCCTGGGTGTCCAGATCGCCATCGCCCTCGGGGCCATGGGCCGATAGCTCGTCGGCATCGCCAACATCGCGGACTGCCACGGGTTCTGTCCCCCGTTCATCATCCGGGGTAACCTCGGGAGGAAGCCCGATCTCATCAAGCTGGTGGCCCAGGACGCCGTTTGCTGGAGCCGCCTCGGCGCTCGGAACCCGGCCCGCACGCGTGCGTGGTTTCGCCATGACTAACCCCCATTTCGGCGGGGCGCCCGCCCCGACAACCTCGACGGGTCCCGCTGCCCAAAGTGTAGGTCAAGGTAGCAGATCAGCCATGCTTTTTTCGGTCGTCACGTCGCGGTAACCGCAGAGACAAGTAGTTACCCGACAGGAATGTTTTGCCTGGGACTGCGGACGTGCGAACTGCGGAAGATCCACGCGCTGCCGCGTTTTCATGGGTGGCACGACCCTTGAACTCACCATCCTCAAATATTGTTGGTCGTATCGGTTCCTGATGGACCTATCGAGGACAGCTAGTTTGCTTGGTTTGATCGGCAGCAAGACTCCTATTCCTAGACGAGCTTTACGGGTGGCGGGGGGTGGCAGATGTTGAGCTTGTTTCTTCTGCGACATGGCGAGACCGAATACAGTCGGCAGGATCGGTTCTGCGGCAACATCGATGCAGAGCTGACCGGATTCGGTCACGAGATGGCCCGATGCTTTGCCGAAGCGCACAGCACTCTGCTGTGGCAGGCCATTTACACCAGCACGCGGGAGCGAGCCATCAGGACCGCGAGCCCCCTCGCCACCCGGACCGGGATCACGATCGATCCGGTGCCGGAGCTGGACGAGATTCACTACGGAGATTGGCAGGGGCGATCCAAGGACGAGATCGCGATGGCCGATCCGGATCGTTATCGCCGCTGGCTTGAAAACCCGACCATCGGCGCGCCGGGCGGGGAATCTGCCTTCGACGTGGCCAAGCGCGCGCTGGCGCTGATCGACCTCATTCGCGCCCGCCACGACGACGGCAATGTCTTGATCGTCGGCCACAAGACCGTGCTGCGCATCGCGATCTGTCTGCTGACCGGCATGGAGCTGCGCCGGTACCGGGAGCTGCCCCAGCCGGTGGCGGCGTTGACCATCGCCGACGTTCGCGACGGCGGCCCTGCCCTGCGCCTGCTGGCCAACAATTCGTACCTTCCGGATCACCTGCGCAGCGACGACACAGGCCAGGGCGCGTTCGCGCGCGTCCACGCCACCGCCGGGCAGTCGCAGGCCGCCTAACCGACACGGGGGCCCGCGTCGGCCGCGTCCAGCCAGAGGCGTGTCGCGACCTCGTCGGCGAACAGCAGGCCTGATGGCGTCAGACGCAGGTGCCCGGGGGCGACGGTCAGCCAGCCGGCGGCGACGATCTTTCGCGCCGCGTCTTCGCGTCCCGACAGCGGGTCGCGGCCGTGGCGAGCGCGGTGCGCGGCGCGATCGACGCCGTCGGACGTGCGCAGCCCCAACCACAATGCCTCGTTTTCCAGATCGGCAGGCGCGCGGCGTTCGACATGCACGGGACGCGGGCTGCCGCCGTCCGCGCCGGCGGCGGCCCGATACGTGGCGGTGGCGCGCGGGTTGGCGAACCGCCACCCCGTGCCATCGAGCAGCGGCCGGAACGATGACGCCGAGGCCCCAACGCCCAGATAGGGCGCCCCCGACCAGTAGAGGCTATTGTGGCGCGCGCGCCGTCCCGGGCGGGCGTAGCTTGATACTTCATAGGGCGGCAGCCCGGCAGCTTCGAACGCGGCGCGCGCCCACGTGAACATCTCGGCCACCACCTCGTCGTCGGGCCTGGGCAGACGTCCGGCACGATCCAGCGCGCCAAACGGCGTGCCGCGCTCGATGGTCAAGGCGTAGGCCGAGACGTGTTCGGGGCCGAGCGCGACGCCGACCTCGACGGAACGCTTCCAGTCGTCCAGCGTCTGACCCGGCACGCCGAACATCAGATCGATCGAGATGTTGTCGAAGCCGGCGGCGCGCGCCAGGCACATGGCCGCGCCGACCGCGCCGCTGTCGTGATTGCGCCCCAGCGTTCGCAACAGCCGA
The DNA here is from genome assembly GCA_035696485.1 of Polyangia bacterium. Classification (GTDB taxonomy): domain Bacteria; phylum Myxococcota_A; class Polyangia; order Fen-1088; family Fen-1088; genus DASRQT01. Next base: position 4,080 of record DASRQT010000429.1, on the reverse strand, counting down.
TCCTCGGTGGCCTGGGCCCCCAGCGACAGGCGATTGACGCCCGCGGCGCGCAGTGCCTGCAGGCGGGCGGCGTCCAGCTCCCCCGGGTTCGCCTCGACCGTGATCTCCAGGGCGCCGGCATCGGGAGCGTCGAAGGCGGCGCGCGCGGCTTGCAGCACGCGGCCGAGGGCGTCGGGTCGCCACAGGCCAGGCGTGCCGCCGCCGAAGTAGATCGAGACCAGCCCGGCGGTGCCGGCGAACCAATCGCGGCGCGCCGCGATCTCGGCCACAACCAGGTCGGCGTATTCGTCGTGCGGGATCTCGGCGGCGACCTCGACGGCAAAGTCGCAGTAGGGACAGTGCACGCCGCAATATGGAAAGTGCACGTAGACCCCGAGTGGGAGCCCTGGCGCCAGGGTCCCGACGCTGACTTCCAGCATGGCGTCAGGGAACCAGCTTGTAGCCGGTGCCGTAGATGGTGACGATGTGGCGGGGGTCCGCCGCGTTTTCCTCGATCTTGCGCCGCAGCTTGACCACGAAGTTGTCCACGCTGCGGGTGGAGGCGTTGCTGGACACGCCCCAGATCTTTTCCAGGATCTCGTCACGCGTGACCGGCTGGCCGGCGCGTTCGTAGAGCAGGCGGACCAGCTCGACCTCGTAGAAGGACAGCGGCGTGGTCTTCCCTTTTCGGACCAGCTCGTGTTTGCGCGGATAGACGACGACGTTTCCGATCCGGATCTCCTCGTCGGCGGGGGCGGTGCGGTAGAGGCGCCGGAAGATGGCGTTGATGCGGGCCACCAGCTCGCCGATCGAAAACGGCTTGGTCATGTAGTCGTCGGCGCCGGAATCAAGACCCCGGATCTTGTCGGTCTCCTGCGAACGCGCGGTGAGCATGATGATCGGCAACACGGGATCGCTGGCGCGGATCTCCTCGCAGACGGTGAATCCGTTGATGTCCGGCAGCATGAGGTCGAGGATCACAAGGTCGGGCGCCCGCTCGCGCGCCAGCTTGACGCCTTCACGGCCGAGACCGCTGGTCACGATCTCGAAGCCCTCGAACTCCAGGGCGTCGCGGAGCCCGCGGACCAGATCGGGTTCGTCCTCGACGAGCAAGATGCGGCGCCGGGGCGCGCCGCCCAGGTTGGCGGTTGCGGAGGTCACGTCAGGTCCTTTCCAAGGTGGGCGGGGGCGGGTGCGATGGGATCGGGCGCGGTCTTGTCGCCATCATCGGGACTGGCGACGATGGTCGCGGCCAGCGGCGCGGCCGGGACGAAGACAGTGAAGGTCGCCCCCTGCCCCGGCGCGCTGACCACTTGAACCCGGCCGCCGTGCGCCTCGGCGATGAACTTCACCAGCGACAGCCCGATGCCGCTGCCGCGGACGTTGCGCGCGCGAGCGTTGCTTGCGCGATAAAATCGCTCGAAGACGCGGGGTTGCTCCTCGGCGGAGATGCCCGAACCGTGATCGCTGACGGCCAGCATGATTCCGCCCGGCGTGCGCGACAGCTTGACCGCGACCTCGCCGCCGTCGGCGCCGTACTTCACCGCGTTGTCGACCAGGTTCAGCAGCACCAGCGTCATCGCGTCCTCGTCCATGCGCACCAGCGGCAGCCCGGCGTCAAGCTCGGTGCGCAGGCGAATCTTCTCCTTTTCCAGCCGATAACGGCAGACGTCCAGCGCGCGATCCACGACCTCCTCCAGGCGACCCTCGGCGAAGTTGTAGCTGGACTTGCCGCGCTCGAGGCGCGCGAAGTCCAGCACGTTGTCGATGAGGTGCGACAGGCGTTCGGCCTCGCGTGTGATGATGTTGGCGTAGTCGCGCGCCATGCCAGGCTCCTTGTGCTTCCCGGTCGCCACCAGCTCGCCGAACATGCGGATCAGCGACAGGGGCGTCTTGAGCTCGTGTGACACGTTGGCGATGAAGTCGCTGCGCAGCTGCGTCGCCCGGCGTTCGGCGCGGATCGACAGCCACACGACGCCGAGACCGACGGCGATGATCACCGTCGAGACGGGAATCAGCAGCAGGCCCAGCAGCCTCTCCATGTCGGCCTGCGCGCGCAGCTCGTCGACGTTGCGCGGAGAGATCTGGATCCGCCACGCGTACAGCGTCTTGCCGAAGGAAGCCTCGTACAGAAACGGCGTGTCGCGCGGGGGCAGCGGCTGTCCCAGGATCGACCGCGCGACCTCGTCCAGGATCGCGATGCGCCGCTTGCCCGACAGCATTCCGACCTCGTCGGGCAGCCATTCCTTCGTGATGACCGGGAGGTTCAACTTGGCGGCGACGTAGTAGTCGCTGCCTCCCGCCGTCTTCTTGCTGGCGTACGCGATGAGCACCGACTTGCCCTCGAACAGCTGGTGCAGGTGGCGAAAGTTGCCGGCATGGGTCGGCGTCCACGGTTGCAGAGACTTCCATTCCAGTCCCTTGACGTAGTTTTGCCAGCGATCCATCTCGGGCTTGCGCCGCCTGATGTCGGGCGCCGGCGAGACGAACCGGATCTTGAGCGACTCGTCGAGGATGACGACGGACTCAACCGCCGGTGGCAAGGGAATATCGGCCGGCGCCTCCGGGGTCGCGTCGGCCCAGTCGACGCGCTGGAATAGATCGAAGTCGACCTGGTCGATCCGATCTTGAATGCGCTCGGCCAGAAGGTGCGCCAGCTCCTGGTTTCCTTCCATCAGCGAGGCCTTGCTGCGCACGGACGACGCCACCGCGTATCGGTACCCGTAATACGCCAGCGCCACCGCGGCAAAGATGATGGCGGGGAAGACCACCGCCAGGATCATCGATATGCGGGCGCCTTGCTGGGGCATGTCGGCCGGTAGCATCGCATACCAAGTGCGGCTCTTCAGGCGGGAAGCGCAGGCGTGGCTACATTGCCGGTATGACGTCGAAAAATGGAAACGGACCCTCCGGTTACCCAAAGCTGCGTCGCGTCTCGCCGCCCCCCACGTCCCCGGTTGCCCGCGCCCTCGAGCACTGTTCTCACGGCGTGACGGTCTGGGCGGGCAGCTCGTGGGCATTCACGGCCGCGGTTCTGGTCATCATTGCCTGGCTGGTGACCGGTCCGCTGTTTCATTTTTCCGACACCTGGCAACTGGTCATCAACACCGGAACCACCGTGGTCACCTTCTTGATGGTGTTCTTGATCCAGCGAACGCAGAACAAGGAGTCGCTGGCGGTTCAGCTCAAGCTGAACGAGCTGGTCGCGGCGATCAAGGGGGCCAGCAACCGCTTGATCGATATCGAGAATCTCGACGAGGAGGAGCTGCACGTTCTGCGCGCCCACTACCGCCTGCTGGCGGAGAAAGCCAAACAGGAGGGCAGCTTGCTGGAATCACACTCGGTTGACGAGGCCGAAGCGCGTCACCGCGAGAAATTCAGGGCAACCACCACGGCGACCAGCAAAACCGCCACCTGAGCGCTGGCGCCGGTCGTCATCGATCGTTTGTATCGATCGTGCGTTGTAGTGAAGCGGAAGGCGCAGTACTTTTCCCGCATGTCGAACCTTGGAATGATGATGGTGGCGGCACTGGCGCTGGCGGCCCCGCGGGCGTGGGCCCAGGCTGGCGGCGACAAACCCGCCGCTGCCACCGGAGCGGCCGCTGCTCCCAGCAAAGCAGCGCCAAAGCCCGCCTCGGCCGAGCCGACAAAAACCGCGACCCCCAAGGCTGCGGCCGCCACGCCCGTCCCCAAAGCTGCGGCTGCGCCGGCCCACGCGCCTGCACCCACCCACGCGCCTGCGCCCACCACCGCGGCACCGGCTGCGCCCGGACCCGCCGAGGCTGCGCCGGCGCCGGACCCTCACGCGCCGCAAACCCTTCCGCCGTTAGGATATGGTCCGCCGCCCGGTTACGCGCTGCCGCCAGGTTACGGGCCGCCGCCCGGTTACACGCTGCCGCCGGGGTACGGGCCGCCGCCCGGATATGGCGGGCCCGGCTATGGCCCACACGGATATGGGGTTCCGCACGCCTACGTCCATGGAGCGCCGGGGCGCGACGCGGGCTATCACCTGCACGATGGCTTCTTTCTGCGCATGGCCGCCGGGCCGTCGTACACGTACCTCAACGTCGCCAACAACGATCAAAGCCCGACCGCCAGCCT
>DASRQT010000428.1:0-3512 GCA_035696485.1 Polyangia bacterium | reverse complement strand
ACGACGTACTTGGCGGGGTGCAGCACGGGGGCATAGAGAATCAGCGCTCCGATCGAGACATCGGCGCGGCGCTCCCTTCCTAGTAGACGGTGCCAATCACCACCTACAGGCCTAGACCATCGCTCGCACGCTTACAACGGCGACGACGACTCGCCGGGCGGGACCTAGCCGGGACGGGGAGGTTCGCCGATGTCGCGACTACGGCTGCGGTGAGGCACTGCGCGCTGCCGGGTGGATGTTGGCGTTCAGGTGAAACAGGTTGTCGGGGTCGTACTGTGCCTTGATCTGTGCCAGCCGGTCGTACTTTTGCGGCCCGTAGGCGGCACGCACGCGGTCTTCCTCGGGTTCGGTCATGAAGTTCACGTAGCTTCCGACGCCAACCGCATGCGGCGAAAGGGCCGACCAGAACGTTCGCACCCACGTCCGCTCGGCCTCGTAGAGCTCCGGCGTCGGAGCGGCAGCCGCAATGTTCACGATGTAAGTGTGGGACCGGCTTCCGCCGAACGCGGTAGCGTCGTCGGCCGTCCGGCTATAGGCGCCGCCGAGCACGAAGATCGGCAAAAAGGAGAGCGGGAAGGCCTTCTTGGGCTGGTGCTCGAGGATCACCTCGATCGCCGCGTCGCTGAGCACGTCGAGGTACACAGCCTTTTCGTAGGCAAGGATGCCCCAGGGCGCGGACGCGTTGAACATCTGCTGAAGCGCGGTGTAGGGGATCGGCGTGATGAGCTCGATCAGCGGCGCAACCGCCTCACGGATCGGCTGCATCAGTGCGGCGTGGGACTCGGCGTCTCCGAATCCGACGACCGCGAACGCGTAGACCGGCGCGAGGTGGTGCTCCTCTGGCACGAATGGCTCCGGCGGGGCGTTCAATCCGGCCAGGAACACTCCGCACTCGTCGGGCAGGTCCTTGACGTACTCGCGGGCAAAGCGAAAGACGTCGCCGCCCTGGTCGGGCGCGTACATGAACATCCCGAGATGGACGAGCGGACCGACTGGCGTCAAGTTGAACTCAAAAGAGGTCACGACCCCGAAGTTCCCGCCGCCACCCCTAAGCGCCCAGAAGAGGTCCTCGTTTTCGCCGACCGTCGCGCGTAGCACACGGCCGTCAGCGGTCACTACCTCGGCGGCCAGAAGGTTGTCCGACGTGAGCCCGGCGAGCCGGCTGAGCCAACCGAACCCACCGCCGAGCGAAAGCCCGGCAACGCCGGTGGTACTGATGAACCCGCCCGGCACTGCCAGCCCATGCTCCTGCGTCGCCGCGTCCAGCTCGCCCCACGTGGTTCCACCGCCACACACGACCCGGCGCGCCGGCGCGTCGACTACGACCGACTTCATCGGGGTGAGGTCGATCATCAGACCGCCCTCGCACACCGCGTGCCCAGCGTAGTTGTGGCCGCCTCCCCGCACCGACACTTCAAGCCCGCGGTCCTGCGCTATCGCCAGCGCGGCAGCGACATCACCGCTGCTCGCGCAGCTGACAACGACCGCGGGGCGCCGCTCGATAACGCCGTTCCAGATCGAAACCGCCGTGTCATACGCCGCCTCGCCGGGCGTCGACACCGTCCCGTCAATCGTGCCCCGAAGCGTCTCGAACATGCTCTGCACACCAGTCATCGCAATCTCTCCTGATCGGCCCACCGGTTGTGCCCGGCCAGCCTAACGCATCATGGGCCCTACGATGCGAGCAGAGCGCCGTCTGCCCAACTGCAGCATTGTCCGTCGCCGGTCTTATGGTGCTTTGGCGAGGTAGCTGCGGCCAGCGCGCACGGTGACGGTCTTGTGCCGCGCAAAGTCGTTGACGATCACAGTGCCACGATGCACGCGGGTCAGGGTTCCGTCGCAACGATCGATCGTGTCCCATACCGTGCCGCGCACGGTCGCGGCGCTGTAGCGCCCGCGGCTGCGAAAATGGCCACTGGCAGTGGCGTGCAGTGCCTGCAGGACGCGGCGGCTGAGGCGGGCCGCCACGGCGCCCGCCCCGGCGCGGTCGCCGGCACGATGGGCCTTGCAACTGGCGTACGACGGGGCCCCGCGAAACGCGCCTTCGAGCAGCGAGAGAGTTGTCAGTCCCCCTAGCCGCGCCTTGGGCGATTGGCCAAGCCCGAACAGCGCCCCGCCGAAGCTCCCCGTTTGCGTCTTCCCTGCACGGGCCGAGGCCGAAATCAGCCGGATCGTGCCTTTGCGCGCGTCGATCTGTGAGCCCACCGGCAGCTGACGCGCCTGCGTCAGTGGCACGAACCCCTGACCCGCCGGCAGTCGCACGAACACCTTGCCCGCGGCCACCGACGCGTTCACCGTCTTGCCAATCGCCGGCGGGGGAAGCAACACTGGCCCGGAAAGCAGCGAGAGCGAGACGTTATCCAGATAAGCATCGTTGTACGCCCCCGCGAACTTGGTCGCGGTGATCACTACGCGGATCGTCCGCGTACCGCCCGGCACCCCGGCCGACCCGGTGCGCGGCACCAGCCTGGTGACATTGTTGCGGTCGGCGGCCGTGACCGGACCGATCGTCAGGCTCCCCAGTTGCTGCCCGGCCGACCCGAGGAACGTACCGGTGACCTTGGCCTGATCATCCTGGCTTGCAAAACCACCGAGGTCCGCCGACAGCGTCGCCGACACGCCGCCGGCGTCGATTTGCGCCGCCGCGATCGACACGTTGACATCTTGGGTGCCCGTTTCGATGGTGTTGGCGTTGCCGTTGGCTGGCCCCCCGGCGAAGAACTGGCTGCCGCCGCCGATCGCGGCGCTTGCAGTCACATCGGGAAAGACCTGCGACCCAGCGGGATCGTAGGTGTGCTCGGTGAAATTCCTCGTCGTCGCCCACGCCGGGATCGGGACCGGCGCGGTGGTCGAAGCATCAGAAGAGCCCGTGCCGGATTCGGCACCGCCATTGACGACCAAATTGCCCAACGGGAGCGCCGCCCCCGCGGCCGCCCCACAGACCACCGCAGGCCAACCCGCCGCAACCACGGCAACCAGCAACAGTCGACTGCATATTGAACCCATCGCGCCCGCAACCTAACAGCGGCGTGCGCCTGCCGCAATGGTGCCGCGCATGTACTTCCCGGACATCGGGTGCCCTTTCTACCGCGCCGTCACGACCCTCGACGCACTCGATCGACGGCGGCCGCCTCCCTGTGGCCGTCAGCACCCGAGCGCGGAGCGGAGCGTCCGACAGGCATACGTCATCCGCCGTGCCGATAGTTGCGTCACCCGGCGCCGGAAGGTCGAGCGCGGCAGCGTATGTACGTTGTCGAAGTTCACGACACAGTCGGGTCGGCACGCCGTCTTCGTTGGTCGTGAGCACCAACTCGGAGACGAGTCCGCGCCGCGTCCGCGTCAATGCCGCGACGACGACCGAGCCGATCCGGTCGGCGACCGGATCGCGCGTCAGCACCAGCACCGGGCGATCCCCACCCGGCGTCGCCGCAAACCAGATCTCACCCCTTTGCATCGTCCCAGTCCGACCAGTCCTCTGCTGGCCCCCAATCGGCAATCGCTTCCAGTGAACG
>DASRQT010000427.1:0-20941 GCA_035696485.1 Polyangia bacterium | reverse complement strand
GCATTGTGTTCTCGGCGCAGGGCGAACGGCAGGTGGCCGCGCGCCTGTCGGCGCTGTCGCATCAGTTTCTGGCCAAACCATTCGACGTGCTGGCCCTGCGCGAGACGCTGGCGCGTGCCTGCACCGTGCGCGAGCTGCTGGAACGGCCGTCGATTCGCGCCGCGATTGGCGACATCAGCTCGCTGCCGTCGCTGCCCTCGCTGTACCTCGAGCTTCAGTCGGCGCTGGCCGATTCACGCGCCGACATCCGGCGCATCGCCCGCATCGTCGAACGCGACATCGCGATGTCGGCCAAGGTCCTGCAGCTGGTGAACTCCGCCTATTTCGGCCTGTCGGCGCGTGGCATCGGCGGGTCGATCAGCAGCGTCGAGCAGGCGATCATCATGCTGGGCATCAACACCGTGCAGTACCTGGCGCTGGCCACCGCGATCTTCGTCTCCTATGAAGGGCGCGACGATCTGTTCGGGTTCTCGCTGTCGCTGCTGCAGCAGCATTCGTTCCTGGCCGCGCGCATCGCCAGCCGCTTGCTGCCCGACCGCGGTCCCAGCGAGGAGGCGTTCGTGGCGGCGCTGCTGCACGACGCCGGCAAGCTGCTGCTGGCCGGGCGTTACCCCGAACGCTATCGCCGGTTGATGGGCCTCGCCACCCGGGAGGGGTTGCCGCTGACGCTGCTGGAGACTGACGAGTTCGGCGCCTCGCACCCCGAGGTCGCCGCCTACCTGTTCGGAACCTGGGGCCTGCCCAGCGTCATCGTCGAGGCGGTGGCCTTCCACCACGATCCCTCCGCCGCCGGCCGCAGCGCGTTCGACGTCACCGGCGCGGTTCACGTCGCCGAGGTGCTGGCCAACGAGATGACGTCGCCGTCGAACGACGCCACCGGGCGGCGCACGATGCTGGACGGGGCCTATCTGGAATCAACCGGGGTCGCCGATCGCCTGCCGGGGTGGCGCCTCCTCGCCGCAAACGCGCTACGCCCGAGGTCATGATGGTCCCTCCCGCCCTCATACGCGCGCTGGAAGCCCAGGATCAAAAGCAGCACGAGGCGGCGCTGCGCCATTTCAACGAGGCCATCGCCGCGCAGCCGACCAACTGGGTCGCCTACACCGGCCAGGGAAACTCGCTGCGCGCGCTGAAACACCTGGACGCCGCCATCGCCTCGTACACCAAGGCCGTCGAGGTCGCCTGGCGCGAGCCCAGGGCCTGGACGCAGCTGGGGTTTGGTTTTCACGCGCAGGGGCGCATCGAGGAGGCGCTGCTGTGTCTCGGCCACGCGGCCAAGCTGGATCCGGTCAGCGCCGACAGCCAGAACAACGTCGCCGTCGTGGCGCTGGCGGCGGAACATTATTTCGAGGCCGAGAAGGCCGCGCGCCGGGCCGTCTCCGCCGACCCGGGGCACGTCCGCGGCAACATCAATCTGGGGCGCGCGCTCAAGGAGCAGGGGCGGCTGGACGAGGCCGAGGGGGCCTATCGCAACGCCATCGCGCTGGCGCCGCAAGATCCCGACGCGCGCTGGAACCTGGGCCTGCTGCTGATGATGACCGGGCGATGGCAAGAAGGCTGGCGGCACTACGAGCTGCGGACGGCGATCCCCGGTCAGCCGGCGGTCGCGCCCTACGCCCCATTGTGGGCGGGCCAGCCGCTGCACGGTGAGAAGCTGCTGGTGCAGGCCGAGAAGGGTCTGGGCGACACCATTCAGTTCGCCCGTTACCTGCACCTGCTCAAGACCAGGACGGGCGCCGGCTCGGTAATCCTCGAGTGTCGTCCGCCGCTGGTGTCGCTGCTGTCCCGTTGCGCGGGCGTCGACACCGTGGTGCGCAGTGGCGGCCCCTTGCCTCACTTCGATCTGCGCGTCCCGATGATGAGCTTGCCGCTGCTGCTGGACACGCCCGATCCGGCTGCCACGGCCGTGGCCTCGTACCTGACGGCCGATCCGGCGCTGGTCGACGCGTGGCGAACACGCCTGCGTCACGGGGTCGCGCCGACCGCGGTTCGCCGCAAGCTCGGCATCGCCTGGCAGGGGAACTCCGAGTACCTGGCCGATCATCATCGGTCGATCCCGCTGCCAAAGTTCATCCCGCTGCTGCGCCGCGCGCGCGATCTGGGGTTCGACATCTTCAGCCTGCAGAAGGGTTACGGCTGCGAGCAGCTGGCCGCGCTGCCGCCCGACGTCGCCGTCGAGGATCTCTCGCGTGCGCTCGACGAAGGGCAGGGGGGCGCCTTCGTCGACACGGCGGCGGTCATCAGCGACCTGGATCTGGTGATCACCTCCGACACCGCGATCCCGCACCTGGCCGGCGCCCTGGGAGCCCCGGTCTGGATGTTGCTGCCGCACCTGCCCGACTGGCGCTGGGGCGTTACCGGCGTGACCTCGCCCTGGTACCCGCAGATGCGCGTCTTCCGGCAGCGGCAGGCGGGCGACTGGGCCGGCGTGTTCAACGAGGTCATCACCGCGCTGGCAGGGGTCAACGGACGTCACCCATGACCATCACGATCGAGATCGGTCCCGGGGAGCTCATCGACAAGATCACCATCCTGGAGATCAAGTCAGCCCACATCGCTCCCGGCGCCAAACTGTCCAACGTCCGCACCGAGCTCGGGGTTCTGGTCGCCGCGCGCGATGCCGGCATCCTACCGTCCGCTGAGCTCGACGTCCTCACCGCGGATCTCAAGACCATCAACGAGACCTTGTGGCGCATCGAGGATGAGATCCGCGACTGCGAGCGCGCCACCGACTTTGGACCGCGGTTCATCGCGCTGGCCCGCGCCGTCTACCGGACGAACGACCGGCGTGCCGCCGTCAAACGCCGCATCAACGACCTCCTCGACGCGCACATCATCGAAGAAAAATCTTACGCGCAGTACTGACGCGCGGATCCCTTCGCCATGACCCGTGTGGAGTGGCGAGACCCCACCCAGGTGTGTCCTTCCCCCATCACCACGTTCGGATTCGCCGCTGCCGGCGCGAAATCTCCTGAAGATTCGTCTCGCTTGGTGCGGCGTGTACATTGCACAGGCTTGTCCGATGCTGACACGCGTTGCTCAGTCCGGATGCCTCCTCGTCGCTGGCCTGGCCTTGTCGATATTGGGCTGTGACCTCCCGCGGCTCCTCGACGATGTCCCGGGCAACGAGCAAATCTCCGTCGACGGACTGTTGGCGGGAACCGCCTCCGCTTCATCGACGGAAGGCCCGGGTTTTGAAGCCGGCAAGGCGGTCGACAACAATCTTGCGACCCGCTGGTCGTCCGAGTTCAGCGATCCGCAATGGATCCAGATCGACCTCGGTGCCGCCAAGGCCATCGACCGCGTGACGCTGCGCTGGGAGGCCGCCTTTGGCGCCGACTATCAGCTGCAAACCTCGAACGACGGCAACCAGTGGACCACGGTGCGCGACGTTACCAATGGCAACGGCGGGACCGATGATTTCACCGCGCTCGGCGCTCGCGGCCGCTTCGTGCGCGTCCTCGCCACCCGCCGCGGGACGCAGTGGGGTTACTCGCTGTTCGAGCTGCAGGTCAGCGCCCCGGGTAGTGGTGGCGGGACCGGTGGAGCCGGCGGTGGTGGCGGGACCGGTGGAACCGGCGGTGGCGGCGACGACTGCAGCCGCAACGATCCGCTGCGCACCAACAACGCGCGCACAGACGCCTTCGATTGCACGATCGTTCTGCTGGCGAACCGGTACGCGTTCCCCGATCCCATGCTGGTCAAAGCTCAGGTCGCGCTGGAGTCGGACTTCAGCCAGTTCGCGGTCAGCCCGGACAGCCCGTGCGGCATCCCCGCCGGATGGACCGACGCCGAATCGAAGTCCTTCGGCCTCACGCAGGTTACCCCCGCGTGCGGCGAGTCCGACGCCACCAAGCTTCCCAACGGCCACCCGAACCTGACCCGCGATCAAAATTCGCCGCTGTGGAGCACCTCGGTCTTCAACACCATGGTCAATCTTGATCAGGGCGTGAAGGCCATCGCGCGCTTTCTGGCCGCGGTGAAGCAGCAGCACCCCGGCTGCACCGACAAGCAGTACAACCTGATGGCCGCCGGCGCATACAACTCGGGCGAGGGCTCCGTCTTCGGCTGCGCGTCGATGAACGCCCGCGCGCAGAACTACGTCAACATCGTCCTTTCCCGCTACCGCAACTTCACCAACGCCGGCGGGCAACCCTTCCCGTACGACTGATAACGCGCGCTAGTTGATGTTCTTCCGCTGCACCGTCCACATGGCGTCGGTGCACAGGGCGCAAGGTGATCCATAGAACTGGGCGCGCGCGCTGCTGTCGCCCATCAGGTGATACCGGAACCAGGCGGTCGCGGGCCCGCGAAAGCCGCCGATGCCGCCGATGCCGCTGACGACATGGTCGGCGCCCGCCAGCGTCCCCCAGAAGACCGGCACGTTGGCGTTGTCGAACACCGGCTGCTGGTTCTGCACCGGCGGCGCGATGGTATCGGAGCCTCCCGACATCAGGAACATGGGTCCGTGCTGCATCGACTGCGATGAAGGCTGGTGACCGAGGCCAAGCACGTAGGGCTCGAGCGGTGCCGTGGCCGTCACGCGCGCATCGGTCCCCAGCATGATGCTGCCGCCACCGCCCTGCGAATGACCCGACGCCCCGACATGGGCGGCGTCGACCTTGTCTTGATATACGCTTCCCGATTTCCCGTTCTCGGCCAGCACGAAGTCGACGCACGCCTGCATCTCCTGGCCGGTGCCCGCGTTGCTGGTGTCGGCGGCGATCGCGATGAAGCCGTGGCTGGCCCAGTGGGTCAGCACCGCCGCATAGATGGTCGGGTTGGAGTACGTGCCGTTGCCCCACACGATGACCGGGTGGCGAAGCCCTCCCTCGCCCAGCGGGTCGGGGCGGAAGGTCGTGCACTGCGGCCCTTCAGCGAGGCGCGTCGTGGCAAAGGGTCCGCGCGCCGCGAAGTCGGCGACGGCAGGAAAACCCACCCCGCGAATCCCGCTGACGCCACCGCCACCGCTGACCGCACCGCCTGCCCCCGCGACACCACCCCGTCCGGGGACGCCACCGCCTTCTGGCGCGTCCGAGCAGGCAACCGTGGTGATCAGGACCGTCGAAAGGATCACGCAGTGGATGCTCTTCATGTCTGCCTCCAGGTGGGTTCGACGGCGTTGGGTCAATAGCGCAGGGTCGACGGCGCGTGCCGCTGTTGACCCAAAGTCAACAACAACGAGGCCCTCTGTCAAGGGGGTCTGCTGCATCCTGGCGCCTTCTGGCAATGTTGGCGGTGCGGCGAGCGGCAACACCGAACACCGTTCGCGCCCCGTATCTACCCAGCATCACAGCAAATATTTTGCTCCGTGACCCGACATCGCCGCGCGGCTCCCCTCTATGTAGAGTAATGGAAATGGCCATCACAGGTCGCTCGCTCAGGTGCGTCGCCGTCGTCGGGTGTCTGGCGGCAGCCACTGGGTGCGGTTCGTCGAGCGAGATCGCCGACGCAGGCAGCGCTGGCTCCGACCTTTCCGGCGGCGGCTCGGGCGGAAGCGCCGGCGCCAGCACCGGCACCGGCGGAAGCGGCGGCGGCAGCTGGCCCGAGACCGGGGGCAGCTACGGCGGCGTTGACGCCAGCGTTGACGTCAGCCCTGATGGCGCCGGCGCCGGCGGCGGTGGCGGCACGGGCGGCGTGGCTGGCACTGACGGCGGTCCCGGTGGCGCGGCGGGCGGGCGCGTTTGCAACGCCCTGCCGGCTGGCGTCGAGCCGCCGTTCATGCCGGTGTACCGCATTCCGTTGCGTCTCCACCGCACGCGCAGCGACCTGGGCGATGACCAGCTCTGTCGCGTGCTGGAGGAGGTGAACGAGATCTGGTGGAAGCAGGCGGGCGTCTGCTTCGAGATCGAGGCGGTCAAGACCGACACCGTCGCGACCACCGGGCTCGATTTCTTTTTCGAACGGTCGACGCCGTTTCCCAACGGCGTCACGGCCAACGGCGTCTACGGTGGCCCGCACGAGATTTACGGCATGGACAAGCCCAGTCTCTCGCCGGCGCCCAATCCTTCGCGCGAGCTGGCGGCGCGCACGTGCGCGCACGAGCTGGGACACGGCCTCAGCCTCGGCCACCAGAACCCCGGCGAGGCCTGCCTGTTCCAGGGGACCGAATGTGACGACTTGCTGATGCGGTCAGGGCACCGCGGATACAAGGTCATCCCGGGCACCCCCGCCAACGTGAACGAGGTCGACAGGGCCCGCACGCGCGCCAAGACGCTGGCTTTGCCCCAGACCGACGCGGTGGTCTGCGGTCCTCCCCGACTCTTGCCCTAGCGCGTCCCCCGGGTAGCCGGACCTCTGACATCGCACCACTGCGATCTCCCAGGTCGCAGCGCATGTTTGCAAGGACACGTGGATGGCCTGGTTTCACGGAGTTTCGACCCACGTCATCCTGGAACGCTTGTTGCTGAACATTGGGAAGGTACCCAATGCCATTAGCAGCAGCACGGACCGTGACCCGCCCGGTAGAGTCACGAGCGCGCATGCGTCAGGTGAACGCCGCCGGGCGCGGCGACCGAGGCGCAGCCGCCGATCTGCTGGACGAACTGTTTCCACGCATGCGCAACCTGGTTCGCTACCTGGTCCGCAACGACTCCGACGTCGAAGACCTCACGCAGGACGCAGCAATGGCGGTTCTGCGCAGCTTCCAGGGTTACCGCGGCGAGGGCTACTTCGAGCGCTGGGTCGACAGGGTGGTCATGCGAGCCATCTTTGGCGCCCGTCGCCGCCGGCGCGCGGAGCGGACCTTTTCGGCGGTTGATGGGGGCAACGACTCGTTCGAACGCGCGATCTCCGTGCCTGCGGACGAGTACCTGAACCGGCGGCACGCGATCCGGCTTCTGGACCTGCTGCCGACCGGGCAGCGCCAGGTGGTCGTCCTCCATCACGTCATGGAGATGAGCGTCCCGGAGATCGCCAACGAACTGGAGATCCCCTTCGAGACCGTACGCAGCCGGTTGCGGCTGGCGCGGCATCGGCTACGCGGCGTCGGCTTCTTCGTCGGCTACCGCGCTGGCGGAAGAGGTGCCGCTGTCCGTCCCAGCACCTGATCCAGCAGCGGCCCGTCAATGGAACCGTGGTGTTTCCAGGCGATGTGGCCGTCGGGCGCGATCAGGTAGCTGGCCGGGAGGCCGTTGTTGCTGTCGAAGGCGGCGTCCAGTTTCGCCTTCTTGACAGTCGGGCCGCCGAAGAGCGCCACCGACGCCTTCAGCAGGCCCTGCTTCTTCGCGAACGCCAGCGCCTCCGCCTTGGTCTCGGGTTCTTCGAAGGTGATCGTGACCAGCTTGACCCAGGGCGCCTTGCGCATCGCCGGTGGGAAATCATGCTCCAGCTCGGCGACGCAGGGGCCGCACCAGGACGCCCAGAAATTGATGACGATCCACTGGCCGCGCAGCGAAGACAGCTTCCAGCCACCGCCGCCTGCCAGCAGCGGGAACGAAAAGTCGACCGGCGGGCCGCCTTCGTCGAGCACGACGGCGGGCGGCTGCGGAGTGGCTTGCGCGGTCTGGGCTTTCTGCGCCGTTTGCGCCGCTTCGAAAGCGCGCAGGCCATCCTGCAGGAACCTGGCGTATTCGGCGGCGTCGTTGGTGCTGGACGCGAACGTCGCCAGGGTCGCGTCATTGTGCGGGTTGATGATCGCGTAGAAGGGGAGGGCGGCGGTGTCGAATCGCTTCACCTGGTAGGCGCGTTGCTGGTCGCACACCGGGGCGTCGCAGTCGGTGAAGGCCTGCACGCGGATCATCTTGGCCAGCTCACCACGAATCTCGGTGCGCGGAAACATCGACCCTTCCATGTAGCGGCAGTTGGTGCAGGTGTAGCCGGTGAAGTCGATCATCACCGGCCGTCCCTGCCTTCGTCCCTCCGTGTAGGCCGCCTCCAGATCGTCCTTCATCCACGGTAGATCGTCGCCGGCGGCGGTCTGCTCATCACCGGGGTACACCGCGGGCGGCAACCACCCGTCGAACCAGCCGCCCAGGCTCCTGGTGCCGCGGATGCCGCCGCCGGCGTGGATGGCCAGCGCCAGCATCAGCAACGCGAACATCATGCGAATCGGTCCCACGCTCCTGGGCGCCCCGTCGGGGCCGCCGCTTGACGGCAGCGTGAACAGCCGCAGCAGGTACAAGGTCGCGAGCAGGAAGCTCGCCGCCCACAGCGTGAGGACCAGGGGACGCGTGATGAGCCCCCAGTGCCACAGCAGGTCGACGTTCGAGAGGAACTTGAAGGATCCGGCCAGCTCGAGGAAACCGAGGACGACCTTGATCGCCACCATCCAGTCGCCGCTCTTGCCGCGCAGCCGGTTGGCCCACGACGGAAACAGCGCCAGGAAAAAGAACGGAATTGAGAACGACAGCGAGAACGCCAGCATCCCGATGGCCGGGAAGAACCAGTGCCCCTTCGCCGCTTGCGCCAGCACGATGCCGACGAATCCCACCGTGCAGGTGAACGAGACCAGCGTGAAGGTCAGCGCCATCAGGACGACGCCCAGCGCCTGTCGCGCCAGCGAGCTGGTGTCGGCGCCGAGCTTGCGTTCCTTCTCGCTGGTCCGGGCGATGAGCCCGCTCGGCAGCGTGATCTCGAAGGCGCCGAACAGGTTGAACGCGAACGCGGCCAGCAGCAGGAACAGGAAGATGTTGAACGCCGGCGACGCCGACAGCGCCTGCATGCCGACCGCGCCGAACACCGCCGACACCGCGATGCCGACGATGGTGAAGCAGAAGATGATCGACGCCGCGTACAGACCGGCCATGGCCGCCGATTGCTTGACCGAGACCCTGGCATATTTCGAGAAGACGCTGACGGTGATCGGGATCATCGGAAACACACACGGAGTCGCCAGCGCGCCCAGGCCGGCCAGGAAGGCCACCAGCAGGAAGCTCCACAGCCCCTCCGCCCCCGGCACCCCGGCCCCGCCGGCGGCGCTGATCGCTGACGCCGCCAGACCCGCCGCTGCCGCCGGCGGCGCCGGTTCGGGGCGGTCGGGCGGAAACGCGGTCCCGGTCGTTGTCATCAAGGCGGCGGGCGTCGTCAGTTGCTCGGCGCGGGCGGGTCCCGGCTCGACGGTCAGCGCGGCCGCCACCGTCTCCCGGAACCCGACACACACCCGCGCGTCGCAGATCTGCCCTCTGACCTCCAGCAGGACCGGCTGCGGCCCGGGCGGCGCCCCGGCCGCGACCGAGAACACGCGGCGGTGGACGACCTCGCCCTCGAACTGTTCGACCGCCTTCCGGAAGCGAGCGTCGAAGACGACCGCCGGCGCGGGGCCCCTCCAGGCCCCGATGGGCGCCAGCCGCCCGTCGTCGACCCTGACCTCGAGCGGCTTGGGCCCGCCCGCGATACGGGTCATCGAGTACAGGTGATAGCCGGCGGGGATGATCGCGCGAAGCTCGATCACCAGCTGCTCTCCGGCGCGGTTCACGGGCGGTTTCACCTCGCCGGTCAGCGTGGGCGTGGCGTCAGCGGCGACGGCCGGCGTGGACCAGGCCAGCGCAGGCAGAAGTCCAGCCAGCGCCAGCCACGGCTGACCGGCGCAATGGCGGACCCCTGTCTTCATCGATCGGATCGCGTGACCCTCAGCGCCCGGGCGGCCCGCCCTCGGCGACTGTCTTGCCTGGCGCCCCGGTGCCGTCCGCCACCGTCGTCTGGAGAGGGATGGTCAACTGCTCCGTCTGCGGCGTGCACAGCTCGGCCTTGCAGATGACGAAGTTGGCCTCGACCGTGAGGTTGCGCGCTCCGGCGGTGGTTTTCGCAGAGCTGGCGCGGCACGACACGGGAATGTCGAAGCGCGCCTGCTCGCGCGTGTCGACGACGAGGTCGGCCCGCACCAGCTTCTTCTTGCGGACGACCACGCCGGCCGCTGGCGTCACCAGCAGCGACAGGGGAGCCTTTTCATTGATGTGCCAGCCCGGCTTGGCCGTCACCACGACGCTGGCCTTGCCTTGCTTGCCGGGCTTGCCACCGCCGAGGTCGGCGGACCCCTTCACCTCGAAGGATGAGGAATCGCCGGCATACACCTGGCTCGACGCCAGGCTCGACGCAAAGACGGACACACAGGCGATGAAACCAATCCTTGTCATGGACGGGGAGGCGCCGCCGCCAGCAGCGTTCTCAAAGTGACGACCGAACGTGTTTGCGTGACCAGCACCTTCATCGTTTCCAGATCAATGACCACGGTCCAGGGAATGCCGTTCGTAATACGTCCCTGGACGTAGTACGGCGGTGTCGTCGGTTCGTCCAGCAGGCCAATCGAGTCGCTGTCCGCGGGCCACAGGGTCTTGGCTCGAAAGCCGATCCAGGGCGATCGGCTGACCAGGAATCTTCTTCCGTTGAAGCTCTCCATGATGTAGAGGCCCTGCGAACCAAGCTCGGTGTTCGCGGGGATCTCCATCGACCTTGCCGTGGCGATGCACGGCGGGCAGTTGTCGCCGCCCACCGCCCAGTACAGGATCTTGTTCTTCTTGTCGCAACGGAGGTCACCGAACGACACCGTTGTTCCGTCCTCGCGCTTGAAGGTCAGGTTCGGCACCACCGTCCCGACCTCGAACCGCGCGGCCGTCAGCTCGGGCGCGGTCGGATATTCGCTACAGGGCGAGCTGCCCGGGTCTACGCCGCCGCCGGGACCTGTCGACGTTCCTCCGCTGCCCGTGGGGTCGATGACGACGCCCGGGTCGGGGTCGACGCTATCGCCCGCCGCCCCACCGGTCCCGGTCGAGCCCGCCACCAGCCCGTCGCAAGCGCTCACCGATGCCAGGAGCGAAAGCAGGGCGGCGGCCGCGCAGGCATGGGACAGCAGACACATGAACAACCCCTTGAAACAGTGGTGGCTTTCGGGTCGGGGACGCGAGGCCGAGACGCGCTACGTCAGGTTAGATGACCGCTATTTCTATATAGGGGCCTCGACCAGGCGTATTGGGTCACGAGCGACATCAGTTCACAAGCGATTCGAGGTCCTTGGGCAAGTTCTTCATGTGTTCCGCGGTCCAGCCTTCGCTTTCGCGCACGATCTTGCCGGACCTATCGACACTGATCATGAAAGGGCAGGTGCGGCGCGGGTTTATCCGTGCCGTCACGCTGGAATCCACATCGGTGACGACCGGAAACTGCACCTTCAGGCGGCGGGCCATGGCGCCGACCTGCGGCGCGGTGGACGCGTCGTCGATGGCGATCGCGACCACCACCAGGCCGCGCGATTCCAGGCGAGCCCGCTCTTTTTCCAGCGCCATCATTTCCAGCTCGCAGGGCGCGCACCAGGTCGCCGTGAACGTGATGACGACCGGTCTTTTTCCGAGATACTCGGAGAGCTTGAAGGTCCCCTTCCAGGGCGCGCCGGCCGCGCCCCGCAGCGTGAAATCGGGCGGACGCGCGCCCACGGTCGCGATGCCGACCCGGGCGGGTGCCAGGACGACAAGCATCGCGGCGGTCCCCAGCAGAGCGCGCAGCATCATCTTGAACGTACCGGCCCGGCCGGCGCCGAATCGGGTCACCTGCGGATTCAAAATCGCACCGTCACGTCCAGGCGTGTTCCCGCGAAGGGTGGCACGATCCGACAGACGCCGCCAAAACATTTGAGCCCCCCTTTCTGACTGCCCGCGAACAATTGAACCACAAGGCTGTCACTGGGGCGAACCCGGATGATCCCGAACGGGTAGTACGTCGGCAGAGGATTTGCGGACATCAGCGCCGCGCTTTCCGTGGTCCAGTCGAGGCCGGCACCGACCGATAGCTTTGCCCGCCAGTCGACTTCAGCCAGCGACGTCCCGCGCAGGTAAGGTGTCAGACCGTCCTTCATGACCCGTTCGGGTTTGACGTTGGCGTGCACGCCGAGGTGCGACGTCAGCGGCAGGAGAAGGTCGGCCTCGAACTGGTACATGCTCAGCGACAGGGCGCCGCCGTCGATGAGCGTGCCACGCCGATGGCCCGCGATCACGGCGAATGCGCCGCCCGAGGCCATCCGCCTGCGGACGCCGGCGAAGCCGTGGTGCACGTCCAGCAACTCGTAGCGATATCTGAAGTAGCCGTAGCTGGCGTGCACGGCCGTGTCCCCGCCGGGGTCGAGCGACATGTCCACCCGCAGGCGGCCGCCGGTGACGTCGCTGTTGTCGATAATTTCCTGGTCGATCCGTTCGGCGGTGGGGGCCGCGCTGTAGAGGACGCGGGTGCGCTCGTTGCCGGACTGCGCGTTGAGCGGGCTGAACTGTCGATAGTCCTTGAGCTCGGCCAGCACCGTCAGCGGACCCACGGGACCGGTCGCGGTCGCGAACAGGGCCGACCCCCGCTGGACGGCGTCCCGATCGGGGCGCCGCACCTGCCGGGCGTATTCGGCGCCCGCGCTCCAGGACCCCACCAGGACCTCCGCCCCACCCCCGGTGTTGAGGATGCGGTTGTCCTCCTTGCGGTCGGGTATGCCGTCGCCGTTGTCGTCGACCGGATCGCCGCCGGTGACCAGCGCGCCCTGCGCCGCCAGCGTGAGCCACGGCGTGGGTCGCACCTCGAGGTTCGCGCCGCCGATGCGGTCGCGTGGGTCGGGCAGGAACTCCTCGGTCTCCGAGATGATGTTGTTGATGTTGGCGAATCCCGCCACCACGGTGCCGGTGACGCGATCGTCGAACAGGCCCGCCTGCACGCGCCCTCCGCGCAGCGCGAAATCCAGACCCAGCTCGTCGTACTTGCGCAGGGCCAGGACCAGCCCGCGGCCGAATTGCGCGTAGAAATCGCCGGCGGTCAGCCCTAGCGTCAGGGGATTCAAGGTCCGGTTCACCTCCAGCGCGACGCGCTCGATCCGGATCGAGTTTCGCCGGTCGGGATAGCTGCCGTCGGGGCGCTGTGGGTTCCGCAAGACGTTCTCGTGATCGACACGCACCGACATGCGGGTGTCGCCCGCGTCGATCATCGCGCTGTGGCGCACGAGAACGAAGCCGTAGTTGTCGTTGTCGCTGCTGGCGTCGTGGTTGTTGGTGTGCCACAGCGCCGACGCGGACGAGTTTCCGCTGAACGCCGCTGGCGGTGCCACCGGGGGCGGCGGCGAAGTCGGGGAAGTCGTGGCTGATGGCTCGACCTCGGCGCCGGCCTGGGGCGCGGAAGTCTCCGTGGCCTCGGGTGGCGGCGCGGACTTCGCCTCGGGCTGGCGCGCTTGACTCCGGCCGGCGACGAGGACGATCGCCAGCAGAGTCGCCACGAAGGCGGAGCATCTAGTTCGTGTCATTCGCGGCAAGCGGGAATTCAATTCGACTTGCAGTCGATCCTCACGGGCACCAACCGGTCGCCTCTTTGTCGACGGTACCGCAGTCGCTGGGGAAAAACTCGGGTCCGTGATTCGCGTTGGCCGCAATGAACTCGGCGAACGCCGCCGAATCGAAGCACTTGGCGCGCAGGCCCTGGCCCCAGGCCGCGGCGACGAACTCGAACCCCGGCTCGATGGTGGGATCCGGCGTCAGGATGACCGGCGGTGTTGGCGGTATGCAGCCCGCCTTGGGGGTCGCGCCATCAATCACCTTCTTCGCCAGATCGAGGGCCAGGAGGCAGCTCTGCGGACAGTTGTAGGCGATCACCACCGCCCCGTGTTCGAGGCCGTGCAGGAGGTATCCCCACGGCACCGCCTTGTCGTAGACGCGGAAGACAGGCCACACGGGGTAGTGCGCCCCCGAGGTTCGTGGATTGGTCCCCGGCGGAAGCGCCGAGCACTCGGGGACGTGCTGGCCAGCCAGAAGCGGCATGGTCGCGGTCTGGATTTCGCACATCCCCATCGGGGCCGACCAGACGACCGGCGGAGGTCCGTCGCCGGTGCCACCGCCGTCAGGCGCCGCCGCGCCACCACCGCAGGCCAGCAGCAGCGGGCCCGGCAGGACAGCCAGTCGGATCGATCCTGGCAACCGGGAAGGGGATTGCGGTTCAGTTGTTGTGACCTCGCGCGGCACGCGGACCTCATCCGACATCCAAAGTACTGGGACAGTCCAGCCGAAAAGCGGGTCAACCGCGACGGTCGGCCGCGCGCTTTTTCGTCGCCCGCGTGACCCGATCGGCGGGCGCTTATGCCCTATGCTTGGCGATACCTTGGGACCCAGCAGGAGACCGCGGCGATGCTTCGTGCTGGTCGCCATGTTGCCGGCGGCATTCATCGTGACGGAGCTGAATACCACGCCGGCGCTGGCCAACGGCGCCTTCCCCGCGGCCCTGTCGGTGTTTTTTCCGCCGCGCCGGCCCGATGCGCTGGTCGTGGCCACGAACTTTGGCATCGTCGAATCGACCGACGGCGGGCGGTCCTGGTTGTATGCCTGCGAGGATCCAACCCGGGCCGCCGACGCGCGCTTCTACACGCTGGTGCAGGACGGCGAGCGCGAGCGGCTGTTCGCCGTCGGCATGCAGGGGCTGGCGGTCAGCGACGACGCGGGATGTACGGTGGAGGCGACCGCGGGCTCCAGCGATTTCGTGAACGTCAGCGATTATTTCGTCGATCCCGGTAACGCCCAGCGCGTGTTCGCGCTGGCCACGGTTGTGCAATCTGGACCGGGAGCCGCCGCGATGGAATCGGCGGCGGTCCTGCTATCGGAAGATGGCGGTCGAACCTTCGGCCCGCCGCTGCGCTCGGAGCCGACGGGCAGGCCGGACAGTCTCGACTTCGAGAGCGTCGAGGTCTCGAGGACGGATCCCCGGATTGTGTATCTGATCTCGTCGTCCATCACGACCGGCCGCCAGCTCGAGCGGTCGACCGACGGTGGGGTGACCTGGCAGACGACGCCGCTCACTGCCGGCGCCGGAAGTCGGTTCGGTATCATCGCCATCGACCCAGAGGATCCCAGCCGGGTCTTCGTTCGCGGCACCACCTTCTCCAGCGACGTCCTGCTAGTGACCAGGGACGGCGGCAAGACAATGGAGACGGCGCTGGACCTAACCGCTCAGATGGCGGTCATGACGGCCTTCCTGCTTCGCAAGGACGGCAGCATCTTGATCGCGGCGGTCGATATCATGGGTGTGACCTTCGGCCTCAAGTCCAGCGACGGCGGCCTCACCTTCCAGCCGTGGGAGGTGGGAGGCCGGCGCTTGCGCGGGCTTGCCGAACACGACGGGCGCCTCTACGCGCTGGCGGAGTACACGACGGACTCGTTCATTCTCGCGGTCTCCGATGACGGCGGTGAAAAATGGCAACCCCTGCTCACGTTCGGCGACATCAAGGGGGTGAAGTCGTGCGCGCGCAGCCGCTGCACCGCCGACTGTCTTCGGCTGGCCAATCTTGGGGTGTGGAATCGTGAGAACTGCGCGGCGTCTGCCAGCGACGGCGCCGCGGCGGATGGTCAACCCGAACCAGGCGGCGGTGACGGTTGTGGTTGCGGGCTGGGTGGCGCGGTGCCATCGCCTGCTCACGGGATCGTGCTGGGGGTTGTGCTGGGCGCGCTTCGCCGCCGCAGCCGTGGATTGCGTCGGTTCGCGTCGGGCTGGATCCTGGGCCTGGTTTTGCTCGTGTCGGCACTGGTGACGGCGACGACCGGTTGCAAGGACGGGGGACAGAACGGCGCGCCCGACGCTGGCGGTGACACCGGCGCGAGGACCATCACACCCTGGTTCCTGCCCGGGTACGAACAGGTTCCGCTGGGCATCCCGGTGGATCTCGATCCGGACCCGCGGCGTCTGGAGGTTTATATTCGCGCGCGCGCCGCCCCCCTCCCGGTGCGCCCCGGTGGCCCGGCGGTGCCGCTCTGGACATACGACGGGTGGTTACCCGGACCGCTGATCCGGGCGACCCGCGGCGACACGCTGGTCGTCCATCTGCGCAACGAGCTGGACGCTCCGACCACGATCCACTGGCACGGCGTGCGGGTGCCGAACGCGATGGACGGAACCCACTACACGCAGGCGGAGGTGCCGCCCGGCGGGGAGTTCGTCTATACCTTCCCGCTCGTCGACGCGGGGGCGTTCTGGTACCACCCCCACCACGTGTCCAATCAGCAGGTGGGCATGGGCCTCTACGCCCCGCTGGTGGTGGACGCGGAGGACGCGCCTCCGGGGCTGGGTGAGCCCGCCGTTCTTGTGCTCGGCGACCTTCGCCTCGACGCGGACGGGAACCTGCTCCCATACGATCAGGGTGGGGTGGAAGCGGGCAAGATGGGACGCGAGGGGTCGGTGCTGCTGGTCAACGGCCGCCAGAATCCGACCATCACGCTGCCAGCGGGGCGTCGTCATCGCTGGCTGCTGGTCAATGCGACGCCCAACCACTTCCTGCGCGTCGCGGTCGCCGGTCACGCGCTGACCCGCATCGGCGGTGACGGCGGTTTGCTGGAGAAACCCCTGCCCGAGGTGCCCGACCTGCTGCTGGTTCCCGGCGAGCGGGCCGACGTCGTCTTTGTCGCGAAGGGGAATCCCGGAGACCGGATCAGCGTCGACGTCATCCCTTATGACCGCGGCGCGGGCGTTGGGCCGACGATGCACCTCATGGATCTGAACCTGATCGCGCCGGGCGGTCCGGTGGGCGCCATCGCTCCGCTGCCCGCTTCACTCCGGACGATCGAGCGCCTTCAGCCCGCGGCCGACGCCGTCGCCGACCAGCTCGCGATCGGTGAGCGCCCGACCGGCTTCGTCATCAACGACGGCCAGCCCACCGCCTTCACCGCGAAGGTCGGGGACCTGCGTCTCTACGACATCGTCAATCACACCAGCTACGACCACCCGTTTCACCTGCACGGATTCTTCTTCCAGGTGGTCGACCCGATCACCTCGGCTCCCGTCGAGCCGATCGAGTGGAAGGACAGCTACAACGTGCGGGCACTGACGGTGTCGCGGTTCGCGGTTCGATACGACGACCGCCCTGGAATGTGGATGATCCACTGCCACATCCTCGACCACGCCGAGCTCGGGTTGTCGGCCACCATCGAGCTCAAGCCATAGGGCGCGAACGACGCGCGCGCTACTTCGGCCCCGGCGCGCCGCCGGCGATCCAGCGCCGGACGAGATCGATCTCCGCCGCCGGAAGCGCCGGCCTCTCGCCGGTCGGCATGCCGCCGCCGCACGGCGGGTCAGTCCCGGCCGCACGCGCCTCGAGCTTTGCGATGATGAGGCTGCGCCCCGGGTCGCCCGGGACCACGCGAGTAAAGCCCTGGTCGGCGCACAGCGATCCCTTCGCCGGGCTGACCAGGCTGGCGTACGCCTTCGCGTCGCCGCTGGCGCTCGTCCCGAAGTCGATCCCGCCGCCCAGACCGTCGATCGTGTGACACGTCTGACAGCGCATGCGCAGCAGCACCATCAGCTCCGCGAACGACACCGACCCGAACGCTTCGAGCCCGGCATCGGTTTGGTTTTGCCCCTGCGGCGTCTGGTCGCACGCCATGAAGAGCAGCAGTGCCGCGATGGAAAGACGCTTCAACGATCTACAGCCCGGACTCCAGCCGTAGCACGCGGTTGTCGACCATGTCCACGAAGTAGATCTTGTTGTCGGGACCGACCGTGAGACCCGCCAGGCCGGCCGGCTTCACGCCGGTCTGCACCACGCCCTGCATCTCGCCCGCGACGGAGAACTTGAACATCTTGCCGTTGGCATTGTCGGTCACGTACATGGTGTCGCCTTTGATCTCGAGGCCGGAAGGCTTTTCGACGGTGCCCCTCGGCACGACGTCCGTCACCATGGCGGTCAGTTCAGCCGACGGACCCATCGTCAACCCGTCCTGGTTCCTCATCGGGTTGGCAAGGGTCATCGTGGCGCTGGCCGGGAGGTACTTGACGATGCGCCCGTTCGCCGTGTCGGCGAAGTAAACCGCCTTGTCGCTTGGCCGGTAAACGATGTGGCTGGGCACACCCGGCACGTAGCCGAGACCCGGGGCCAGGTAACGCCAGATCGCGCCATCGGTGTGATTGTCGTTTCCAATCCAGTGATCGGAACGGAAGTCATATCGGACAAAGGCCTTCGAGATACCCGAATACGTCCAGTAGACGTTCCCCGCTCCCTCCCAGGCGATCCCGGTGCACAGCGGGCTCAGGTGCAGCATGTCGATGTGTGAGCCGAGAGAACCGGCGCGCGCCGAGTTGAACGGCGGTTCACGCATGGCCTTGGGGATGGCGAAGATGCGCAGGTCGGGCGTCCACATCACCGGCCCCATGAAGTCGTCACCACCGTTTCGCGATTCGCCGCAGGTGGCGAACGTCCCCTTGACCGGCAGCCCGGCGGCGTCCTGGATCGTGGTCGGCTCGGCGCCGAAGGCGATCCCCGCGGGCTGCGGCATGAAGTGCGCGTTGGAGCTGTCGCGGCGGCGCTCGGCCACCGGCGCCGTCGTGGCGGTCCCGATGATGGTCATCGAGTTGTCACCCTGATTCGTAACCCACAGCTCGCCGGCCTTGTAAGGATTGAATTCCAGATCGGTCGGCTTGCTCAGCCCGCCGGCCGCGGTCGCGATCACCGTGATATTTCCCGAGCCGGCAGCGCCGCCGGTGTTACCCCCGGTGCCAGGGAGGGGCATGCCGCCCGTGCCCGCGGTGCCGCCCGTGCCGGTCGGCTCGGGGTTGTTACCCGCCGCCCCGCCGGCGGATCCACCGGTTCCGGTCGCCGCGGGTGCCGGAGTGCCCGTCGGACCACCGCAGCCGACCGCGCCGACCACAAGCAGGAGGAGTCCGCCCGCGACGCATCCCGCCGACATCCTGCTTACTTTCTCGCACGAGATTCGAAACATCAGCATCCTCCGGTGATGGGACCCGCTCGGACGGCGCAGAAAGGTTTTACCCTGTCTATATGGGGGGGGCCACATGTGGGCGGATCGGGTCACGTGTTTCCCCGTCCTGGCGCTGCTTCCCGGTGCCGCCGGCCCGCCAACCGGCCTGTAGATATGCGTACTTGGATCAGCTTCCCAGACTTCCTATCAGGGTCAGGAAAAATCGCGCCGAGGGGCTCCACAGAGGATTGCGGCGGGTTCCGTCGGGGCCGATCTGTGACGCCCGGTTGTAATAACCGACGCTGACCGCCAGCGCGTCCCAGACCTGGTAGCTGGCCGACGCCGTCAGCCAGGTGCTGACGCGGTAGCTGCTTGGATCGGCGATCGTGGCCGGAACCACGCAGCCGGTGAGGGTCTGGACGCAGCCGTCGGCCGGCGCGTAGACCCACGAGTTGCCGACCACATAGGACATCGACGCTTCAGCGCGCGTGGTGATCTGCACCGTCGCCGTGGCCAGCAGGGTCAGCGAGTCGCTGACGTTCATCTGGCCGCGCAGCTGGTCCGAAACGATGGGGCGGCCGGCGATGTCCTGGCGAAGCTGTCGCAGATCCGAGCTGACCGGCGAGGTCGCGCGGTCGATCGAGTGATTGTAGAGCGCGCCCAGAGCCAGGCGGCCCCCGATGAAGGCGCGCGCCTGCTTCCCGCGCAGCGGAAAGCTCTGCGAGATCTCGCCGATCGCGCCGGCGCCGAGCAGCTGGCCGGAGTTCCACGCCGCCTTCTCGGTCGGCAACGTCAGGCGCGGACCAATCGAGACCGCCATGCGGTAGTCCTTGCGATCCGACCAATCGCGGATC
This sequence comes from Polyangia bacterium, assembly GCA_035696485.1. GTDB lineage: Bacteria > Myxococcota_A > Polyangia > Fen-1088 > Fen-1088 > DASRQT01. Next base: position 1,464 of record DASRQT010000427.1, on the reverse strand, counting down.
GCCTTCCCGTAGATCAGCGACAGATAGGTGGGACCAAGCTGCACTTCGCGCGTGCGCGTGGTGGTGTCGCTGTTGGTCACCTCGAGGGTGGCGTTCATCCACAGGCCGACCCGGAGGAAGCGGGTCTCCGTCTCGCGCAGGTAGTACTGCGGTTTGACCGCCATCCACCATTCGTAGGTCGGGTTCGCGCTTTGATAATCGGCGCCGACGCCCACCGTCTGGGTGGTGGCCGATTGATCCAGCAGCACCGTCGACCCGTGCCAGCGCGTGGACGGCTTGGCATCGGCGTCCTCCGCGGCGTGGCCCGGACCGGGCGCTGCGACGACGGCCGTCACGACCGCCGACGCCGCGATCAGCCCGTGTGGAAGCCAGTTCAGAAGATGCCCCTTATGCCCGGGGTGTTGAACCATCCCGTGGTCATCTCCACCTGCCACAGGAAATCGGGAACCGACTTGTAGCCGACCAGCTCGTGCGCCGCCTGGTTCTGCGTGGCCGTCAGCGGCGTGCAGCCGGGCGTGATGTTCTGGTCGCACTCGGCGATCGGGATCAGCATGGTGCCGTCGGGGCTGATGTTACGGATGCCCGGGTCCCCCTTGATGACAGGCGTGCCGTCCGGGTGGCGAACCACCATCGCGCGGCCGAAGGCGTTGAACCCCGTCGCTGTGGTTGCGGTCGCGGGGAACCTCACGGTGTCGAGCTTGTAGCCGGCCGCGGTCAGCTGATTGGCGTACTCCAGGACCCGCGCCGCGATCCCCTTTTGCACCACCTTGCCGCCGGCGCAGTTGCTGGCCGCGTTGCCGAACAGGCACTCGGTTCCCATCGCGCGGGCGTAGTAGGTCTCACCCGACGTCGGATCTTGCCATTCGATGCGCGGCGTGATGTCGGGGCTGCTGTTTTGCCCCAGCCGCCAGATCCGCATCATGTCGGTCCACTGCGTCTTTTCGTTGGCGGTGATGAGCGCCACCGTCCAGGCGATGACAAACTTCTGAACCTCCCAGCCCACCTGGGGATCCACGACGGCGGTGTTGACCGGCATCAGCGGCGCCAGGTTGTCGTCGCCGGCGTAGTTGCTGCAGACATTTCTGCCGTCGGTCGGAAAGCAGACCTCGGGGCCGGCCGGTGGCCAGAAGCTCACCCAGCCGAGCGGTGTCTTCGGATACCGTCGGGCTAGCGGGTCCAGCATGGCCGGGTTGCTGGTGTCCAGCAGGGGCGCGCCCGCGGCGTCGGTCATCACGCGCGGTCCCAGTATCGAACGATCCCCGGTCAGCGCGTTGGCGATCACGCGCCGGAACCCATCCGGCAATACGTCGGCCAGCCCGGTGGCGCGGAAGCGCGCGTCGTAGAAGTCGCGCCGCGACTGGCTGATGAAGCGGTCTTCCGAGAGCGCGAACATGATCGCCGAGTGGATCTTGTCGTAATAGGAGCCGGCGTTCTGGATGTACTCGGAGTCGTAGTCGCCCATGT
>DASRQT010000426.1:0-8222 GCA_035696485.1 Polyangia bacterium | reverse complement strand
CATGAATCGCTCCTGGACGGCCAGGAGACTCATATTGTCGGCCTCTGTCGCCAGTCCGCGACCCAGGGCAAACGTCAGCCATTGTTGCGCAAAACACAGGGCGGTTTCGGGCGCCTGGGCCAGACGCTGCGCCAGCTCGGGGGCCCCGGAGACCGACTGCGGCGAGCCGCCCAGCGTTACGGTTGCCTTGGTGTCGACCGGCGCGCCGTTGTCGGTGGTTCGAGCGCGACCAATGGCATCAAACCCTTCCAGAGCGAACCCCGGAGGATCGAACAGCGCATGGCAGGCGGAGCAGGACGGTGAAGACGTCGCCGCGACCACAGCCTGCCGTGTGGTGGTCTTGGCTGGCAAAGGCTCGGGGAGGGCCGGCAGGCCGACCGGCGCGATCGGGGACTCCCGGCACAGCATCTTCTCGTCGACGAAAATGCCTCGCGCGCTGGGCGACGACCGCCGGCTCGGCGCGCTCAGCGCCAATATGGACGGTTGCGTGAGGATGCCGGCGCGTTGCGCGGGGTTGAGTGCCGTTTTCCGGTGCATGGTCCCGGTGACACCTGCGACGCCATAGATGCGCGCCAGCCGCTCCGTCAAGAAGCTGAACGGCGCCGTGTACAGGGTGTTCAGGGTGCCGCTTGCGTCCAGCGTGACATCCACGCCAAAAAGCTCGGTCTCTTTCGCCATCTCTTCGCCGAGAGCAGACGTGAACAGGTTGTCGTTCTTGGTCAGCTCCGCGACGGCTTCCAGGTTCAGCCACCAGCGGTAAAACGCGCCGACGCCGACGCGCGCGCGCGGATCGTCGAGCATGCGCAGCGCCAGCTTGCGGATGTCCTCCGAGTTCTTGAACGCACCCGCGTCGGCCTCCGCCATGAGGGCGGCGTCCGTTGTCTGGTTCCACAGGACCACGATCAGCCGGCGCACCGCCTCGCGCGCCGAGATGATCAAAGGCCGGGGACCGGTCATGGGCATCCCGCCTTGCCCGCCCATGCCACCGGTGCCGGACACCACCGTGCCGCCAGTCCCGGCTGCCGTCGATCCCGCCGCGCCGCCGGTGCCCGGCCCCGGCCCTCCATCAGCCGTTTCACCGACGGAGGCGCACGCGCCGAGCGCGATCGCCGCGATGCCGATCAAACAAAGGACAAGATTCCCGCATCTGGATGTCATGGTTGGCTCCCGCGTGTGACGCATTCCCCATGAGTGCCGCGCTTCCGCGGGACCTTACAAAAAGTCACCTGTCGTCATGCCGCTACTTGGCCAGCATCACGACGCCAGCGCAGGACGCTGGATCGGATGGTGCACCGGTGGCTGAGCAAGCCGTCGTCGGGATGTCCGCAAGGCAGCGATCGTAGGTGGCGCCCACCCCGATGGCCAAGCTGCAGTCGGTGTTCGTGGCCTCCAGGCGCGCGGCGCAGTTGTCCGCGGTCTCGGTGATCAGCTTGCAACGGATGTCTTGCTCGCAGACCGTGTGCAGCAGCGTACGGCATTTGGTCTGCGGCACGCTGGGCGGAATCTGCTGCAAGGGGTCGACGCACGAATCCGGCAACGTCAGCGGATCGCCGGCCGGGCAGCCCTGGGCCAAAACGTCGGCCACGCACACGGCCAGCGACGCGACGGCACGGTCGCACCCGAGCGCGATCGGGCTCAGCTGATTGCACGTGGCCTCGTCGATCGGGTCGATGGGATCGGCGCACGTGGTGGCCGCGCGGTGGCAGAGCGTCGCCACGATCTGACGGCACTGCGCCACCGGCCCTGCGGCGATCACCTCCCCGTCCTGGCCGCCGTCGCGATCGCCGCCGTCGGGCTTCCCGGCGAGGTCGGCCTGCGCCACGTCACGCCCGCCGCTGTCGATGCCGCTGTCGATGCCGCTGCCGATGCCATCCGGAGAGCCGTCGGTGGGGGTTGCCGCGGCTCCGCTGCCGCACGCCGCGGGCGACATCACCAGGCCGCACAATGACAGGTGCATCACGAGCTCGATTCCGGAGACAGGTCTGCGAAACATGTGACGTGAGTGCGCGGATCGTCCGGCACCTTACAACTCGATCAGGCCCGTCGATCGCGGACCAATCCCAGAGGTCAGCTTGCGCTCCTTCTTGACGGCGCGGATCCGTGGCGCACCCACACGGGCGATTCTGTCGCGCTGCCAGATCCGATGTTCGGCCTCGTCCTGACGAAAGAGGAGCTCGGGGAAACCGCCGAACTTCAGCAGGGCGTCGAGGTCGTACTGCCAAACACTCATGAGTCAATGGGAATGCACTCCCAACTGCCAAGAGCGCGGCAAGTCCCGCCGGGGAGATCGCCAGCCCGAGGAATCGCGTGAGCGGGCCGTGTCTCAGGTCACGGACACTCTTTGAAGACGATGTACCAGGTGTGTTTCGTATTGTCGCATTCCATGTAGATGTGGTGCCCGTCCTTGTCGTTGCAAAGCGAGAACGGGAAATTGCACGCCGTTCCTTCGGGCACGCAGGTTACGCCGTCTGCCTCAACGCCGTGTCCCAGCCCGGGGGGCTGCGGCGGCGGGATCTCGTCACGCGGCTTGCACGGCCCCGGAGGGGTATTGGACGCAGGCGCACCGCCGTCCGCGCCCGACGGCATCTCACCACCGTCAGAGGTCCCGCCATCCGTCGGGCATTCCGCCAGCAGCACCTTCCACGTGTTGCTGGATCCGTCGCATGTCAGGACCATGCGCCGGTCACCGTCGTTGCAAAGCGCAGGGGCAACCTGACCTCGGCAATCTGAGCCAACGGCCGGGCACGCCCCGCCGTTGGGCGCGTTCAGCGGCGCCGGCGGTATTTCACCACGAGCCTTACACGTCACGACCGGGGACGTGTTGCCGCCCAGCGCCTCGATCGGTGCCGCCTGACAGGCGGCGAAGAGGAGACTGACGGCCACGAACGTGGTCGCCGGGGCGTTCAAAAAACGCGTCCGATCGACGCCACCAGCAGCAGCGCCGGGTTTCCTGTCTCCCCGACCTTGTCGCCGCCGATCAGTATCTGCGGGTAGCGCCTCAACCACCACGTCCTCGCCTGAAAGCTGACAATGAAATGCGAGCCGATCCCGACAAAGGTGCCGAGGCCGACATCAGCAAACGGAGTCCAGTGGCCGGGCGAAAGATTTCGGGCCGGATCGCTGGCGCGACCCTCGATGGCCGCATGATACATCCCGCCCCCGCCGCACAGCGATGGCTGCACGCGCCCTTCGGGAAACGGGCGATAGCACAAAAGCAAAGAGGCGCTCTCCTGGCGCAGCGAAGCGCTTCCTTGCGCGCTGGTGACTTGGCGTGAATAGGCGGGTCCGGCCAGCGCCAGCGCCACGGCGAAATGGCGGGGGCGAAGAAACCACGCGTGCGCCGCGGGGCCCCCCGCGAAATTCAGTCCACCGCCCAGGCTCGGGAGGACGGCGCCGCCCAGCTCGATCGCGAAACGCGGCTGATTCCGTGCGACCCCGTCGCCGGCGCCGACCGCAGGCATCGGGCGCCTCACAATGTCGTGACCGGCGGCCAACTGAAACAGATCGAATGCCTGGATTGCCAGGAACGAGGCGCTGCGCGTCTCATCGACGGACGTCACCGTGAACCGTTTTTGGATGGCGGTATCCAGGTCACGCCAATAACTCACCAGGATCGTCGCCGCGCCATTGGCCCGCCACAGCTTGATCTCGGCGTTTTTCGGCCCGGCCGCTTTCATGGCGGGCGAACATTGATCGTCAGTCGCGACACAAGCCGCCTTGACGACCATGAAACCCGCCATGCTGAGCTCGGCGGCCAGCCGTGTCGAGCTCTCGGCGATGACGAGATCCTCCGGCGGATAGAGCACGGCCACCGACATCGCGGTATCCGCCGAGGCGATGGCCGCGTGTGCCGCCCAGGGGAGGAACGCGGTAAAGACAGCGAGTCGGCGCGACGTCACGGATTCTTCAACAGATCGCGAGCGGCGCCGGCGTACGGACCATCCGGGTAGCGCGCCAGGTAATCGCGCGCCAGCTCTTCGCCGTTCACGCGACCCCCGACCTTACCGACCAGCAGCATCTTGTGACCAAAGGCCAGGCCAGCGTACGGCCCCTTCGGGGCTTCTTCAAGGTAGCGATTGAACCACTCGACGGCGGCGGCGTGGGCCTCCTGCTGCTCCGACAGGCGCCCGAGAAGGAAAGCTGCGGTCTTCGCTTCCGCGGCGTGCGGAAAGCGCCCGCGCACCTTCAGCAGAGCCTGAATCGCCAGCTTGCGGTTGCCTGCATAGCGAGCGGCATCGGCCAGTGCGAAGAGATCCTCGGCAGGTCGCTCGGTCAAACACCTCTGGATCCCATCCGCTCTGGCGCTGGCCAGAACCGTTTCAAAGTCACCCGCGGCCACTCGTTCGGCCCAATTCGGCGGCGCGACCTTCGGTGACGGCGGCGGCAGCGCAGACCGGGGTGGCGGCGCAAAGGCTGGCGGGAGCGCCGGCGGCGGTGATGGTGAAGAAGACGGCGACGGTGTCAGCGACGGCGACGGCGACGGTGCCAGCGACGGCGACGGCGACGGTGAGTCGTGAACGACCTCCCTCTCTACGGCGACGGCCACCTCCGCGGGCGGATGTCCGGGCGGATGTCCGGTCACCGATGGTTGTGGCCGGTCTACGTGCGACGCTGCCAACAAGCGTGCTTTCGGCGCGCGCGCGACCGGACGCTCGGTTTGCTCCGGCGCCACGGTCGGTACCGACGGCGCCGGCACCGGCGGAATCGGAGCCGCAGGCACCGGTCCCGTGACCTCGATTTTCTCTCCGTCGGCGGGTGCCCGCAGGGTCTGGCCGGCGACCAGGCGAACGCCGCCGTCCAGACGTGGGCCTTGAACCACGACGCTGCCCTCCTTCATCTTCAACTCGAGTGTCCGCTCGCTGGCGGACCAAGACAGGTCGAATTGCGTGCCCGTGACGCGCACGATGAAGGGACCGGCATACACGGACCATTCCGTCGTGGCCCGATGTCGGACTTGAACCTGCGCCTGACCATGTTCAACCAGCACGACCGCGCCGGTAGCCGTGGACGACAGCACGCGGCCGACCGTGTGAGGTCTGAGATGAAAGCGGCTGCCGTCCGAGAAGACCAGGGACGTGCCGACATCGCGCTCTCCCTGAACGAAACCGGCGCTCGTTCCAGCCTGGCCCTCGACAACGTAGGAGAGGGGAGGATCACCTTTGCCAGGGAACGGTCGCGCCACAGCGAATATCAGCAACGCCAGTGAACCCGCCGAGGCGGCCACGAGGCCACCGCGCAGCCACAGCCGACGACGTCTTGATCGGGCCATCGCGGTGGCCCGCAGACGAAACCACTCCGCGGGGTCCAAGCTTTGGGGATCGTTCTCGGCGAGCACGGAATTGACCAACCTCGCCACGGCGGTCTGCTCGCCTTCCGCGAGGACAGCTGCAGTATCATCATCGCTAGCGGTCATAAGGGATCTCGCCTTCCCATCGACCCACCCTGCGGGGGTCTAAGATAAGCACGCAACGTTTCGTCTTTTTCGATCTGACTGCGCACGCGCTTCCAGACCCGGTCGATCCGTCGGCGCGCCGTCGAAAACGACAGCGACAGAGTTTCGGCTACATCGGTCAATTCCATCTGCTCTATGAAGCGAAGCACGAAGACCGTGCGGTCCGACGGACTCAGGCGGTCGAGAATGCGGTAGAGGTTCCTGACCGCATCCCGGGCGCCCCCGTCTTCATTCGAGACCGAGCGTTCCGGAAGCTCGCCGCTGCTGGTGAGAGACAACCATCGGTGAACGCGCCGGCGGCGCATCTCTTCCTGCGCCACGCGGCTGCAGATCCCGAACAGGAACGGCTTGAGGGATGATGCTGCCGTCACGCGGTTCGATTTGCGAAAGAATCGCAGAAACGCCTCTTGCGCAAAGTCCTGGGTTTCGCTGTCCGGCCCCAGCAGCCGCCGCAGCAGCCCGTGAACACCCGGACCGAATGCGAGCCACACCGCGTGTGCAGCACCCGGTTCACCCGTGGCCAGCGCCTGCCAGAGATCTTCGTGCGGGTTGCCCGACGGCGAGCCCAGCGGGACGTTTCGCAATCGATGTGGGCGTTCGACCATCCGGGGCTTGGCGGGAAGAAGCATGGTGCTTGACCCCTAGCTTAATGGCCGTGGCGCCTTCCCACTGCTCACATTCCGGTCGATTTTGTTGGGCTGCGGCGCGCAGCAGCAATCCCGTGCGGCAACAGCGGGAGAAAAGTGGTCGGCCGGCCGCGTCAATGGCCGAGTCAGGGACGATGGCCAGAAATCTGAGCAGTCGGCACACAGGCGCGCCATTAACAGGCACGGAGAATCAATCTCCCAACAAGAGGTCAACGATGCGAATGACACAATTGAATGGGCTCGCCGCGCTCACGTTACTGGCTGTCGGTCCCCTTTTCGCCGCCTGCCAGGCCCAACCGATCGAAGCGACAAAAAGCAACACGGCGCCCCTGGGCGATGGGGTCTGCAAGACACATGACGAGCTCCCCCCGCCGGTGATAAATGCGCCCAACGGAGGAGCCTGCCCGGCCGTGGGGTCAGACTGTAACAAGAATGGTGGTGTCCCCCTCAACCTTTGCACTGTCGGTGAACGCCGCATGGTGCTGACCTGCGACGCTGCCACGAAGACCTGGCAGGTACAGTTCAAAGAGTGTCCGGGGGACGGCGGCATTACCCTGGCCGATGGCGGCAGCACGAACGTGGACGCGGGTCCCCCCCCCGCCAATACCCCTCCGCAGCCGTGCAAGCCACATGACGAGGTCCCGCCGCCGCCCCCGAAACCCGTGCCCGGAACCGGGCCCGACGGCTTCTGTCCAGCCGAAGGCACAGCTTGCAGTTCTCCTTTCTCACTTTGCGAGGACAAGGATGGGCACCGCATGTTCCTGAATTGCGACAACACGAAACACACCTGGTACATCGTCCTTCAAGAGTGCATCTAACCTAGAGACGGCCGTCCACCGCTGGTGGGCGGCCGTTGTCGTGCCAGCGCCGACAGCTCTTCTGTAAGGCGGGCGCGTACGGCGACACGCATTGCCCCTGTTGGGAGACCATGCCGAAGCGGGTGCTGACTGTCGTGAGGACGCCGGTAACGACGGCGCTGTTGGGTCTGGCGCTTGGATGCGCCCGCGTCGGCGGTTCCAGTGGTGGCCCGCGCGACGGCGGCAATACGCCCCCGGCATTCGACGCCCGAAACGCCGTCGCACAGGGTCTCCCGTCGATCTCGAACGACGCTTCCGCAAACGACGCCTCCGCGAGCGACGGCCCGGTCCCCGGTCAGGTCACGTGCGACGGTGGCGCCACCACGTCGGTCAGCGGCACCGTGTTCGCGCCCAATGGCAAGCTTCAGCTATACAACGTCCTGACGCGTGACCCGATGCCCTCGGGTTACGGTTTGAGTGAGATGTTCACGACGTGAATAACCCCGTCTCCAAGATCGGCTTTGATCGCAAAGGTTCCCGATGAGAGGGCCTTGGTCGCCAGATTGAAGATGTATTGTCGGCCTGACTGATCGTAGCGGAAGACGTTGCCAGAGTCCGCGTTCGAAGTGGATGTCGCCTCGATGAATGTGCCAGTGACGGTCTCGCTCGACTTGGCTACGTAGGTCTTGGCTAACAAGTTCGTAATCGCGCTGCTGGCGCCGGTAAGGGCGAACTTCACGGGCACGGTGCTTCCAAACTTGAAGACCGAGCTGCCGTCGGCATTGATCGGTTGTAGGAAGAAGGCTCCGTTGAGCGGCGCCTGGTAAGTCACCTTGACGACGAAGCTCGCGGTTGCGCCATTACCCTGTAAGTCGCGTGCCGTGCAGAAAACGGTCGTCGAGCCGGGTGCGAAGGTCGAGCCTGAGGCTGGCGAGCAGCTTACCGGTCGAGCCCCATCCACCGCATCGGACGCTGGCGGGTTGGTGTAGCTAACGGCTACCCCGCTCGTGCTGGTAGCGTAGGCAATCGGCGCCGGCAAAGAACCGAACGCGGGTGCTGTGGTGTCGCGGACGGTCACCGTGAAGTCTGCGCTGGAGATATTGCGCGAGGCATCGGTGGCGCTGCACGTCACGATGGTCACTCCGAGCGCGAAGACCGTACCTGACGCCGGCGCGCAGGTAACACTGGGATTCGGATCCTGGTCGTCGTGCGCGCTAACGACGTAAGTCACGGCAACACCGGACGGACCGACTGCGGACGCCACAATGTTGCCCGGCAGCATCAGCACGGGCGCTGTGGAATCCGCTGAGCCCAGTGGACCGATGA
>DASRQT010000425.1:0-2573 GCA_035696485.1 Polyangia bacterium | reverse complement strand
GATTCCGTGAGTGATGAGCCGACAGCGCTGCTGGCGATGGAAGACGGGACCGTCTACCGCGGGTACGGCTTTGGTGCCGCGCTCGAGGGCGCCGGCGAGATCGTCTTCAACACGGCGATCACCGGTTACCAGGAGGTCCTGACCGACCCGTCATATCGCGGGCAGATCGTGACCATGACCGCGCCCGAGATCGGTAACGTCGGCGTGAACCCGGTCGACTTCGAGTCGCCGCGCCCGTGGTGCGCCGGCTTCGTGGTTCGCGAGCTGTCGCCGGTGGTGTCGAACTGGCGCGCCTCGGGCGGTCTGGACGCGTTGCTAAAAGAGCACGGGGTCGCCGGAATCAGCGGCATCGACACCCGGGCCATCACCCGCCGCATTCGCCTGTCGGGCGCGCAGCGCGCCGTCATCACGCGCAAGGTGTCCGACGCCGCCGCGGCCATCGAGCGCGCGCGCAAACACCCCAGCCTGGAAGGGCGGGATCTCGTCCGCGACGTCACCTGCCGCCAGGCGTACACCTGGGACGAACCGATCTGGCGCGGCCCCAGCGACGAGACGCCGGCCGGGACATCGCCGGCGGCGCGCCATCACGTGGTCGCCTACGACTTCGGCATCAAACGGGGGATCCTGCGCCGGCTGCGGTCCAGCGGCTGCCGCGTCACCGTGGTGCCGGCGTCGACCAGCGCGAAGGAGACGCTGGCGTTGAAACCGGACGGCATCTTCCTGTCGAACGGCCCGGGCGATCCAGCGGCGGTCGACTACGCCGTGGAGTCCGCGCGCGAGCTTTGCAAATCGAAGATCCCCGTGTTCGGGATCTGTCTCGGTCACCAGATCCTGGGGCTGGCGCTGGGGGGGAAGACCTACAAGTTGAAGTTCGGCCATCACGGCGCCAATCACCCGGTCATGGATCTGGCCACGCAGAAGGTCGAGATCACGTCGCAGAACCATGGCTTCGCCGTCGACGTCGATTCGCTGGCGGGCCGGGCGGTCCTGTCGCACGTCAGCCTCAACGACAAGACCGTCGAAGGGATGCGCCACGGCGAGCTGCCGGTGTTCAGCGTGCAGTACCACCCGGAGGCGTCACCGGGGCCCAACGACGCCAGCTATCTGTTCGATCGCTTCACCGCCCTGATGGATCAGCGCCGCGGGCGATGATCTACCGCCTACTGGATCGCCTGGCGGAACGTTACGGCGACGGCCCGCACAAGATCGAGGCGATGCGCGCGCGCGAGGAGTACTTCGAACGTGCCGGCAAGGTCTTCGACGACGACGCGGAGCTGTTCGACGGGCGAATGGCGGCGTTCCTGGAGTGGTACGTGATTGAACGTCCGTTCAAGGGTGGACCGCCTCCGGTCGTGCACGCGCTTGACGGGGATCCGCCGCTTGACGACGAGGCACGGCGCGAAGCCGCGCTGCTGGCCGGCAGCCATCGCAGCCTGTTCGAGCTCTACGGCAAGGAAAATGGCGTGGTCGACGTCGAAGACCTCATCGGTGGCGCGCGGTTCGCCGTCACCGAACGCCGCAGCACGGTGGGCTTCGAGACCGGCGACGTGTTCGAGGCGCGCGTGATCTGGGACGGGCAGGGCGTGATCTTCGGGCGCACGTTCCTGTTTCACCCCCCGGACGCGCGCGAGGTGGTGTTGGACTGGGTGGAGGGCGCGCTGCAGCGTGGTGTCGGGCGCGACGAGATCCTGTTCCATCTTTCGCGCCACAACATTCGCTGGCATCGTTACGGTCACACCGGCGCGGCCAAGATATACAAGGGTGATGGCTGAAGACGCGGCGCCACCGTCGTGGCAGCGCCGGTTGCTCCGGGGCGTGGGGGTTGCGGTGGTGGTGGCGCTCGGCGTGCTGGTGGCTGCCAACGCCTACCTGCTGGCGTCAACCGCCGGCCAGATTCATGACCGCGTCGAGAAAGTCCCGCCCCGGCCGGTCGCGGTGGTGCTGGGTGGTCACATCACGCGGGGTCATCCTTCGCTCGAGCTGGCCCAACGTCTGACGGCGGCGCGCGACCTCTATCGCGCCGGCAAGGTCCAGCGCATCCTGATCTCGGGGTTGGAGCGACCCGGGTACAGCGAACCGGACGCGATGTTGCGCTGGCTGCTCTCGCAGGGGATCTCCGCGGACGTCATCACCGTCGACGCGCTGGGGGTACGGACCATGGCGACCATGGTGCGCGCCGCGTCGGTTTTTGGGGTTCGCGCGGCCGTGATCTGCACGCAGGCCTACCATCTGCCGCGCGCGCTTTATCTGGCGCGCAAGGCTGGCATCGATGCCGTCGCCATCGCGGCCGATAGCGATCCCTACGCGCGCCAGAACCTGCGCGAGGTGCTGGCGCGCGCGGCGGTCCTGTTCGAGACCGCGCTGTTCGGTCTTCGCGCCGACGGCGTCCCCTGACCGGCGACCCCGGAATCCCGTAAATACGTGGCCATCTTGGTTGCGCTTGGCACCTGGTGCCCGCGGCCGACCGTACCCAACTTCAATCATCGAGGGGAAGCTCAAGCAGGGGGTGATGGGGTGATCATCGCGCCGGGATGGGACGGAAAAGCCCACGCCATCGGGTTGGCGCTGGTCGG
>DASRQT010000424.1:0-1917 GCA_035696485.1 Polyangia bacterium | reverse complement strand
CGGACGCTGGGTCAGCATCACCCCGGTCAAAAGGCCGCCGTTCGAGCCGCCCATGATGCCCAGCTTCTGCGGCCGCGTCACCTTGCGCGCGATCAGATCGGATGCGACCGCGATGAAGTCGTCGTAGACCCGCTGTCGATGCTGCTTGAGGCCGGCCTGGTGCCACGCCGGACCGTATTCGCCCCCGCCCCGGATGTTCGCCAGCACGTAGACGCCACCCGCCTCCAGCCAGGCGGCGCCGATGGTCGCGCTGTAGCCCGGCAGCATCGGTACCTCGAAGCCACCGTAGCCGGTCAGCAGCGTGGGATGGCTGCCGTCGAGGGGGAGCCCCTTCCTGGCCACCTGAAAATAGGGAACGCGCGTGCCGTCGGGCGAGATCGCGAACAGCTGCCTGGTCTCGAGACCGTCGGCCTTGAAGAAGGCCGGGGCCGACTTGAGCCGCTCGCGCTTGCCGGTCGCAAGATCGCCGAGCTCGACGTGGTCCGGGTGGAGGAAGTCGGTGGCGTGGAACCAGTAACGGTCGCCCTCGTCGTCATCAACGGCGGACGCGCCGTAGGTCCCGAGGCCCGTCACCGGCAGCGGGCGCCAGACAAAGTGACCCTTGTCGACCTTCGCCACCCTCACGTGGGTGTGCACGTCCTCCAGCACGTTGAGGATCAACGCGTTCTTGGTGCCGGAATACTCACTCAGCGAATGGTTCTTGCCCGGTTCGTACACAAGCTCGAAGGCGCGGCTGCCCGCGCGGTAGTCGTTTAGCCTGGCGGCCAAGAGCGCGCCCGCCGGCCAGGTCTTGCCGTCGGTGGTCCAGTCGCTGCGCAGCTGCAAGAGGACGTAGTCGGCGAAGAACGACACGTTCGCGTCGCCGGGTCGGTCCAGCAACACCCGCGCGCCGTCCTCCAGCAAGAAGGTCTCGCTTTCGTAGCGGGTGATGTGACGGCTGATGACGTCCAGCCAGCGCCCCTGATGCCAATCGCGATGAGCGCCCACGCTGACGTCGGTGGTCTCGCCCTCGAACAGCGTCTTTGCCTCCGCGAGCGGGGTGCCGCGCCGCCACTCCTTGATGATGCGCGGGTAGCCGGAGTTCGTGAGTGACCCGGGGCCGAAGTCCGTGCCCACGAACAGCGTATCCTCGTCCTTCCAGGACACGCGCGACTTCGCCTCGGGCAGGATGAATCCGCCGTCCACGAACTTCTTTGTCCGCGCATCGAACTCGCGAATCACCACCGCGTCGGCGCCGGCCCGCGACAGAAACAGCAGGCACCGTTCGTACTTTGGACGCAGACAGTGGTCGCCCTTCCAGACCCAGTTCTCGTTCTCCGCCCTGGCCAGCGCGTCGATGTCGAGCACCGTCTCCCATTCGGGCGCGTCCTTGCGGTACTCCGCCAGCGTCGCGCGCCGCCACACGCCGCGGATGTGGTGCTCGTCGCGCCAGAAGTTGTAGAACCGCTTGCCCAGCTTGGCGACGTACGGGATTTTCTCCTTCGAGTCGTAGATCGCGAGCAGTCGCTTCTTGAGCGCCTCCTGCGCGGGGGTGCCGAGCTCCTTCATCGATGTTTGGTTTCGCTCGCGAACCCAGGCCAGGGATCGCTCGGCGGTGACCTCCTCGAGCCACAGGTACGGGTCTTCCACGGCCGCCTGCGGTGGCGGGGCCAGCTTGGCCACGGTCGCTGGCGCGGACAGCGGCGCGGGCGGCAACGGCGGCTGCGCGGGTGGCGTGGGTCGAGCGGTCGCGCAGCCGAGCGAAAGGAGAGCAATGCCCCACAACCAACGACTCATCCCACGAAACTAGCCGTTTCGCGCTGACATGGAAACCATCTCGAGATTGAGGCGTCGGTGCTGCCGCCGGCGCCGCGGACGCTGGCCCTAGCGTCGATTCCGCCGCCGGAGCGCCAGCGCGACCAGCGCGAAGCCCAGGGC
>DASRQT010000423.1:0-5028 GCA_035696485.1 Polyangia bacterium | reverse complement strand
TTCATCATCGGTGCGAATTTTTCTCGCATGCCTGCTCTATGCGCCGGAGATACACGCTGTCCGGATGGCGCTCCGCGAAGTCCGCGGGCAGATCGATTCCAAACGGCACTTCGCCCAGGGCACACCGTGCAATGATCGCGGTCGCCTCTCGCTCCTCGGACAGCTTGCCGCTGGGAACCGTCCGGTCGAGCTGCAGCAGCAAAGCCAGCGCCATGCCTGGCTGGTGATCGCGCAGCGCACGTTCGACGCTACGGAGCGCCCGCACCTCTGCCTCCAGCGATTGCGCCGCCGAGGCCTTCCTTCCAGGGGGTGCGGGCGTTGACGGCCGTTGCGATGGAGGGGTTGGCGGCGAAGGCGTCGCCTCGATGTGCGGCGATTCTGGCGGTCCGCCGCCGGATGCACCCGCTAGCTGTGCTGCGACACGCGTCGCCGTCAAGGTGGGTCCTACGCGGAGTCTCTCGCGCCTACCCGCCCAGTACCCGGCCGACCCTGCCACAGCCGCCACTGTCGAGGCCACGATCAGATGCGACGCCCAGCGCGACGGCACCCCCCAACGAACCGAGCGCAGCCCGGCCGCCGCCGCTGGAATAGCCGCTGACGCGACCAGCGCGCCCTGGATCGATTGGTGCACGCGATCAAAGTCGGCAGGCGTGGGCGATAACCCGGCGCGCGCGCGCGCCAGCACGATCGAGTCTTCTTGTTCGAATTGACTCATTGGCCTCCTCGGCGATCGGCCAGCGCGCGCTGGAAGTCTTCGCGCGCGCGTCGCAGGCGGGTGTAGGCGGTGTTCAAGGGGATCGAGAGGGTGGCGGCGACCTCGGGAATGCTCATCTCCTCCAACACGCCCAGGATGAAGACGCTGCGTTTTTTTTCGTCCAGGTCGGCCAGGAAGGTCTGCACGAAGGCGGCGGCCTGTGCGTTCTGAGCGTTCTCCAGTGGGCCAGGCGCCGTGTGCGTGACGTCGCCACGCAGCCCACTGTTGTGCCCCTCTTTGCGCACCGTCCTGCGCCGATAATTCGACGCCACGTTGCGGAGGATGCCGAAGAGCCAGGTACGCATGGATGACTGGCCGCGAAAGGTCTCCAGCTGCCGGTGCACGACCAGGAACACGTCCTGGGCCGCGTCATCCACGACACCGGCCTGAAGACCGAGACCCCGCAGGCAGCGCCACACGAACGGAAAGTACTCGCTGTAGACTTGCGCGAAGGGCATGGCGCCCTGGTTCGAGCGCACGGCCGCCGGGTCGACGGGTGTGTGCGGAAGGGCGGTTGAGAAGACTTTCACGGATTGGGTTTGAGTAGGTCTCCGGCGATCGGTCGATCCGTTCACCCTATTTTGCCGTCAGAAATCCAGCTCTAGGGCGACTGTGGCACGGGCCGTCACGGCGTCCGGCCGGTGAACCTCGGTGGTGCCGTCGAGAACGAACTTCGGCCGCAACGCCGGCACTGCGGCCCCAGCGCGCAGCAGCAGCGCCAGGCGCGGGCCCAACGCCAGCGTTCCACCGACCTCGGCACGCCCGGCCATCCACAGCGCGCCTCGCGAGCGCGGGTTCGAGACGCCCACGCCCTCACCTGACAGCCGGCCCAGCTCCGGGCCGCCGCAGCCGAGGAGCGTGAGGCGGCCGAAATCTCCCGTGAAACAGACCAGCAGCCCGCCCACAGCCAGCTGGAAATCACCGCCGACGTTGCCGGCGATGCGCGTCTGCTGCGCCAGGAACAGGGCCCCCGTGCCCGCGATGCGAAGGGCGCGGAATCGCAGGGCACCTTCGATCCCGACGCCGAACCCGGTCTTCGGCATGGCGCCAGCATCCGCCACCGCCGCGAAAGCCAGGGACTTTCGCGCGGGCGGCGGCGGCGCCGCGGCCGGCGTCGCCGCTCGCTGCAGTTCGGCCGAAGGCGCACCTGCCGGGCCCGGCGCCGTCGCCGACTCCGTCGCAGGTGCGGCGCCGCGTCGCGCTTCGCGTGTGTCCGCGGTGGACTTGATCGACATCGCGATGGAGACGGCGGCGGCGTCGACCAGCTCGGCACACGTCTGCGCCGTCAACTCGCGCGTGCGCCGGCTGCCGTCGCCCTGCTCGATGGTATCCAGGCGCAGTCGCCATCGCCGCCGTGGCCCCTCAGCGATCGCTACCTCGAAGTCGACGCCGGCCACGGCGGTCAGCGGTTGCCCGAGAATCCCATCGACCTGTTCTGCGATCGACGATGCTTCGACGCATTCGCGCGGGGCCCGAACCTCGATGTGGGCGGCCACGGCCCGCAGGGGCACCGCCGTGCCGGCGAAGATCGCCAAACATGGCAGGAGCAGGCGCGGGCGTTGCGCAACGGTTCGGAGCGGAAGCGTCATCGTCGATAGTGTCCGCTACTCGCGCCCTCGATTGCAAAGCGTCCCGCCAGACAGGTGTCGCGCAAATCGCGTTCCCGAAAACCGCGGGTCCTGCGTCCATGTCGCAATAGGCGAGTTTCCGGGCGTTACCGGCCGCTGCCGAGCGATCGACTCGCGACACCTAAGGAGAAGAGCTTTGAACATGCCGACACGCGTTTTGAAGGTCCCGGCTGCCATTCTGCTGCTCTTGGCGGCGTCGCCGATGGCGTGCGGGGGAGGGCCGTCCAGCGCCGACGGCGGTGTTCAGGCGGCGTGTACGCCGTTTTCGGCCTGCGGCGGCGACCTCGCGGGCACGTGGAAGGTGGTGGAGTCGTGCCCGACGCCGAGCGGGGTCAAGAAGCTCGCGGACAAGCTGAAGTTTTGTCCGGCGGCGTCGGTGTCGATCGACGATGCCAAGTTCACCGGCACCGTCGTCTACGACGGACACGGGACCATCAAGAACGACGTGACGTTCAATATCCGAGTCTCGACGACCTTCCCGAGCAGCTGCGTGAAACCGGGAGAGACCTGCGAGACGACGCACCCGGCCCCGGCACAAGGGGCCACGATGGACATGCCCTGCGTCTCGATGCCGGCCGGTTGCTCTTGCCAGTACCGCCTGACGGGAACCTCAAATAGGGATAATGGCTACCAGGCTGCGGGCACGACGCTGACGGAGACCGACGTGTCCAACGGTCAGATGAAGAGCTCGCAGTACTGCGTGAGCGGCGGCGTCCTGCGAATTCAGAACGACGACGAGACAGATGTCCTCACACGCTAGCTGTTTGCTGGTGGCGACGATGCTCGTCGTGGCCGCGTGCGCCGGGCCCGTGCCCGACTCGATCCAGAGCGTGAGCGGCGCGATTCTCCAGAGCGTGAGCGGCGCGATTCTGGGCGGGCAGCCCGACATGGGCCACGCGGCGGTGATGGCGTTGTCGCATCCGGTGGGGGCGAATGATCGCGTGATGTGCAGCGGAACCGTGTTGCACGTCCAGGACCGGTCGGCGCTGCTGCTCACCGCCGCTCACTGCGTGGTGACGTTGGACGACGCCGGTGACGTGAGGTTGCCGGTGACGGCGCTGCCGCCCGACGGCATTGCGATCACACCGGGCCCGGTCGTCGCGAACGATCTGTTCCTGGGCCGCGCCTTCCAGGCCGTCGCGGTGGCGGTGCCGGCCGGCTACAACGGCCACAACGGCAATCCCGACGACATCGCGCTGGTCCGGTTCGTCGGCGCCGTACCCGCCACCCCGCGCCTCGCGGCGCTGCCGCTGGATCACGACCAGCCTCACGTTGGCTCGGCCGTCACGCTGGTCGGGTTCGGTCGGACCGAGCAGGCCGGCCAGAGCGGTGTCCGCCGGATGACGTCGAAGTCGGTCGGCTGGCTCAATGCCAATTTCATCGGCTTCGATCAGACCGACGGCCATGGCGTCTGCCAGGGTGACTCTGGCGGGCCCGTCCTGGTCACGGATGGCGACCACGAGGCCGTCGCCGCGGTCAACTCGATCGCGCGTGGCACGGCCAGCGCTCCTTGCAACGAAGCGGGAACCACGGTCCGGGTGTCGCGGGCCGCCGACCTCATGACCCGGATGGTAGCGGCCACCCCGCCCGCCCTCGATTGCGAGAGCTGCCTTCAGGCCGAACAGGCCCCCGGCAACGCATGCGCCGCCGGGAACAGCTGCGCGGGGGCTTGCGCCGAATACGTGAGGTGCATCGACGGCTGCAGTGATGGGCTGTGTTTCTTCACGTGCCAGGCGGCGCACGTGGCAGGGGCCGAGCAATACGCGGCCAACCTGGCGGGCAAGGGGACGTGCGCCTCTGCGCGCTGCACGTTGGTCTGCCCGAAAGCCGCAGGATGCACCACCGTCCCCGGCCGCCCGGGCCAGTGGGCGTGGTCCGGGGTCGCCGTGCTCGCGCTGCTGCGGGCCATGCGAATCAGGTTCCCGAAAAAGCGACGACGCGCGTCCATGTAGTGGGCGAATGACACCTCACGCTAGCCATCGGTTGCCACAGGGCGCCTGCAACCCTGGCATCATGGTGTCCGTGACACGGGCTTTGCTGATGGCCGCGCTGCTGGTGTCGGCACTGTCGCTGCTGGCCGGCCCGGCACGGGCCGAGCCGGTTCGGCTGGCGCTGCTGATCGGTCAGGACATCGGCGGCCCCGAGGACGCCCGTCTGGTCTACGCGGAACGTGACGCCCGCCGGATGTACGAAGTCCTGACCTCCCTGGGTGACGTCAGCCGCGATCGCGCCTACCTGCTGCTGGACGCCAGCGCCGAGCGGGTGCGCGAGACCTTTGGCGAGCTGCGCGGGCGGGCCGCCGAGCTGCAGAAGTTCGGAGATGATCCGCTGCTCTTCGTCTACATCTCGGGCCACGCGGACGCGACCGGGCTGCGCCTGGGTCCGAGCCGGCTTTCGCACGAGGATCTGCGGCGTTTGGTCGACGCGGTTCCGGGCCGCGTGAAGATCCTCATCGTCGACGCTTGCGCCTCCGGGGCGGTGATTCGCAGGAAAGGGGGGCAGACGGTGGCCCCCTTCAAGATCGATCTCGAGCAGAACGCCGCCGTCTCGGGGCGGGTCATCCTGACGTCGACGGGCGCCGGCGAGCCGGCGCAGGAATGGGAGGCCCTGGGCGGCGCGCTCTTCACGCACTACTTGCTCTCGGCC
>DASRQT010000422.1:0-4463 GCA_035696485.1 Polyangia bacterium | reverse complement strand
GCGCGTCTGGCAGCGCGGGAAGCCTCGCGCCGATGGGCAGCGGCGGCACCGGCACCGGTGGCACCGCGAGCGGTGGGTCTTCAGGCAGCGGCGGCAACGGCAGCGGCGGCAACGGCAGTGGCGGCAGCGGCGGCTCGGCGGCCGATGCCGCGCCGGTCATCGACAGCGGGCCAACGTCTTCGGACGCCCCCGCGCAAGGTGCGTGCACGGCAGGCACTTTGAAACCCGGCAACACCACGCTGATGATCCAGAGCGGCGGTGCCATGCGGTCGTACATCGTGCACGTGCCGCCCATGTACGATGGAAAGACGCGCCTGCCGCTGGTGATCGACATGCACGGTAAGGGCGACACCGGCGCGCATCAGATAACCTGGTCAGGTTGGCGCGAAAAGGCCGACGCGGTCGGGCTGGTCGTTATCTATCCCCAGGGGATCGGAAACTCGTGGAACGGCGGCCCTGCCGGATGTCCGATACTGAAGTGTTGCTGCGAGCCCGCCCAGGATCAAAACATCGACGACGCGGGTTTCATACGGGCGGTGGTGACCAAGACCGCGCAGGACGGCTGCATCGATCTCAAGCGTGTCTACGCCACCGGCCTGTCGAACGGAGGAATCATGTCGCAATGGCTGGCGTGCGATGCCGCTGACATGTTTGCGGCGGTTGCGCCCGTGTCGGGCCCCAACATGATTGATTGCACGCCGTCGCGGCCGATCTCGGTGGTGCTGTTCCGAGGTCTGATGGACAGCGGCGTCCTGTACAACGGCGGCAACTCGTCACCTACGGGTCATGTCTGGCCAAGCGCGATGGCCGACTTCGCCAAGTGGGGCGACCTGGACAAGTGCACCGACGCCCCGGTGCCCATGCCCATGCATGCGGTTTGTCAGATCCGCAGCAAGTGCGCGGGCGGCGCCGAGATCGTGCTGTGCTCGCCCAATGCCCCTCACAACATGTACGGCACGGCCATGAGCCAGGGGGTTGGCGTTGCGGATGTGGCCTGGGAAATCTTGCAGCGCCACACGCTGCCTTGATCCTGCACGGAGCTGTCATCTGGGCGTGCGCCCGGCAGGGCGTCGGGGCTTGCGCGTTGGCGCGCCGGTGATGCACCGCCGGCAGCGGCGGGGGCGCCACCCGCTTTTCTTCTAGACCGCCCGCGCGCATTGGCCCACTAGAACGATAAACAAGGCAAGTAAAACGATAAACAAACGAGATTGTCTGAGCCATTCGCGGACTCAGAGGGCACTAACGAGGGGAGCCATGCGCCGAGCGTACGGAATCGTTATCGCATTGCAGTCGTGGGTCGCAGCTGTCGTGTTCAGCGCCTGCCTTTCGGCCCTCGGGCCGGGATGCTCGTTCCCGCGGGCGTCGCCGCCTCCGCGTATCGGAGCCGAGCAAGGGGTGGCGCCTCGGAAGGGTGGCGAAGACGACTCGGGTCCGTACGAAGTCGATCCCACCTGGCCTCGGCCTCTCTCGTCCGAGCTGACGTGGGGCCGCACATCGAGCATCCTCGCGGACAGTCCCAACCGCATCTTCGTCATTCAAAGCGGCATGGTCCCCCGGACTTGGAAGCGCCTGGAAGGCGAGCGCCTCAACGGCGCGAACTGGGCGGGCGGAACCAGCTCCCGCCAGTCGACCCAGGCGACCCATTGCGCCTCAACCCTGACCTGGCGCAAAGGCCCCTACCACTGCGAGCTCGCACCTGACGGCCGTATGGTCGACGCGCTGGTGGACCAGAAATCGGATCCCCCGGGAAAGCGCATCGAGGGCGCCCGCTGGGAGCACATTCTGATGATATTCGACGGTGAGGGACGGCTGGTCGAGACCTGGGATCAATACAAGAGCCTCTTCGGTCACCCTCATCAACTGGCCATCGATCCTTACGATCCCGAGCGCCACGTGTGGGTGATCGATGCCGGGTCGGATCAGATCTTCAAATTCACGAACGACGGCAAGAGGATCGTGATGACCCTCGGGGAGAACCGGGTACCGGGCAACGATCGGGCGCACTTCGACGGCCCGACCAGCATCGCGTTCCTGCCCAGCGGCGAATTCTACATAACCGACGGGTACAAGAACACGCGGGTCGTCAAGTTCTCGAAGGACGGGCACTACCTCATGGAGTGGGGCAAGCCAGGCAAGGGTCCGGGTGAATTCAACACCGTCCATGGCATCTCCATCGACGCCAACGGACGGGTCTACATCAGCGACCGCGGAAATTCTCGAATTCAGATCTTCGATTTGACCGGGAAGTACCTGGACGAGTGGCGCGACATTCGGTTCCCGGTTTTCCATGCCATTACGAAGGACCAGCACTTCTGGCTGTCCGACGGGGACAACAACAAGATATTGAAATACGATCTCAATGGTCAGCTGCTCTATTCGTGGGGAACGTTCGGGGAACGTCCGGGCGACTTCTGGTGCGTGCACCACTTCTCTGTCGATAGCGACGGCAACCTGTATACCGCCGAGGTATACGGCGGCCGCGCGCAAAAGTTCCGTCCCCGCAAGGGTGTCGACCCGCGCGCGCTGATCGGCCCGCTCGCCTCGCCCGGCTCGCTGGGCCTCTCCGGCTCGCTGGCCAAGGAATGACGTTCATCGACGAAGAGTTCCAAAATCTCATGGTTCAATCTCGCGAGGTCTCGATGACATTGAGTTGCCGTTTTCTGGGTGCTTCCGTGTTGGTGATGCTTTTCGGCTGCGGCGGCGGCGCACCCACGCAAAACGGCACTGGTGGCGCAATCGGCAGCGGTGGCGCAATCGGCAGTGGCGGCGCACCTGGCAGCGGCGGCGGGCTTGGCAGCGGCGGGACGGTCAGCGGCAGCGGCGGCCAATCTGGCAATCCAGGCGGCACCGGCGGTCAGGCGATGGGAACCGGCGGGACGGCCGGCCAGCCGGGTGACGCTGATGCAGGTCCCGCTGTCGATGCGCCCTCGCCCGGCGACGGCTCCGTCGCGGGTTGTTCCACCGGCACACTCGTGTGCGAGGATTTCGAGAGGTACGCCGTCGGCGGCGATGTCACCGCCGGTGGATGGAGCGTCATGGAAACGTCGGCCACCGTGCGCGTCGATGCCACCAAGCCCTTCGCAGGCGGAAAGGGCGTGCACCTCGTCGCGCCCGCGGGCGCTGCCAGGACCGCCGCGCTTCTGGTTCGCCAGGGCGCGCCGCTGTTTCCGATTGCCGGGAATTCATTTTACGGCCGCATGATGGTGTGGATCACCGATGCCCCGGCAGGCATCCACTTCAACAACGTGATCGCCAGCGGGAATCTCCCGAACTCGACCCAGATCGTGAAGTATGGTTTTGGGGCGCTGATGGCCAAGACCACGGCGGCTTATACCGTCCGAAACACGGCGGCGGGCGCACCCGTTGTCGACTGCTACTTCGGAGGGGGGGCGGCCGTTCCGACCAAGCGCTGGGTCTGCGTGGAATGGAAGTTCGACGGTGCGGGCAACGAAATGCACTACTGGTACGACGGCATTCCGGCCAGCGATGTGGTGAAGAGCGCCGGGACTTGCGTCCTGGGATCGGCGCCGGTCTGGACGGCGCCCACGTTCGCGGACATTCAGCTTGGCTGGTTCCAGAATCAACCGATTACCGTCCCGCTTGAGATGTGGATGGACGACATCGTCATTCACGGCACCCAGCGGGTCGGCTGCCCCATGAAGTGACGGTTGCGACCAACAAGGACGGCAAGCCCTATTACATAACGTCAAGCAGCAATCCGACGCCCGGCGTCCTTGATCGCCGGCGGCCGCCGTGTCGGCAGCCCAGAATTGTGGTGTGCTGCCTGCGGGACCAAGCGGCACCGTCTACATACCGAGGGGCCTTTATGCAACGTCCTAGCGCTTTCGGTGGATTTCTGTTGACCTGCGCGGCTCTGGTCCTGGCGGGCCTCGGTTGCTCGAGCGGTGGCGGCGGCGTCCAGCCTGGCACCGGCGGCTCCAAGGCCGGCAGCGGCGGCGGCTCGGCTGGAAGCGGCGGTACCAGCCCGGTGGGCACCGGCGGCGTGGGCGGCGTAGACCCCGCGGGGACCGGCGGCGGATCGGGCGGCATGGGGGGCACCGCCGGCGGCAGCGGGGGCGCGGCTGGGGGTATTGACGCACCGGTCGCCGAGACGCGCCCCGACGCGCCGCCGCTCGGCGACGCCAACAACAGCAACGGCTGGACCGGAACCTGGGCGGCGGCGCCGGATGGGACCTGCGGCGCATCGGTCGGGCAGACACTGCGCATGATCGTGCACACCAGCATCGGCGGCAACGCCGCGCGCGTTCGCGTCACGAACACGCGTGGCAACGGACCGCTGCACATCAGCAACGTGCACCTCGCGCAGCGGACCACCGGATCGTCGATCGATGTCGCCACCGACAAGGCGTTGACCTTTGCCGGCCAGCCCGACGTCACCATCGCGGCGGGAATGTTCGCCTACAGCGATGGGGCGGACTTCATGGTCAAGCCGCTCTCCGACG
>DASRQT010000421.1:0-41270 GCA_035696485.1 Polyangia bacterium | reverse complement strand
CCGGCACGCGCCCGATTGTGACCAGGTCTTCCCGCGCCGCCAGCTGGCCGCACGCGGCATCGATGTCATCCCCGCGCGGCGTCCTTATATAGACCGCCAGGCCGCCCTGCCGCAGCCGTTCCTGAAACGTCCTGATCCGTTCGGCCGACGGGCGCTGGAAGGGCGGGCCCGGGAAAGGGTTCCACGGGATCACGTTGACCTTGGACGGAATGCCACGCAGAAGCCGCGGCAGGCGCTCCGCGTCGGCATCGGTGTCGTTGACCCCCGCCAGCAGCACGTATTCAAACGTCACGCGGCGTCCGTGCGACAGCGGGAAGCGGCGCGCCGCCTCCAGCAGCGCCGCGATCGGCCAGCGCTTGTTGACCGGCATGATCTGATCGCGCACCTCGTCCGTGGTCGCGTTCAGCGAGATCGCCAGATTGGGCGCCGGCATCAGCTGTCCCAGCTTCTCGATCCCCGACACCAGCCCCACCGTCGAGATGGTGATCCGGCGCGCCGAGAAGTTCGCCCCCCAGGGGTGCTGCAGCAGCGCCAGCGCGCGCGTGACGTTGTCGAAGTTGTGCAGCGGTTCGCCCATCCCCATGAAGACCAGGTTGGTGGGTCGCCGCCCCGCCAGGCGCGTCGCCTGATAAACTTGGTGGACGATCTCGCCGGCGGTCAGGTTGCGACCCAGGCCCAGGGTGGCGGTGGCGCAGAACCCGCAATCCAGCGCACAGCCCACCTGCGACGACACACACAGGGTCAGCTTGTTCCGCTCCTCGTCCTCGTCGGGGATCAACACCGATTCGATCGATCGCCCGTCGGCGGTGTGAAAGCGCAGCTTGCGCGTCCCGTCGGCCGCCTCCTGCACCAGGTTCAACGCCAGCGGCGTCCAGGCGCCGTCGGCCGCCAGCGCCTCTCGCAGCTCGGGCGGGACGTTCTTCATCGCCTCCAGCGTGGCTACCCCCTGGCCGTGCAGCCAGCGAAACACCTGCTCGGCGCGGTACGCCGGCTGACCCGCGTCTTTGACGCGGATGGTCAGCTCGGGGACTGTCAGTGAGCGGAGATCTTCGGCCGGCACGGCGCGAAGATTAGCAGGTTACGGCATCACAGCGGCGGCGTGACCCGCAACGACGCTTCGGGCTTGGGCGGATCGCGGGCGAAGAACTCCTGATCCCAGCCGCTGCCGAGCTGGATGATGGCGTCCATCCGGGCCGCCGCCTTGCTGCACCAGGCCTCATCCTCGGGTTTGTACCACCTTGTCCCCGGCGCTCCCGTCCGGGCAGCGAGCTGCTCTTCGAACAAACTTTCGTAGTGCGCCCGATCCGGAAAGACCTCATGCATCCGACGAATCCCCTTTTCGAGATAGGTCATCAGCACCCTGAACCGAACCCACTGGTGCTGCCTGAAGTCCATTGCGGCCAGCTTTTCGCCCGCCTGCCGCCCCTTGTCGCCAATTCGCCGGATGGTCTCGGGCGCCATCGCCAGGTTCAGCCCGCCCTCGTTGGGCGTCAACCGGACCTGAACGACGCGCTCGCGGTAGCTGGGTAGCATCGCCTGCATCGCGTCCCGGTAGTTACTGGCGGTATCGAACATCGACATGATGAACCCCCACAGGCCCTTGACCGCGTGCCACTGCGGGACCGCCTTCGCCTCTCTCGGATGGGGCAGGAAGACATCGTCGGTCGGCGCGGCCTGCTTCGGCTCCACCGCGGGAGCATCGACGTCGTCCGGCATCGCGCTAAATTGGTCGCTGCTGATCTGGCCGTCCGGCGTCTTCCCCTCGGCCGGCACGTCGCCCAGGTTGATGCCGAACGTGGGGCGAGACGGCAACCACGAATCGAAGAAGTGGATGGGAAAATTGCTCGAGATGCCCCCGTCGCTGAACCAGTTGGGCTGAAAGTCCCGCTCGGGATCGAAGGTG
This sequence comes from Polyangia bacterium, assembly GCA_035696485.1. Classification (GTDB taxonomy): domain Bacteria; phylum Myxococcota_A; class Polyangia; order Fen-1088; family Fen-1088; genus DASRQT01. The sequence continues at coordinate 39,367 of DASRQT010000421.1, read as the reverse complement.
AAGGATCGCCCGGCTCGCTTCTGCTTCCGGTAGTCACCGAAGGCAGCCGGCTTGATCGTGTAGAGCCGGACCGCGCACAGCAAGATGGGAAAGCTGAGACTGAGACGGGTGGCGAAGATGACCGGGAGCTTGTTACCGTTCGGCAGGAAGAAATATCCGGGCGGCAACGGTAGCCCGCCGTCGCTGCCGGCCTCCTTCAAGTAGGTCACGATCCGCGCCGGAAAGAAGCGGGCCATGTCCGCCTCGTGAAACAGGAAGACGTCGCCCTCGCGGGGAAACACGTACGGCTGCCCGTGGGACAGGTTGCTGGTCACCATCTTCAGGACGACGTCCGCGTCCGCTCCGGTCGGGTCCTTCTTGTGGGCCAGGTCGGCGAAGGTCAGCGGCGTCTGCCCGGGCTGCTTGCCCGCCAGCGCATCGATCTGATCGGCCAGCCAGGTGGTGAGCGCGGTCTTGTCGCCTTCGCCTTCGCCTTCGTAACCAACACACAGACCAAAGTTGCCGTGCTCGGGCAGGTGATTCGTGAACACCCGAATGAAGGCAGCTGTCGCCCAGAGGGTGCTCACCACCCATGCGCCCATCGTCATCGACGCGATCGCCACGAGGGCGAGGGGAATCGCAAAGTCGCCCCAGCCGACGACATGTCTCGGCGTCCCTATGACAACCCCCAACAGAACCAGCGCCGCCGGGAGGGCACCCGCGCCCATGCCGATGAGACGCCCGGTCGACATCGCGCTTGTGAAGTTCACAGCCAGGACGCCGCGCGCGCGTCGGGCGAAGTTGAGGATACGCCTCCACCTGGCGGCTGGCGGCGTCGCGCTCGGCGGCGCGGCCTTCAGGAACAGCTCGGCCAGCGTGTTGAAGGCCGCCGCCGTCTCCACCGTCGGTCGGAACAGCCGCAGCAGGAAGCCCGGCTCCATCAGTTGTTTCCTGAGCACATCCAGCCGCTCGAAGCCTCCGCGCTCGCGGCTGAACTCCGCGGCAGCGGTTATCGCGGCGGCAATGGCGCCCGCGCTGGTGCCCCCGATGCAACGAAAGCGGAACTTCTCCTGAAGCCTGAGGACTGCCGGCGGATAGACCACGCCGCTGGTAATTCCACCCTTCATGACCAGGTCACAGTCCCCGGTCGGCTTGTTATTGAAGGTGAAAAGATTGTTGTCCGGTAATTGTTCCATCGTCGTCGGTTGCTTATTTCAACTGTGCCGGAAGAAACTTCCTGAACCGATCGGGCACCAGATCGCCCAGCAGATCCTTCAAATAGGTCACGCCGACCAGCAGTGCGCCGTGGTCGTTTGGCCCGCGCAATGGAAACACATAAGAGACCCGGACGAACACGTTCTGCAACAGTCCAACAGACGCGGTCGGTCCCAGACGGTCCTCGTTCACAGTGTCATTGGCTGGCTTCCAGATCGAGGCCCCCTGGCGCTGAAAAAGAAGGCCCAGCGACAAGGTCGTGATCGCCAGTGGCGCGCCTGGGGCATAGCGGGTCAGGCCCGCGTTGGCGAACAGGTTCTGCGCGGGCCCCGCGAACGCGACCGAGGCGCCCACGTCCCAGTAGGTGTGGGGCAGCTCGGGCGTGAAGTAGCCACCGCCGTCGAATTTCTGCGGGTTGGTCTTGCCGAAGGCGCCCTGGAACAGGTAGCCGGCGCCGACGATCGGTTTCGGACTGTCCGCGTCCAGGAAGTTGAAGGTGGCGTCGGTCACCAGCAGGTGGAAGTGCGGCCACACCGGCTGCGGCGGGGGCGTACTGTCATACTGGGAGCAACGGCCGGTCGCGAGATTGCACCTGGCGCCGCCGCACGCGCGGTCGGTCCGGCATTTGCCGCAGAAGCCAGTCGCGCCGGGCGCCACCATGTTCTCGTCGACGTTCGCGGGTGGATTGCAGGCCAGCGGTGCGCACTGGGACGTGTCATCCGGATTCCACTTGCACGACAGCTTGTCGCCAGGTTCAGCCTGCGCACGCGCCGTCCGCGCGCCGAAAGACACCAGCAGAAAGAAGGCGAAGGTCGGTGCGCAGAGTCGCAAGCAGTCGATCCTATCTGCTACTGGTTGAAGAAACTCGCCACTTCACTGGCCACGAACGGATCGACAGAGAGCGCGAAGTGTTTCATCGTGTCGCCGCCGCTTCCGAACTGGTGCGTGACCTCCTTTTCGACCTTCGCTTCCATTCCATAGGTCGTAGTCGCCGGCACCAGCGTGTCGCCGGGCTCCTCGGGCGGCGCGATCGACGCCACGCCATTTTCAATCACGAGGTGATTGGATGTCGACCAGGCCCGCGACATGAGAATGCGCTTCTTGACGCCGTTCATGCGCGACAGGGGGCTGTTGAGGAACTGCGTCCGCGTGTCACGGGCCCGTGACAGCATCGCCGGATCGATGTTCGCACCCGGCCAGGCCGCCGGATCCATGGTGTTGAACGCGGCGTTGCTGACGGCCGCCCCGTTCTTGAGCCGCACCGAACCCGGCCAGACCGGCAGCATCTGGTGTAACGACGGCCAGGTGTGGGCAATGGTCTTGAAGCTGGACGCGAAGCCCGCCGACAGATCTTCGCCGCTTAGCAGTCCCGCCGCCGCGCTCACCGTTCCATAGAAGGGGACCGCAACAAACGCCACGTGGCTGACCAGCTTGGCGAACGCACGGTCGTCGTCGGTATTTTGCTGCGCGCAGAGCTTGCTGGCGACCGCGACCACCAGCCCCCCCTGCGAATGGCACGCAATCCGCCAGCGCTCGCCAGTGGGTTGGTTGTCAATTAGATGCGCGAGCAGTCGCTCGCCGCTGTGGCGAATGTCGGCGCGAAAGTCATAGACGAACCTCTCGTAGTCACCGAATTGGTTGTAAACGAGGTCCAGCACCTGGCCCGGCCCCACCGCGCTGCCGGCCTGCAAGGTCGTCTTCGTCGGGCGCGTCGACGTCGCATCGGAGAATTCCATACTCAGCACCTCGACGATCTTCTGCGCGGGGATCGGCACCCCGTTCAACCCGACCGCGAATCCGGTCGCGCCCGCCAGCCACCCTTGCGCAGCCAGCGCCGACGGCCATCCCAGGTCGTCGTTGTCGAGGAGCAGCTTGTTTCCCCCGGTGCCGGGGACCAGCAAATCCTTGCCCATCAATTCACCGGGGCGAAGCTATCATAGCTGCCTGTTCCGATGCCCACCGGGATCTCGCCACTCGCGACTGCAAAAGTTGACCACCTTCGCGACGTCCGTGACCGCAGCCTGCCTGTTTATGGCGTGGCGATTCACGGCACCGGTTCCGCAATCAGCGAAAAGGCCCTGAAGCACGGCGCTGATTGCCTGGAATTCGCCATTGGTTATTACCTTCGGCCGGAAGCGTACTTTGCCCACTATGTGATCGGTTCTGACGGCACCATCGCGCAGCTCGCCGCTGAACATGAACGCTCGCCCCACATCGGTATTCCCGCGGACGACAGGCAGGCGTACTTGAGCGGCGTCTGGAAGGCGCGGCTGCCGAAGGTCCTGGTCGACGCCTGGGTCACCCGCTGGCCGGCGTATCGCTCACCGACTCACCTCTATCCAGGCCCCTCGCCCAACAACGCCTACGTCGGCATCGAGCTCCTCGTCTGGACGAACCGCTGTCCCGGCCGCCCGCACGCCCCCGGTCTCAAATACACCACCGCGCAGCACGCCGCCGCCGCCGCCCTCACGCTGGATATCGCGTCCCGGTGGATCTTTCCAACCGGATGGCAGGACACAGGGCGCCTCGCCTGCCACGAAGACATCTCGCCCCTCACCCGCACCAGCAAAGGAAACGGATGGGATCCCGGCATCCTCCGCCCCGCGCCCTGGTTCGACTGGCCGCAGTTCAAGCGCCTGTCGCGCTAGCTCCCCTCGTCGAACGCGCGGACGGCTAGCGTGCGCGCCGGCGCCGCGTGACGCCCCACAGGCCCGCCGCCGCCAGCACGAAGAGCCCGAGCGGCATACCGCCGCCGTCCGAGGCGGCCGTCGCGCAGCTGCAGCCGGCGCCGCCCTTGATGCCGACCTGGCTCTGGGTCAGCTTGCAGTCGGCCTGAAGCTGGCAAGTGCCCATGCCGTCCGAGGTCACGCCGCAGGCCCAGCACGGGGCCGGGCAGGTGATGGTCTGGCACGGGTCGCGCGTGCACTTGCCGGTCTCGGGCACGCACCGCTCGTCGGCGGGGCACTGGATGGCCAGGCAGCTGTTGCCACGGCACATTCCGGTGGTCTGGTCGCAGAACTGACCCATGGGGCAGCCGACGGCCGAACACTTGTCAGGGATGCAAAGACCCGCCACGCAGCGCTCGCTGAGGCTGCACATGCCGGGCAGACACAGGCTGACGCAGCGGCCCTCCTGGCAATACGTGTCGGCGCCGCACTTCACGTTCGCGCACTTGTCGGCCTGGCAACGGCCGTCGACGCACAGCAGGCCGGCGCTACAGCCCAGCGTGTTGCAGTCGACACAAACTCCGCGCTGGCAGACCTTGGGGTCGGCACAGACGATGCCTGCGCACGGCGCCACACACGCCCCGGTGTTCTCGTCGCAGCGCATGTCGCCGGGGCAGACAACGCCCGCGCATCGCTCAGGCACGCAGAAGTCGTTCACGCACTTGTAGCCGCCCGGGCAGGGGAACTCGCCGCCCCGGCAGGTCAGCGTGCACTGACCCTCGCGGCACGCGAACCCGGACGGGCACATCGCCGTGGTGTCGCTGACGCCGTCGCAGTCGTCGTCCAGGCCGTTGCAGATCTCCTTCATTGGCAACACGCAGCCCTCGCACACGAACCCGGCGACGCCCCGGCACATCAAGCGGCCGCCCTTGCACTGGCCCACGCCGACCTGCGCCGCCGTCAGCCCGGGGCACAAACAGGCCTGGCCGGTCTCGGGGAACACACCGTTGTCGATCACGCCGTCGCAGTTGTCGTCGAGGCCGTTGCAGACCTCTTTGCCCGGCATGCTGCTGGTGTTGCAGATGATCTGGCCGTTCACGCAAGCCGTCATTCCCACCATGCAGGTCCCCAGCGCGTTTCCACACGGCTGGCCAACCCCCGGCAACGTCCCTTCGTCGACCTGGCCGTTGCAGTTGTCGTCGATGTTGTTGCAGATCTCGATACCCGGAGGGACGACCGGCGCGTCGCAGATCGTGCCCGATCCGTTGGGTAGACACGCCAGGATGCCGCCGCGCCGGCAGGCGCCAACGCCGTTGTTGGTGCAGGCCTGGCCGACGTTGAATCCTTCGTCGATGTCGCCGTTGCAGTTGTTGTCCAGCCCGTCGCAGATCTCGGGCGGCACCGCGCAGCCGCAGCCCATCCCGCAGGCATTGGGCGCGAAACCTTCGTCGATCTGGCCGTCGCAGTCGTCGTCCAGGCAGTTGCAAATCTCCAGCGCGCAGTGCTTGGCGGCGCTACCGAGCAGGTTGTCCGCATCGTTCGGGTTGTTGGAGACGGGGCACATGTTGCTGACGCCCTCGTCGATGATGCCGTTGCAGTTGTCGTCGCGCCCGTTGCACATCTCGGGCGGCGGGACCGTCTCGGCGATGATCCCCAGCAGCGCGGCCTTGACGGCGTTCACGTCGGTCAGGCTGACGCGGATGGAGGTGGTCCGCCCGGCCATGGCGATGCGATCGTTCGCCATGCCGGCGTTGCTGTCGGTCAACACGTAGGTCTTGGCCTTCGTGTTCTGGAACAGCAGGCACGCCTGCACCTCGGCGTTCAGCACGTCGTACCCGGCGCCCATACAGGTCGTCAGGTCCAGCGGCATCGGGCCGGGAGTGGCGTCGTCGCAAGTCTCGACGCCGTCGGTCACCATGATGACGACGTTGGTCCGGCACGCCGCCTTGGGATCGAGCGGCTTGACGTAGTTGTCGAAGTACAGCCGCGCGTACAGCAACGAACGGGCGAGGGGGGTGAACCAGTTGCCGCTGGTTCGTAGCTCGGGGTCGGTGATGGTGGCGTCGGTGTCGGTGTCCTCGCTGAGATCCGTCCAGCGATAGACCTCGGGGATATTGGCGTCGATCGGATCGAAGTCGCCAGCGACCGGTTTGGCGCCGGCCGGCCGCCTGGTGACGTCGACCACCAATGACTGGCGCAGTCCGTTGTCGAACCAGGCCCCGTACGTCGTCTCCGCTGCGTGCGTGGTCATGCGGCAACCCATGTTGCCGCCGACCGCGGTGGTGTTGTCGTTGAAGTAGTGGCCCCGCGTGCAGATCGGCGCAATGGTCGGGCGCTCGATCTGCGGAAAACGCATCAGACCGAAGTTCGCCTCATCGGTCCCAACCTGGGCCAGGGCCTCGCGCAACGCCCGCTTCAAGTTGTAGATGCGGGTGCTAGGGCCATTGCCGCCCGCGGCCGCGCACAGCGGTGAGCCGTCGTTCGCTTGCCCCTGGCCGGCGTTGTTCTCCAGCATCGAGCCGGAGGTGTCGAAGATGACCAGGATGTTGGGACGCAGCGACTGCGCACGCGCCGACCCGGCGCCCAGCCCGAGGGCGACCAACCCCAGCAACGCGCCGATACCCGCAGGCGGCAGCCGGTTCCTCTTGCGTGTGAAGGTCATGGCGGCAGCGCACCGGTGCGGCAACAGCGGAAGCCGACCGACGGCAGCCGAACCGGATTGGACGGCGCCGGCGTCGTCGCGTCACATTGCAAGCCAGGAGAGCGCGTTTGCGCCGGCATGACGGTGTTGTCGATGAAGCTGGCGGTGCCATAGGCGCCGCCGCGCAGCTCGAACGGCCCCGTCGTCGCGGCGGTGCTCAGCACCCATTCCTTGACGTTGCCGCTCATGTCGGACAGCTCGTCGCCGGCGGCCGCGCTGAGATTGGAGATACACGCGGCAGCCGTTCCCGCCGCGATCGTGGTCTGTCCCGCTGGCTTGGCGTAGTCGTACCCGTTGCACTTGGTGCCGTCGTAGGCCGCGCCGTACGGGAACGTGGTGTTGCCGCTGCCGTTGCAGGCGTCGAACCATTCATCCTTGGTGCAGAGGCGCCAGCCGGTCCCGATCTTGGCGCACGCCGCCTGCGCCTCTTCCTTGGTCACATTCGACCAGGGTTGCTTGCCGTAGCTGGAACAGGGACGCCGGGTAGAATCGAACCCATGGTCGGCGGCGGTGGCGTCGTAGCGTGACGCCTCGTAGGCGAACATGGTGACGTCGCGCGTGCTGAAGTAGACCAGCGTGTCGTCGCTGGTCTTGTCACTCTGGGAATCCAGCTCGTCGATCTTGCCGTCGCAGTCGTTGTCCTTGCCATCGCAGATCTCCACGCCGGGCGTCTTCATCGACCCCGCGCAGCGGTGGCCGGAGGGTTGCGTGGCGTCGCACACCCAGGCCCCGACGCCGGCGCAAGGTCCGGTGCCGACGGCGCAAGCCTTGCCGATCTCGAACGCCTCGTCGACGCGGCCATCACAGTCGTTGTCGAGGCCATCGCAGCCTTTGTTGGTGTCCTCGACCTCCTGGTGGGTCGCAGGGTACCGGCACACGAAACCGACCGCGCCCATGCACGCCGGGACAGTTCCCGCGCACACGCCCATCGACTTGCAGGTGATGGTTGATGCGGCGGGGTTGTCGTCGATGAGCCCGTTGCAGTTGTTGTCCAGCCCGTCGCAGATCTCGACGCCGCCGTTGGTCTTCTGGCACGAGGTCTCGCAGCCCGGCGCGGCCGGATCGCGATCGTAGAAGTCGGGCAGGCAGGCGCCCATCGTGCACACGCCGGCGTTGCAGCTGGCCATCGCGAACGGGAAATAGCAGGGCTTGTTGCACCCGCCACAGTGGGTGAGGTCGGTCATGAAGTTGAAGCCTTCGTCGACCACGCCGTCGCAGTTATTGTCGATGCCGTCGCAGACCTCGGTGCCGTTGTTGGTCTTCACGCACTCGCAGCCGTTGGCGGGTTGCTTGTCAGCGTCGAAGAATCCGGTTTCGCACATGTACTGGCAGACGCCGGCCACACACGAGGGAACCGCGTTCGGTTGCCGGCACAGGTTCAAACAGGTGCCGCAGTTCGCGATGTCAGTCAGCCGCTTGGGATCGCCGTTGCTGCAAGTCTGGAAGACCTCGGAGCTGAAGCTGTCGGTGGCGTCGCGCGCGTCGGCGCCGCCGGTGCCCCCCGCGCCGTCGATGCGCGCGTCGCCACCGGTGCCGCGATCGAGGCTGCTGTCCAGGCTCGCGTCGTTTGGTTTTCCGGAGTCCGGTGGTCCAACCGTGCCACCGAAATCGAAGACGCGATCTTTACAACCGATCGACGTCAATCCGATCGCGACGAAGCCAAGGAGGATGAATTTTCGTTTTAAGAGATCGACTAGGGCTCGTGTCATATCTATCCGAGCCCACTATAGACCAGTTTAAAACGCGGCGAAATACTGTGATATCGCCGCCATGTGGGTGGACCGAAACTAGATCAAACCAAATCGACGTCCTTGAAGAAGAACGCCAGCTCGCCCTTCGCGTTGTCCGGGCTGTCGCTGCCGTGTACGGCGTTTCGTTCGATGTCGGTGCCGTACTTCTGCCGGATCGTGCCGGTGGGCGCCTTCTTCGAATCGGTGGGGCCCATTACCTCGCGGTAACGGCCAACGGCGCCTTCCCCCTGGATGGCCATGACTACGCACGGGCCGGAGGTCATGAACTTGACCAGATCGCCGAAAAACGGCCGCGCCTTGTGGACGGCGTAGAACCCCTCGGCCTGGGTTTGTCCCATCTGCAACAGGCGCAAACCGACGATTTTCAGCCCCGCCTTCTCGATCATATCAACGACACCGCCGATCGCCCCCTTGGCGACGGCGTCTGGTTTCACGATCCCGAACGTTCTCTCAACGGCCATGTTTCGATTCTCCTATTTGACGAAGGCGGCGACGGTCTTGCCCAGCTCAGCCGGGTTGGGGGCGATGGCGATGCCGGCCGCGCGCAGAGCGGTGATCTTCTCGGCGGCTGTCCCCTTGCCGCCGCTGATGATGGCGCCGGCGTGGCCCATGCGCTTGCCGGGGGGGGCGGTTTGACCGGCGATGAACGCCGCGACCGGCTTCTTCATGTTGTCCTTGACGAAGCGGGCGGCCTCCTCCTCGGAGGTCCCCCCGATCTCGCCGATCATCAGGACCGCCTTGGTCTGCGGGTCACGTTCGAACAGCGCCAGGCAGTCGACGAAGTCCATGCCCTTGACCGGGTCGCCGCCGATGCCGATGGCCGTGCTCTGCCCGAGACCTAGCGCAGTTAATTGATGGGCCGCCTCGTAGGTCAATGTCCCTGACCGGGACACCACGCCCACCTTGCCGGGGGAGTGGATGTACCCGGGCATGATCCCGATCTTGCATTCGCCGGGGGTGATGATGCCAGGACAGTTGGGGCCGATCAGCGTCACGTCCGTCCGCCCCTGCAGCGCGCGTTTGGCGCGCACCATGTCCAGCGTCGGGATCCCCTCGGTGATACAGACGACCAGCGCGATGCCGGCGGCAGCCGCCTCCAGGATGGCATCGGCCGCGCCCGGGGGCGGGACATAGATGACGGTGGCGTTGGCGCCGGTCTTCTTGACGGCCTGCGCCACGGTGTCGAACACCGGGAACCCTTCGTGAACCAGGCCGCCTTTGCCCGGGGTGACGCCGCCGACCACGTTGGTCCCGTACTCCCGCATCTGCTTGGCGTGGAAGGTCCCGGCCGACCCGGTCAGCCCCTGGACGATCAGCTTGGTCTGCTTTCCAACCAGGACGGCCATCTACCGCCTCCCCGCTGCCGCCAGGGCGACGATCTTTTGCGCGCCGTCGGCCATGTCGTTGGCGGTGGTGACCGCCAGCCCCGACTCGGCCAGCTTCTTCTTGCCCAGCTCCACGTTCGTCCCCTCCAGGCGGACCACCAGCGGCACCTTCAGGCCGACCTGCTTGACCGCGGCGATGACGCCGTCGGCGATGGTGTCGCACTTCATGATGCCGCCGAAGATGTTGACGAAGATGCCGCGCACGGCGGGGTCGGAGGTGATGATCTTGAACGCGGCCGTCACTTTCTCGGCGGTGGCGCTGCCGCCCACGTCGAGAAAGTTGGCCGGCTGTCCGCCGAAGCTCTTGATGATGTCCATGGTCGCCATAGCCAGCCCGGCGCCGTTGACCATGCAGCCGATGCTGCCGTCCAGCTTGATGAAGCTGAGGTCGTAGCGTTTGGCCTCGGTCTCCGCCGGATCTTCCTCGTCGAGGTCGCGCAGCGGTTCCAGGTCCTTGTGGCGGTACATGGCGTTGTCGTCGAAGGTCATCTTGCAGTCCAGCGCCAGCACGCGCCCGTCGGACAGGACGACCATCGGGTTGATCTCGACCAGCGACGCGTCGATGTCGATGAACGCCCCGTACAACCGTTCGATGAATTCTGCCGCCTGCCTGGCGGCCGTCCCGTGCAGTCCCAGACCGTAGGCCAGGTTGCGCGCCTGGTAGGGGGCAAGGCCCGTGACCGGATCGGCCACCTCGCGCAGGATCTTCTCGGGGCTCTTGGCGGCCACCTCCTCGATGTCCATCCCGCCCTCGGAGGAGGCCATGACGACCACGCGGCCGTGACCGCGGTCGACCACCAGGCCCAGGTACAGCTCGCGCGCGATGTCGATGCCCTGCTCGATCAGGAGGCGCTTGACGATCCGCCCGCCGGGGCCGGTCTGGTGCGTGATGAGGTTCATGCCCAGGATCTTCTGCGCGGTTTCGCGCGCGGCGTTGGCCCCTTTGACCACCTTGACGCCGCCGCCCTTGCCGCGCCCGCCGGCGTGGATCTGGGCCTTGACCACCACGAACTCGTTGTCGGTCTCGGCGATCAGGGCCTTGGCGGCCGCTTCGGCCTCGTCGACGCTGAACGCCGGCCGCCCCTTGGGCAGGGGTAGGCCGTATTTGCGAAGGATCTCCTTCGCCTGGTACTCGTGAATCTTCATAGAGGTTCTTTCACAGCTTCTTCGAGGCGTCGATCAGCTCGCGCACGGCGGCGGCTGACTTTTCCAGCATTGCTTTCTCTTCGGCGGTCAGCGTGATGGTGACGATCTTTTCCACGCCGCCGGCGCCGATCACCACCGGCACGCCGATGTAGAGGTCCTTATATCCGTATTCGCCGTTCAGTTGTGCGGCCGCCGGGACCAATCGCTTTTGGTCTTTGAGATAGGACTCCGCCATCGTTATGGCCGACGACGCCGGTGCATAATAGGCGCTGGTCCCCATCAGCTTGACGATCTCGCCGCCGCCGCCGCGGGTGCGGTCGACGATGGCCGCCAGCTTCTCGGCCGAGATCAGCTGCGTGACCGGGACCCCGTTGATGGTGCAGTAGCTGGTGACCGGGACCATGGTGTCGCCGTGGCCGCCCAGCACCATGGCGCGCACGTCCTTGACGTCGACGCCGATCTCGCGCGCCAGGAACAGCTGCATGCGCGCCGAGTCGAGGACGCCGGCCATGCCGACCACCTTCTTGCCCGGGAACCCCGTGACCTTTTGCAGCTCGTAGACCATCACGTCGAGCGGGTTGGATACGACGATGACGAAGGCGTTCGGGCACTTGGCCTTCAGATTTTCCCCGACGCCGCGGATGATCTTCAAATTGATGGTGAGCAGATCGTCGCGCGACATCCCGGGCTTGCGCGGGACGCCGGCGGTGATGATGACCACGTCGGCGCCGGCCACGTCGTCCCAGTTGGACGAGCCCGTGATGGACGCGTCGGCGCCGAGCACGGCGTTGTTCTGTTCCAGGTCCAGGGCCTTGCCCTGCGCGACCCCGACCTTCTCGGGAATATCGAACAACACGACGTCGCCCAGCTCGCGGCGCGCCGCCAGGGCGGCCAGCTCGCCGCCGATATTTCCAGCACCAATGAGAGCGATCTTGTTCCGACGGGCCATGGTCTCTCCCTACATGTTCTTGATGAGTGAATCGCCGAATGCCGAGCACGCGACCTCTTTGGCGCCCTCCATCAGGCGGGCGAAGTCGTACGTGACGATCCTCTGGGCGATGGTTTTCTCCAGTGACGTGATGATGCGCGACGCTGCGCCGGTCCAGCCAAGGTGCTCCAGCAACATCACACCCGACAGCACCACCGACCCGGGGTTCACCTTGTCGAGGTTGGCGTACTTGGGCGCGGTGCCGTGGGTCGCCTCGAAGACCGCGTGGCCGGTCATATAATTGATGTTGCCGCCCGGGGCGATGCCGATGCCGCCAACCTGCGCCGCCAGCGCGTCGCTGAGGTAGTCGCCGTTGAGATTCAAGGTCGCGATGACGTCGAACTCCTCGGGGCGGGTCAAAACTTGTTGCAGCGTGATGTCGGCGATGGCGTCCTTGACCAGCACCTGCCCGGCGGGTGGCTTGCCGCCGCAGTCGTCCCAGGCGATGGCGCGCCCGGCATATTCCTTCTTCACCAGCGCGTAGCCCCAGTCGCGGAAGGCCCCCTCGGTGAACTTCATGATGTTCCCCTTGTGGACCAGCGTGACGCTCTTGCGCTTGTGGAGGAGGGCGTAGTCGAGAGCGGCGCGGACCAGGCGTTCGCTGCCCTCGCGCGACACCGGCTTGATGCCGATCCCCGAGGTGCCGGGGAAGCGGATCTTTTTGACGCCCATCTCGTCCTGCAGGAACGCGATCACCTTCTTCGCCTCGGGCGACTCGGCCGCCCATTCGATGCCGGCGTAGATGTCCTCGGTGTTCTCGCGGAAGATCACCATGTCGACCTTCTCGGGATGCTTCACCGGCGAAGGGACGCCGGTGAAATAGCGCACCGGCCGCAAGCAGACGTAGAGGTCCAGCATCTGCCGGATGGCGACGTTGAGCGAGCGGATGCCGCCGCCGATGGGCGTGGTCAGCGGCCCCTTGATGCCGACGTAGTATTTCTTGAACGCCTCGAGCGTCTCATCGGGCAGCCAGGTGTCGAACAGGTTCTTGGCTTTTTCACCGGCGTAGACCTCGGTCCAGGCAATTTTCTTCTTGCCGCCGAACTCTTTTTCTACGGCCGCGTCCAGGACCCGAACCGATGCCCGCCAGATGTCGGCGCCGGTGCCGTCGCCTTCGATGAACGGAATGATCGGATGGTCGGGAACGTCCAGCTTGCCGTCGCTCTTCACGTTGATGGAGCTGCCGCCTGTCGGGATCTGCGGGGTGGGGCTGGCCATGGGCTGTGATTACGAATGACAGGGGTCGACGAGGCAAGCGAAAAAAGTGCTGGCTGTGGCCTATCGGATCTTGGTTCCGGGGGCGACGTCGCGATCCAGCGTGGATAGCCCCAGAACCTCGGCGTCACCGGCGGCCAGGATCATCCCCTGTGACACCACGCCCCGGATCTTTGCCGGCTTGAGGTTGGCCAGGTAGATCACCGTTTTTCCGACCAGCTGCTCCGGCTCGTAAGCCGCGGCAATCCCCGAGACCACGGTGCGCTGTTCTGTGCCGACATCCAGGGTCAGCATCAGCAGCTTGTCGGCCTTTTTGACACGTTCGCAGGCGATGACCTTGGCCGCGCGCAGATCGAACTTGGCGAAGTCGTCGATGGCGATCTCGGCGGGTGTGGTCGTCGCTGTCGGGGCGGCCGATGCCTCGGCCGGCATCCATCTGGCGATGAGGGCCGCCTGTTTGTCCGGGTCGATGCGCGGAAAGACCGGGGTCGGCTGTTCCAGGTGGCCGCCCGGCCAGGCCCAGCCGTCGGGCCAGCTTCCAGCGTCGGCCGACCGTCCCAGCTGGCGCAGGATCTCCTGCGCGGCGTGGGGCATCGCCGGGCCGACCATCAACGCCGCCCAGCGCAGCGCCTCACAGCAGTTCGACAACATGGTTTCAAGCTCGGCGCTCCTGGCGGGATCCTTGGCCAGGGCCCAGGGTTTGGTGGCTTCGATGTAGCCGTTGAAGTCGCGGACGATCTGCCAGGTCGCCTCCAGCGCGCGCGACGGCGAAAAGTCGGCCCACGCCTGTTCGGCCTTGCTCTTGTTTGCGCGCGCCGCGGCAGCGAGTTCGGCCGCGCCGGCAGCCGCGGCGACGTTTCCGCCGACGTACCGGTGCGCCATCGACACCGTCCGGTTCAGGAGATTTCCGAGATCGTTGCCCAGGTCGGATTCGTAGCGCTGGAACAGCGCCTCGTAGGTGAAGTCGCCGTCGCCGCCCAGGGTGTATTCACGCAGCACGAAATAGCGCAGAGGATCGATCCCCAGCTCGTCTGCGATCGCGTTCGGATCAACCCGGGTGGCGGGGATCGACTTCGAGATCTTCTGACCCTTCACGGTCAGGTACCCGTGGCAGAAAACTTCCTTCGGTGCTGGTAGCCCCGCCGACCACAGCATCGCCGGCCAGTAAACCGCGTGAAAGCGCAGGATGTCCTTGGCGATGAGGTGGTGCACCGCGGGCCAGAATGCCCCCAGACCTCGGCCGGCCTCGACCTCCGCGGGCCCTCCCAGCGCGGTCACGTAATTCGTCAGCGCGTCGATCCAGACGTAGACGACGTGCTCCGGATCGCCGGGCACCGGGATCCCCCATTTTACCGACATGCGCGACACCGAGATGTCGCGCAGGCCGCGGCGGACGAACTCCGCCACCTCGTTGCGGCGGGACTCCGGCTGCACCGGGCTCGGCGTCTGGTTGTACCAGTCGAGCAGGCGATCGGCATACGCCGACAGGCGGAAGAAGTAGTTCTTCTCCTTGACCCGCTCAACCGGCTTGCGATGGATGGGGCAGATCTTCTCGCCCGCCTCGACGATGACGTCGTCTTCGGATTTCCATTCTTCGCAGCCGACGCAATAGAGCCCGTCGTAGTCGGCCGCGTAGATGTCGCCCCTGGCGACCAGCCGCCGCCACATCTCCTCCACCGCCAGGCGGTGGTCCCCGTCGGTGGTGCGGATGAAGCGATCGTAGGAGATTCCGGCGCGCTGCCAGACCGCCCGGAAGCCGCCGGCGATCTGATCGCAATACGTCTTGGGGTCGAGGCCCTTTTCGCGCGCCATGCGCTCGATCTTCTGTCCGTGTTCGTCGAGGCCGGTCAGGAAGAAGGTGCTGTCCTTGCCATCGCGCGCGCGGTGGTAGCGCGCCAGCGCGTCCGCCACCACCGTCGAATAAAAGGTCCCAAGGTGGGGGAGGGCGTTGACGTAATAGATGGGGGTTGTGATGTAAAAGCGGGACATCATCTTTCTCGTCGGTGGCGTCAGTTTCTGGGGACGCCGGGAGGTGGCTCGTCGTTGCCGTCGTCGTCGGGGCGAGAGTCGGTCGCGGCCATCGGTGCGCCTCCCCCCGGCGGGGACATGGTCTGCACCTCGTCGGCTCCGAAGACCTTCGGCGGCCGGTCCTCGAAGTAGACGCGGACCTTTCGCTGCAGGACATCCAGGTCGCCGACGCGGCCCGTGCCGTCGGGCGTGGTGACCCGCTTGCCCAGCTTGGGCAGGCCGCGAGCGGCCTCGACGTAGTTCGCCTCTTCGTACACCAGACAGCACTTGAGCCGCCCGCATTGCCCGGACACCTTGGCGGGATTGAGCACGAGGTTCTGGTGCTTGGCCATCTTGATCGACACCGGCGCGAACCGCGGCAGGAAGGTGGTGCAGCACAGCTCCTGGCCGCACGACCCGATGCCCCCGACCATCTTGGCCTCGTCGCGAACCCCGACCTGGCGCATGTCGACGCGCACGTGAAACCGCGTGCCCAGCTCGCGCACCAGCTCGCGAAAATCAATCCGCGCCTCCGACGCGAAATAGAACGTCGCCTTGCCGCCGCCGTGATGAAATTCGGCGCGGAACATCTTCAGCGGCAACCGGCGGCTGCGCGCGTGTTCCTTGGCAAACGCCAGCGCCGTCGCTGCCCGCCGCGCGTTCGCCTCCAGCTTCTCCAGGTCGCGGGGATCCGCCAGCCGCAGCACCCGCGGCAAGCGCGCCGGCGCCGTGCGCGGCGCCGGCATCACCGCGACGGTGGCGATATCGGAACCGTCGTCGTCCTGCACCACGATCTTGTCCCCGCGCCGCAACGTCAGGCCACCCGCGTCGAACTCGAAGGTGCGCCCGGTGGCGTGAAACTTGGCGCCGACCACGTTGACCGGCTGGCTCACGATCGCGCCTCGCCCTGACATCGGCGCAGCACCAGCAACATCCGCTCGACCGCGGTCACCGCGTTGGTGTTGGCGGCGATCGCGGTGTCGGCCTCCACGATCGCCTCCAGCGCCTTTGACAGCGGCGCCAGCCCCTGGGCAGCCAGCGGACCCACTCGATCCTCGAACAGCACCAGGTCGGGGGCGCCGGCCGCCGCCGCCAGCGCGTCGCGATACAGGCGCGCCAGCAGGGCCAGCAGACGCGGCAGTTCCTGTTTGTTCTCCTTGTCGCCGGCGGCCGCCACCGCGGCATCGAACAGCGCGCCGATCGAACGACCGTAGGCCGCGTTCTGCAGCATGGCGACGGCAGCCCATGGATCGGGCGGGGGCGACGCCGGCTCTGGGTCGGCGTCCTCGTCGTTCTGCTTCGTCGCAGCCTGAACCGTCGCGGCGACAGAAATTCCCGCGCCCGCCAGCGTTCGTGCGACCGACCCGTCCGCCAGCGCGGCGGCAACCTGGGCGCGCTCGCGCTCGGCGCCGCGAGCGACGGCGACCTCGACCAGGGCGGCGGCCGGCAAGGCGCTGAATCGGACGCGCTGGGTGCGCGACCGGATGGTCGGCAAGATGCGATCGGGCGCGCTGGTGACCAGCACGATGTGCGTGCCCGCGGCCGGCTCCTCCAGCGTCTTGAGCAGGCAATTGGCCGCGTTCAGGTTCAACCGATCGGCGTCGTCGATGATGATGACCCGCACGGGAGCCTCATGCGGGCGCGACTGCGCCAGCGCGACGATGGTCTGCGCCTGCTCGAGGACGATCAGCGGCCCATCCGTGGCGAACGTCGGCACGTCCGGGTGAAGACCAGCGCCAATGCGCCGGCACACCTCGCAGATGCCGCACCCCTGGCCCGGCTCGGCGCCACAGCACAGCGCCATGGCCAGCCCCAGCGCCGCCGAGCGTTTGCCCACGCCAGGAGGACCTTCGAACAGATAGGCGTGCGGGACGTGCCGCGCCGCCACCGCTCGGCGCAGCCCGGCCGTCGCCAGGTCTTGGCCAATGACATCGCCGAGGCGCATCCAGCGACCGTAGCATCGGGGAACGCGTCCGTCGACGCCCGAGACGCCTTCGGGCTGCCTCGGTCGACAGGCCGCCAACAGGACGCTAACCTCACGCAACGAAGGTCACCTTCACCTGGAGAAAACCGATGGGAATCCTTGGAAAGCTGTCGACGCTGATCAAATCCAACGTCAACGACGTCATCGACGGCATGCAGGATCCGGCCAAGGAGATCGACCAGATGGTCCGCGACATGGAGGACTCCGCGCGCCAGGCGCGGACCGAGGTCGCGGGGTGCATGGGCGAGGAGAAGCGACTACAGAAACGGATCGAGGCGCTGGCCGCCGAGGCCAAGAGCTGGGAGGACCGGGCGGCGACGGCGGTCCGTGCCGGCGACGACGCGCTGGCCAAGGAGGCGCTGCAGCGCAAGGGTGAAAAGGACGCCGAGCGCGCCGAGACCGAGAAGTCGTCACGAGAGCAGCAGGTCTACGTCGACCAGCTGACGATGGGATTGCGCGCCCTCGAAGCCCGAGTCAAGGACGTCAAGCTTCGCCAGGGCAGCTTGCGAGAGAAGGCGCGCGCGTCAAAGCGCGGCGGCAGCAGTCTGTCGTCGGGGACGTCCGCCTTCGATGACTTCGAACGGATGTCCAGCAAGATTGACGCGGTGGAGGCGGAGGCGACCCTCACCGACGAGCTCGGCGGACGCACGGCGACATCGGTCGAGGCGGAACGAAAGCTCAATGAGCTTTCACAGAAGAGCTCCGTCGACGACGCGCTGGCAGAACTGAAAAAGAAGCTGGGCGGCTAGGACCTCCCGCTGAGCGATAGGCTGCCATTTTTGCTCTAATCGCCTGCCCGGTCATTTGGGCGCTTGTCTGTAAAGCCGTGCTAATGTAGGCATTAGTCGTATGAGCCAGAGGCGGAACCCGAATCAGACCGGCGCCCAGGCCGCCAGACGAGATCGAACGCCCGAGGAGGCGAGCGATCTCCAGGATATGAAGGCACTGGCCGCCTCGGCGCGTGCGGGCGCCACGCCACCGCCGCGGCGGATTAACCCGGCCGAGCTGTCCGGTGTCGTGGCGCGGCGCGACTCGGTGGTCGGGATGCGGGTTCTGGATCCGGCCGCGGCCAGGGGAGGGCTTCCAGGGTGGATCTGGGGGGCGGCCGGCTGCCTCAGCGTCGTCGCCGTCGGCCTCGGGGCTTTTTCGTACCTGAATCTGTCCGGCGTCCTCTCGTCAGACGAATCGCCGCTTCCCCTGGCATCGGCCAGCGCCATGCCGCCCGTGCCCACCATCGTGACCATTCCGGCCGCCGAGGCACCAGGAGCAGGAGCGCCGGTCCCACCGGCGGCATCGACGGTGTCGCCGCCGACGCCGGCCAGCCCTGGAAAACCTGTCACCGCCGCGACCAAACCTTTGCGACGGGTGCAGAAGAAAACCAGCGAAGTCGACGAGATGCTGGCCGCAGTTCTGGCCGATCGAAGTGCACGCGGCCTCGCTCGATTCACGCCGCCGTCGGCGCAGGCGGGCAAGAAGGCGGCGGATGAAACCCCGCCCGCGCCGGCCGCCGCCAACAGCGAGCCCGCCGCGCCGGCGAAGAACCCGGTCGAGGACGTCAGCGCCGCGCTGGACGACCTTCAGCCCAAGCTGAAATCGTGTTTCCGCCGCTTCCAGATCCCCGGCATCGCCAAGGTAAAGCTGGTCGTCGATCCCAGCGGATCGATCGAGCCGGCGTCGCTGAGCGGAGACTTCGAGGGAACGCCCACCGGGGAGTGCGTCATGCAGGAACTGTCCTCGGCCACGCTGCCTCCGTTCAAGGGCACCCCCGTTCAGTTGAACCACGCCTTCGTCCTTCGCTGACCATCCTCCCGACCTCCGCCGGGGGTGGCCTTGTTCGCCCGCATGAAAGTCGAATAGTATTTGTCCGCATGCTTAATCCGAGTTTTAGGCTATTTCTTAGTATTGCTCTGTTCGCGCTGATCTGGACCTCGCTGCAGGCGCCGGCGGTCGCGGAAGAGCGCAACCAGGTAGAGAAGGCGCGCGCGCACTTCGAACACGGCGAACGCCTGTACAAGGTCAGTCGCTATCGCGAGGCACTCGAGGAGTTCAAGGAGGGCTTCGTCTCCAAGGCGGACCCGGTCTTTCTGTTCAACATCGCGCAGTGCCATCGCTTGCTGGGCGAGCGCGAAGAAGCGCTGACGTTCTATCGCCGATACCTGCAGGCGGATCCCCGCAGCTTCCGCCGGCTCGAGATCGAGAAGCGAATTCACGATCTCGAGACGCAGATTGCCGTCGATCCGACGCCGCCGCCGCCGCCTCGTACGGCGCCGCGGCCGGCTGCTTCCGCGGCGCCCGTGACGATGCCGCCGCCGGTGGCTCCCGTGGTGACCTCGTTGGCGCCGGCGAATCCGACCGCGCCGGCAGCGACGTCGCTTGTCCTCACCGCGAGACCGGACGAGCCGGCGCCGACGGCGCGCCCGCTTTATCGTCGGTGGTGGGTCTGGACCGGGATCGGCGTGGTGGCCGCGGTGGTCACCGCGACCTTGATTTTCAAAGGATCCGGCGACGGCCCGTGCGGCTCGCCGGTCGCCGCCTGTGAAAGGCTTTGATGGTCCGGTCGGCGCAGTTCGTGTTCGCCGTTGCCCTCGCCGTGTCGCTGGGCTGCAGCTCCGGCAAAAACACGGTGGTTATCCTCGAGATCGACAGCAATTTTCAGGTTCCCGGCGAGATTGACAAGATCACCGTGATAGCGAATGTGCCGGGTCGCATGACCCACGAGCTGCCGTTCGCCCTGGGACAGAAGGGACAGTTGCCTCTGCGTGTGGGGCTGCTGGCGCCCGACGGAAACCCGGGCGGCGAAATCACTATCGTCGCGACCGGATGGAAGGGCGCCGATTCGCTCACGCACGAGGACGCCCTGGTCTCGTTCTGGAAGGACCAGTCGCGCGTCATCAAGCTTTTCCTGGCCAAGGAGTGCCTGGGCTTTTCTGCCTGTTCCGCGGGCCAGACCTGCACGATTGGCCCGACGTGCATCCGGATCCGTCGCGACCCGGATGACGGCGGTGCTGGCGACGGCGCGATCGAGGGCGTGCCTTCCAACACGGACGCGCCCCCCAACATGGACGTCCCTCCCGGCACGGACGCGCCTGCCAGCGAGACCGGCGACGGCGGCATGGATGCGTGTAACTGCCCGCCGTCCAGCAATCCGTGTCTGAAGGCCAGGTGCGAAGGAGGCTCGTGCGTCACCGCGCCGGTGATCGATCTGACGACCTGCCCGGGGGGAGCCTGCTGGCAAGGGTCATGCTGCACCGGCTGCATCAGCGCAAATGTCTGTCAGCCGGGAACCCAGGTGGACGCGTGCGGCGGCGCCGGAAAAAGTTGCGAGCTTTGCGACGACAAGAATCCGTGCACGAAGGACCTGTGCACGGCCAGCAAGTGCAGCAGCGAAAAGGTCACGGGAGGCACCTGTCCAGCCGGGGTGTGCGTCGCGGGCGTGTGCGCTTGCGGAGGGCAGGGCGACCCCTGCTGCGTAATGGCGCCTGCGTGTGAGGGCGCGCTGGCTTGTCAGGGCGGGACCTGCGGCCAGTGCGGCGCCGTCGGGCAGGATTGCTGCACCGCCGGCAACGCGTGTGCCTCCGGATTGGCGTGCGGCGCCGTCACCAAGAAATGCGAGCCGTGCGGCGACCTGAACCAGGCCTGCTGTACCGCCGGCACCGCGTGCCGCATGGGCATCTGCGGCGCCGCGAACACGTGTCAGCCGTGCGGCGGGTTCGGGCAAGCGTGTTGCGCCGGAAACAGCTGTGCCGCCGATGGTGATCTGTGCAATGGCAACGAGACCTGCCAGAACGGAACCTGCGGTCGTTCCAGCTCCGTCGTCTGCATGGCCACCGATCAGTGTCATACCGCCGGCACGTGCAATCCTGCGACCGGGACTTGCTCGAACCCGGTCAAGACCGCCGGCACGCCCTGCAACGATGGCAGCATGTGCACGACCGGGGAGACCTGCCAGAACGGAGCCTGCGCCGGCGGCGCGGCCGTGGACTGCAACGACAACAATCCCTGCACGGTGGACTCGTGCGCGACGGCAACGGGATGCGCCCATCCGCCGGCCGGAGGCGGAACCGCCTGCGCGACCGACAACAATCCGTGCACCAGCGATGTCTGCAACGCCGCCGGTACGTGCACGCACCCCCTCCTTGGTAATGGCGTTCGCTGTGCCGGCCCCGGTGGATTGAACGGCGTCTGCAGCGCCGGCCTCTGTGTCGAGTGTCTGGTAAACGCCGATTGCAGCAGCGGGAAGGTCTGCCGCACCAACAACACTTGCTGCACGCCGGCGTCCAATCCTTGCACGGGCATCATTTGCGGCACCGGCTTCGACGGTTGCGGTGGTTCGGTGGCCTGCGATACCTGCCCCAACGGCAAGATCTGCGACCGCCGCTGCGACCAATGCCTGTTCGTTGGGCAGAGTTGCCCTTAGGCGCGCCGGACGCCTGTCAGGGAAGTTTTGACTGTTGCGCGCGTTCCAGCGCCGCCAGCCGCCGCGCGGTGAACAGCAGCAGGCCGGCCAGCAGACCCAGCACGGCGAGGCCGACGCCCACCGCCGCCAGCAGCAGTGGGCGGCTTCCCGCGGTCATGCGCAGCGGGCCGAGCGCCGTCAAGGGGGCAGGCGCGCTCTCGTTCGCCGTCGGTGCGGGCGTGACGACCACCGCGACGCCGGCTGGTTCCAGCCCGGGAACGCTGCCCGCCACCAGCCGCTGGATATCGATCTCGGACAGCGGCAGGCGGCCTGGCCGTGCCTTGAGAAGGACGGCGGCGCGCGCGGGAGTGCGCAGCTTGGCGTCGACCCCCAGCGGGTCGGTTTCGCCGAGCACCAGGTGGACGCGCGCGCTGACCACGCCGTCGGCGGTCTCCAGCGTACGCGCCACCTCGCCGGCCAGCGCCTCGAGATAGCGCGCGCGCTCTTCCGACGCGGTGGGGATCAGGCTCTGCTGGCCATACACCTCGGCGAACCCGTTCCTTCGGTCGCGGGGCAGGCCCAACGATCGCAGCAGGTCCAGCGCCTTGGCCTGGTCGGCGCGCGACACGCGGATGCTGAAGCCGGCTCCACCCCCTTCGTCGCTGTTCTTCTCCGCCCCCACCCCGGCGCGCTCCAGCGCGGCGACGCTCTCGTTGGCGGCGGTCTCATCCACGCCGTGCAGGATGTTGGTCGAGCACCCCGCGCCGGCGCCGGCCGCCGTGACAACCAACCCAACAACCAACCAGGATGCCGAGGTCCGTGGCATGGCCGCTACATACCGTGGAACGACGCTGTGTAACAAGTCGATGACACCGGGCGATCGCCCCGTGAACGCCGGCCGACTACATGACGTCGGCGAGCTCGCTGCGCAGAAGGTCGACGGCCCGTGCGTGGAGGCGGCAGGCCCATGACTTCGACAGGCCCATCTCGGCGCCCGCTTCCTCCAGGTTTTTCCCGGCGAAGTAGTAAAGCTCCATGAGCCGCCGTTCCTTGTCTGGAAGCCTGGTCACCGCGGCCCGGACGCGCACGCTGAGACGTCCGGTGTCGATCTGGGAATCAGGCGCCGGCAGGCTTTCGTCGGCGACCGTCGCCGCCGCTTCCAGCGACGTGATGTGCACGGTGGCCACGCCCGCCAGCACCTCGGCCACGGCAGCCAGCGTCCCGTCCGCGTCCTTGGCGCCCGGCTCGGGAGCGCCGTCGGCCCGCGCTGCGCCGTCGCGATCGGAGTGGTTTTGCAAATATTCGTTGGCGCGTTCCTCGGCGCGGTAGCGCGCGTAATCGGCCCGCGAATACCAGCCCATGGTTCGCAGTCCGTCGTACATGGCGCCGCGGATGCGGTAGTACGCGAAGGTCGTGAACGCGACGCCGTGGCGGGGATCGAAGCGCTCCGCCGCCTCGACCAGTCCCTTCGATCCATATCCGACCAGATCTTCGTAGTCGATGGATGCTGTCAGGCTCTTCTTGACCTTGCGGGCGATGGCCTGGACCAGTGACAGGTGTTGTTCGACGAGCTGGTTCTTCTCCGACGCCACCATCACCCCGCGACTAGAGCAAGGGTTGCGTTGCGGCGTCAAGTGCGCGAGTACAGGGGTGGTCATGGCTCTGTTTCGGACGCTTTCGGAAAAAGACCTCACCGAAATTCTCCGCGGCTTCGGAATCGACGGCTACCGCGGCCACTCCGCAATTGCGGTTGGAACCATCAATACAAATATTCGCGTGGAGACCGTTGCCGGCCCGCTTTTCTTACGCATCAATGAGGGGAAGTCCCGACACGACGTCGAACGCGAAGCCGCGATCGTCTTGCACGTCGCGGCCCGGGGTGTGCCCACGCCGGCGCCACTGTCGACGCCGGCCGGGTTGCCGTTCGTGCAATGGCGCGGGCAGCTGGTCTCCCTGTTCCCCTGGCTTGCCGGACGGACGCTGTTTCGGTCGGCGCTGTCGCCCGTCCATGCGCGGAAGGTGGGCCGCGCGCTGGCCGCGCTGCACCTGGCCGGGGCAGACCTCCCCGACCACCGCCCGGGACGCTATGAGCCCGACGAGATCGACAGCCGCATGGCCAGCATCGCGTCCGCCGGCGATCCGTCGCTGGCCGCCGTGGTCGTCGAGGTGGGGTCCGAGCTGGCGCAACTCCGCGGCCAGCGCCGGAACGACTTGCCGCTGGGGTTGATCCACGGCGATCTCTTCATCGACAACGTTCTTTACGATGGTGAGGACCTGGTGGCGCTACTGGATTTCGAGCA
Organism: Polyangia bacterium; assembly: GCA_035696485.1. Classification (GTDB taxonomy): domain Bacteria; phylum Myxococcota_A; class Polyangia; order Fen-1088; family Fen-1088; genus DASRQT01. Next base: position 15,634 of record DASRQT010000421.1, on the reverse strand, counting down.
GTCGTCGTGGGGAAAGCTGGCCTACGACCTGGCCGTGACCACCCTGGCGTTCGGCTTCGGCGCCGACGACTTTCGCGCTGACGTGGTCGCCGCGCTGTTTGCCGGCTACACCTCGCTGCGCCAGCCGACAGCCGAAGAACGGGCCGGTTTTGCCGCCGAGCTGCGCTTTGCCGCCTGCCGCTTCACCGTCACCCGAATCACCGACGTCCACCTCAAACGCTCGGGCGGCGCCGCGCCCGGCAAGGACTACCGCCGCTATCTCACCCGGCTCCGCAAGGTCCGCGAGCGGCTGGCCGACCCGGCGGATCACGTGCTGTCGTTGCTCTGACCGCGCTGCCGCGAGCGAGCGGGAACGCCCGCTACGCCTTGCGCACCATGTTGATGTATTTGCGCAGCGTGTCCTTCCGCTCTTCGTCCATGTCGGTGTAGCGGATGCCCATGTCCATCGGTGCTTCGCGGTTGGCCCAGACCACCTCGCCCTTGATCGCGATCGACGCGTCCAGCTCGGGAAAGTTCAGAACCAGGTCGACCATCGTCCCGACCTCTTCCACCCCGGAGGTCTGGATACAGACGCCGCCCAGGGAGATGTTCTGGATGCGGTGGAACAGCAGCACCTCGTTGCCCGTGAAGTCCACGTAGGCGTTCACCTCATAGCGAGGGAATTCGCGGGGTTGCTCGGCGGTTTCGGCCATCGGAACTCCCTCCACCATGTCGCGACTATCGCAATATCCGAGGCGTAGGTCAAAGGAGTCAGCCGGCGTTGCCAATCTGGCACGACCCTCCCGGCCGGCGCGCCGAACAGGCAAGCCTGGGGTCCCGCGCCGGCCACGGGCGGGCTCGAAATGGCGCCGTCACGCGTCCCAGCCGGTGGAATGCTTCCTGCACATGCAAGCAACAGCTCAACCGACATTCTCATGGGACTGAACAAACAGCTGCTCCGGTTCGCTCTGGTCGCCCTCTGGGGCGTCCTGGCCACCGTCGCCGGCTGCGCTCACCGGGACTATTTCCCCGGGACGACGATCATCAAGAGCGAACAGAACCGCGAGATCCTGGAGATCATCGAGCAATACCGCCGCCGCCTCATCGAGAGGAACATCGAGGGCATGCTGGTCTTGGCCTCGGACAAGTACTTCGAGGACTCAGGCACGCCCCGTTCCGACGACGACTACGGGTATGAGGGGCTCAAGCAGGTCCTGACCCGCAAGCTTGGGCGCGTGAAATCGCTGCGTTACGAGATCGAGTACCGATCGATTCGCGTACTCGGCAGTCGGGCAGAGGTCGAGGTGTTCCTGGACGGCTCGTTCGAGCTGGCGGCGGAGTCAGGCGATCGCTACCGGCGCGTCAACGACTATCACCGCTTCGTCCTCGAGAAGTCCAACGACCGCTGGAAGTTCATGAGCGGGATGTAGTCGCGCTTTGCACGCGCTATATTCCGGCGCGTGACGGCTCTTCTCACGTTGCTCCTCGCCGTCGGTGCTGTCGCTTCCTCCGACCGGAAGGAAACCGTCATGTCGTTACACGATCTGACCGTCAATACCATCGACCTCAAGCCGCAGTCGCTGTCGGTGTACAAGGGCAAGGTGCTGCTGGTGGTGAACACGGCGTCGGAGTGCGGGAACACGCCGCAGTACACCGGGCTCGAGAGCCTGTACCAGGAGTACAGGGGCAAGGGGCTGGTCGTGCTCGGCTTTCCGTCGAACGACTTCGGCGGTCAAGAGCCGGGGACCGAAGCGGAGATCAAGACCTTCTGCAGCACCACCTACAAGGTCACCTTCCCGCTCTACCAGAAGGTGAAAACCAGGGGCGAGGGTCAGGCGGCCGTCTACAAGTTCCTGACCGCGAAGCACCCCCCGCCGAAATGGAACTTCGCCAAGTACCTGGTCGGCAAGGACGGGCAGGTCATTCGCGCGTTTGACGCCAAGGTCCTCCCCGAGGACAAAGACCTCCGCGCCGCGATCGACGCCGCCCTGAAAAACTAGGTCGCCACTCGCTACGAAGGCGAGCGCAGCGCGGCTTTGCCGCGCGGAGCGAGGGGGGACCGGGGGGCCTGTGAGCGGCAGCGAACCAGGCCCCCGTCAGATGAATGTCCATGAAATCGAGAAAAAGGCTCAATCGTGTCGGCCGGCGGCTGTGGTGCTCTGTATGCCTGTGCATATGAAACCCTTCGCCATTGAGGTCCAGATGAACCAGAAGTTGTTCGCCCACGGTCGATCCTTGTGCCTTTCCACGCTGTGCGTCACGGTGCTGGGTGTCATGTCGCTGGGCTGCGGCAGCTCGGCGCCGTCGACTTCGAACGACGGCGGTACCGGGGGCGCGAAGGCGGGCAACAGCGGTTCGGGTGGTAATGGGTCGGGTGGCAACGGTGGTGTGGGCAGCGGTGGGTCCGGGCAGGGCAGCGGCGGGTCCGGGCAGGGCAGCGGTGGGGCGGGCGGCAGCGGCTCGGGCGGCGCGGCGGGGGCCGACGCCGGCGGACCGGTCGACGTACCCCCAGGTTTTACGATGGACAAGACCTGTGGCAAGGACGTGACCCCGATGGGTACCGGTCGCTGCGCCACGGTCGGGCCGATGGGGAGGGTCACCGGCGCCGGGACGGCGCTGACCATTCACAACTTCGAAGAGCCGGGGTTGGCCAACGACTATCTGGGTCTGTTCTTTGCTGACGGTCGGGCGGGGACCTGGTTCAAGTTCGACGCTGGCGGCATGGGCGTCATGAAGGTCGACACGACGGCGGGGACAAACGCCATGCAAACGCACGCGATGCACTTCAGCGGTCCGGCGCCGCAGGGATACGGCGCCGGCGTCGGAATCCCGTTCGCGAACTGCTATGACGCCAGCGCCTATAAAGGCCTGAGCTTCTGGATCAAGGGCGACGTCAGCGGCGGCAAGAACGATCTGCTCAAGTTCTCGGTGCACACGCCCATCAGCGAGCCGGTTCCGAGCGGCGGCTGCAGCGCGGCCGACGAGATGGCCGGGAAGTGCCGCGATCATTACGCCAAGCCCATCCCGATCACGAACGCGTGGGTCAGGCACAACATCAAGTGGGCCGACCTCAGGCAGAACTGCCCGTCGAATGTTCCGGCCAACTACAACCCGGGAACGCAGATCGTGACGGTCAGCTTCTCGATCACCAACGCGATGGCGCCGTACGACTTCTACATCGACAACTTCAGCTTCGACACCGGCGATCTGCCGAACGGCAGCTTCGCCGAGATTCTTCCCGAGGGGACGTTCAACGAGATGTGGATGACGACCAGCCCGGTCACGATGATGCCGGTCGACCAGCGCAACGCGTTTTACAAGTACGCCGACATGCTGGCCGCCTCCAGTGGATACGCGGGCTTCGCAACGACGGGGACCGACCCGACTCTCAAGCGGCTGGAGGTGGCGGCGTTTCTCTCCAACACCGGCCACGAGACCGACAGCCTGGCGCTGGTAGAGGAAAATTGCGCGCGTGCGGGCGTGAACTGCGCCGGGTATCCGGGCGGCGCCAACTATCACGGTCGTGGGCCGATCCAGTTGACCGGGGTCGGCAACTACATGGCGGCGGGGACGGCGCTCGGCGTGGATCTGGTGGCCGCCCCGCAGATGGTGTCGACGGTTCCGTCGGTCGCCTGGAAAACTGCATTCTGGTTCTGGATGACGCAGGCGGGAGCGGGCGGGCAGCCGGCGCACGCGGGGATCGTCGCGGGGCGGTTTGGCGCGACCATCAACAGCGTCAACGGCGCGCTGGAATGTCAGTCGTTCAATGCGATGACGGTCGCCAACCGGGTGCGGCTCTACAAACGGGCGGCGTACCTGCTGGGCGTCGATCCGGGGCCGGACACGGTCATCACGCAAGGGTGCCCGTAATGAGGCGCCTGCAGCGAACTGTCAGCGTTGCCACGGCGGTGGCCATCTTCACCTCGCTGGGGATCGCCGGCTGCGGAGCTGGTGGTTCTTCGGCGCCCGGTAGCGGGGGAAGCTCGGGGGCGGGTAGCGGCGGCAACAAGCCGCCGTCGGGGTCGGGAGGCAACAACGGTTCGGGCGGGGGCGTGGGCAGTGGCGGCAGCGGTGGGAGTGTGGGGAGTGGCGGGGGCGTGGGCAGTGGTGGGGCGGGGGTGCCCGACGGTGGTGGTGGCGGGACGAGCGGCGGTGACGGCGGGGCCTGTCCCGCCAACCAGAACCGCTGCCAGTGCCGCACCACCGTCGGCAAGGCGATCAACAAGTTCATCGACACGTTCGAGGATGGAGACGTCCGGATCCAGGTGGTCGACGAACGTGACGGTGAATGGTTCAAGGTCGGTCACGAGGCGACCAACGGAAAGTTCACCGTCGAGGCGACGTCGGGCGGCGCGCCCGACAGCACCAAGGCGCTGCACGTGGTGGGGACGACCCCGGGTGCGCCGCCGCCCACGCCGGCATCGAAGTGCCCGGCGCCGCCGACGCCGACGCTGCCGTGGCCTACTGTGGGGGTGCCGCTGGGCATCTGCTACGACGCCGCCGCGTTCGACGGCATCAGCTTCTGGATGAAGGGCGATCCCACGGGAGGCAAGAACAACACGGTCAAGTTCTCGATTTCCACGCCGCCGACCGTCGAGCAGCAGTACGGCGGCACGTGTCCCGATTGCGACGTGGGTTGTTACAACACCTACGCGACGCTGATCACGCTGACCCCGACCTGGACGCACTACTCGTTCACCTGGGCCATGCTGAAGCAGGGAGATTGGGGCGCCGTCGCCCAGAAGGGGATCGCGCCGCCCGGGTATCAGCCGCAGAAGCAGATCCTCAACGTCAGCTTCTCGCCCAACGAGAACACCAAGGGCTACGACTTCTGGATCGACGACGTCGAGCTGGGCGCCGGCAACGGCAGCAGCTGCGCTGACGTCGTGAGCGAGGCCATGTTCAACGGCTTCTTCCCGATGAAGAACCCGTTCTATACGTACGCGGGATTCGCCGCCGCCGCCAAGCAGTGGCCGCTGTTCTGCGGCGAGGGCAGCGCCGATGTGAAGAAGCGTGAGGCGGCCGCGTTCCTCGCCCACCTGGTGCAGGAGACGGGCGGGCTGGTCTACCTGGAGGAGATCAACCGGGCCAGCATCTACTGTGATCCGGCGCGCACAGATTTTCCGTGCGCCGCCGGCAAGTCGTATCACGGGCGGGGTCCCATGCAGCTGTCGTGGAACTACAACTACGGCACCGCGGGCAAGGCGCTGGGACTGAGCCTGCTGTCGACGCCGGAGTTGGTGATCGCCAACCCGACCAATGCGTTCAACGCCGGGCTGTGGTTCTGGATGTCGAGGCAGCCCCTCGATTCGGGACACAGCGTGATCGTCTCGGGCCAGGGGTTCGGCAAGACGATTCAGCTGGTGAACGGCCCGCTGGAATGCGGCGGAGTTAACCCGCAGGCGGTTACCAACCGCGTCAACGCCTTCATGGATTTTGCGCGGCGACTGGGCGTGACCGACCTCGGCGGCCCCACCGGCTGCTGATCGCGCGCACGATGACACGTCTGCTGGCACGAACGTGCCAGCAGACGTGGCGACGCATGCCCGAGGGGGAAACGGGTAAACTGGGGTAAACAAGCGTCAGCCGGCCGCCGGGGCCAGCCCACCCACCATGAGCGCAGAGACCGACAGACTGAGGCGCGAGGTCGCGGATCGCCGCACCTTCGCCATCATCTCGCACCCCGACGCGGGCAAGACCACGCTGACCGAGAAGGTCTTGCTGTACGGCGGCGCCATCCACCTGGCCGGTTCGGTCAAGCAGAATGCCGGCGGGCGCAAGGTCACCAGCGACTGGATGGACCTGGAGCGCCAGCGTGGGATCTCGATCTCGACCAGCGTGCTGCAGTTCCAGTATCGCGGCTGCCGCATCAACCTCCTGGATACGCCCGGTCACAACGACTTCAGCGAGGACACCTATCGAACCCTGGCGGCCGCCGACGCGGCGGTGATGTTGATCGACAGCGTCAAGGGGGTCGAGCCGCAGACCATCAAGCTCTTCCAGGTTTGCCGGATGCGCGGCATTCCCATCATCACCTTCATCAACAAGATGGACCGCGAGGGCAAGGAGCCGCTGGATCTCCTGGACGAGATCGAACGGGTGCTGGGCATCCCGTGCAGCCCCGTGAGTTGGCCCATCGGTTCGGGACACAGCTTCATCGGCGTCTACGATCGCTGGACCAAGCAGGTCCTGCACTTTGACCGCGCCGAGGGCGGGTCGCGCCGGGCACCGATGACCGTGGGGTCGCTGGATGACGAGGCGTTAGCTGAAGCCATCGGCGAGCAGCGCTATCGCCAGCTGCGCGACGAGCTGTCGCTGCTGGAGACCGCCGGCAACGCGTTCGATGCCGCCGAGTTCTTGAAGGGGGCGGTGACGCCGGTGTTCTTCGGCAGCGCGATGAACAACTTTGGCGTCGAGCCGTTCCTCGATCACTTCGTGACGCTGGCGCCGGCGCCGCGCCAGCGCGTGACCTCCACCGGGCCGCTGGCGCCCGACGATCCGCGCTTCTCCGGTTTCGTGTTCAAGATTCAAGCGAACATGGACGCGAACCACCGCGACCGCATCGCCTTCGTGCGCATCTGTTCGGGGCGGTTCGTGCGCGGGATGGAGGTCCAGCACGTGCGCACCGAGAAGACACTGGCGCTGACGCGGCCGCTGCAGTTCATGGCGCAGGAACGGACGATGATCGAGGAGGCGTTCTCGGGCGACATCATTGGTCTCTGGGACGCCGGCAACCTGCGCATCGGTGACACGCTGTGCACCGGCGACGCGCTCGAGTTCGAGGGCATCCCGCGTTTTTCGCCCGAGCACTTCGTGCGCGTGCGTCTGACCGATCCGCTGCGGCGCAAACAGCTCAAGAAGGGGCTGGACCAGCTGTCGGAGGAGGGCGCCGTGCAGCTGTTCTTCGATCGGCGGCGCCTCGAGCGCGATCCGGTCCTGGGCGCCGTCGGCGTCCTGCAGTTCGAGGTCATCCAGCACCGCCTGAAGACCGAATACGGCGTCAGCGTCGGGTTCGATCGCCTGCCGTATGTTCACGCGCGCTGGATCGAGGGCGAGCCGGTGAACCTTGACAAGTTCGAGCGGCCCGGATCGACCACGTCGGTGCTGGACGTCGAGGGGCGGCCGCTGGTCCTGTTCGCGACCGAGTGGGCGATGCGCACCGCCATCGAGGACCATCCCCACCTCAAGTTCATCGCCGCCGTCCAGCCCGGCCGCGTGGCCCGCCCCGCCGCCTGACGTCCGATGAACCCTCTCCCGCTTGCGGGAGAGGGCCTGGGAGAGGGCAAGCGCTCGTCGGAAAAGTCGGCCCCCTCTCCCTAACCCTCTCCCCGCTTCGCGGGGCGAGGGAACCGGATCGTTTGACGGGGCTAGAGCTTGCCCTTCAGCAGATCGCCCAAAGTGCCGAGCCCACCCGGAGCAGCGGCGCGGTTGGCTGCCGCGCGCCCCTCGTCATCGACGTGGTCCACGTTCGCCGCCAGCCCCAGCGACAGGCGCCGCCGCTCGCGATCGATGAACAGGACGACAAGGTCCAGGACGTCGCCGGGCTTGGCCGCGTCTTTTGCGTGGCGGAGCGGTTTGCCCCCGCCCAGCTCGCTGACGTGCAGCAGCCCCTCGACCCCGGGCGCCACCTCGACGAACGCCCCGAAGGGTTCGGTGCGCTTGACCGTGCCGCGCACCAGCGCGCCGGCCTGCAGTCCGGCGACTGCGTCGTCCCAGGGATCGGCCGCCAGCGCCTTGAGAGACAGCGACACCTGTTCGGGCCGCCGCTCGTCATCTCGCTTCTCGAGGCGCGTGATCTGCACGGTCAGCCGCTGCCCGACGGCCAGCACATCGGCGGGGCGGATGCCGCGCGTGTGCGTGAGCTCCGACGCGGGCAACATCCCCTCGATGCCGCCGAGGTCGACGAAGGCGCCGAAGTCCTTGACGGCGGTGACGACTCCCGGCAACACGGCGCCGACCGCCAGCTTGCCGCGCGTCTCAACCGCGCGCACGGCCATCTCTTCCTCGAGGAGCGCGCGGCGTGACAGCACGACGTTCGGGCCGCGGCGGTCGTCTTCGTAGCGGGTCACGCGGAAGGTCAGGCGTTGGCCGACCAGCGCGCCCGGGTCGGCGACGGGACGGAGATCCAGCTGCGACAGCGGGCAAAACCCCCTGCCACCGCCGACGTTGACCTCCGCGCCGCCCTTGTTGATCGCGGTGATGGTCCCTTCGACCGGAATTCGACTGGCGAAGGCCTCCTCCAGCGCAGCGTTGCCGCCCCCGCCTCGGCTCAGCGTGCGGCGCAAGGTGACGGCGCGGTCGCGTTCTCCCAGGGCACCCACGCGGGCTTCAATGGTGTCTCCCACCTTCACGGTGATCTGGCCGTCGGCATCGCGTAGCTCGACGGTGTCCAGCATGCCTTCGCCGCCGCCGTCGAGGTCGACCATCGCCACCTCGCGGCCGACCGAGATCACGCGGCCGCGAACCGGGTCGCCCACGGCACGCTTGACGCGGCGGACGCCGCGCGCCTTCTTCTCGGAGTCGGCCAGCATGGCCGCAAAGTCCTCCCCGGAGTCGTCCTTGCCGCCTTGATCGCTCATGACCGTGGTCAGTCTAGCGGGCGTCAGTGCTGGTCGCAGTAACGATCGATGGCGGCGAACAGCCGATTGAGGTCGAGCGGCTTCATGACCAGCTCCTCGGCGTCGATCAGGACCGGGCGCTTGCCGGTCGCCGTGATCACGATCAGCGGGACATCGGCGATGCTGGGGATCTTCTTCTGCTCGTGGCGGAACTGCCAGCCGTCCATCACCGGCATCATGAGGTCCAGCAGGATGACGCACGGGCGGGGCGCCTTCTGCAGATGGTCCAGCGCCTCACGGCCGTTGCCGACACAGGTGACGGCGTAGCCCTCGTCCTCCAGCACCTCACGCAGCGACTCGCGAATGTCCGGGTCGTCGTCGACGACCAGAATCCCCGGGCACGGCGCGTCGGTGGTCATCGAGGGCATATTCGAGGCGGCATTCACCGTTGTCAACGGTGGCCGCACGCGGTCATGAGGGGGGGAACGCGGCGGCTTCGCGGTCCGGGGACTGAGGAACGATGGCGCCGGCGAGTTCCTTGACCAGCGCGGCCAGCGCGGCGGGTTGAATCGGTTTGACGGCGTGACGCAGAAACCCCGCCGCCAGGGCGCGGCGGCTGTCTTCGGAGCGCGCGTACGCCGTCAGGGCGGCGGCAGGAATTCTCCCCCCCTTGTTGGACGGCAGCTCGCGCACACGGGCGATCAACGCGTAGCCGTCTTCGCCCGGCAGCCCGATGTCGCTGAGCAGCACGTCAAAGGGGCGAGAGGTCAACCGCCGGATCGCCTCGTCCGCCGAACCGGCCGCTTCGGCGCTGGCGCCATAGTGCTCGAGTACCTCGCACAGCAACTCGCGCGCGTCGGGTTCGTCGTCGACCAGCAGCACCGTGATCCCCGCCAGACTCACCACCTCTTCCTGCAGCACCATCGTCGGTGTGATGTCCCGGGGCGCTCCCTCGAGGCTATAGGTCGCGATGGGCGTCGCGCGAACCGGCAGCATGACCGTGAAGGTGGCCCCCTGATCCTCGCCCGCGCTCTCGACCGAGACCGTGCCGCCGTGCAGCTCGACCAGGTGGCGCACGATCGCCAGACCGAGACCGAGGCCGGCGTGGGTCCGTTTCGTGGTGCTGTCGTGCTGTCTGAAGCGGTCGAAGATGTACGGCAAGAAATCGGGGTGGACGCCACGGCCGTTGTCGCGCACCTTGATCGCGACCTCTTTTTGGTCGCGGCCGGCCACGTTGATCTCGACGCGTCCTCCCGCCGGTGTGAACTTGATCGCGTTCGACAGGAGGTTCCAGATCACCTGCTGCAGCCGCGCGGAGTCGGCGAAGAAACCCGCGGGGAGCACGCCGATGTCCCGGTCCAGCGCGATCCCCTTGGCCTCGGCGGCGGGGCGGACAGCCTCGATGGCGGCGTCCACGATGGTGCGCAGATCGGCGGCCTGAATCTCGATCCGCAGCTTGCCGGTAATGATCCGCGACACGTCGAGGATGTCCTCGATCAGGTCGGCCTGAGCCTTGGCGTTGCGTTCGATGGTCTCCAGCGCCTTCAAGGATTTTTCCGGACTGAGCGTGCGCGTGCGCAACATGCGCGTCCAGCCGACCATGGCGTTCAGCGGCGTCCGTAGCTCGTGCGACAGGGTCGCCAGGAATTCGTCCTTGGCCCGGTTGGCGGCCTCGGCCTCCTCGCGGGCCTGACGTTCCTTGATGACCAGGCGGCTATGATCCTCCTCGGCCTTTTTCTGACTTTCGATGTCGGTCGCCGTGACGATCCAGCCGACCACCTCGCCTGATTCATTGTGTTCGGGGGCCAGGCGCCCGACGTGCCAGCGATAGACACCATCCTGCCGGCGCAGGCGATATTCCAGCTCCATTGGCTCCTGATGCGCCAGCGCCCGCTTCCACAACACCCGTACGCGATTGGCGTCGTCCGGGTGGACCAACTCCGGACGGTCAAGGGGCGTGATGCTCGTCGACCGTCCGTTCGCGCCCGGTTTCTCCAGCGTCCCGGAGAACTGCTGCCAGGATCGGTTGCTGTAGCTGGGGGTGCCGTCGGCGCGCAACGCCCAAACACACAGCGGCATCGAGTCGACGAGCCGGCGAAAACGCTGCTCGTTGCGCCGTTCGACATCTTCACGCTCGCGCTGGCGGGCAAGGGCGATCTCTCGCTGCTGTTTCTTCTCGTTGAGGTAAAGGCCGACGAAGACCGAGACCTTGGAACGGAGAATGGTCGGATCGAAGGGTTTGAGCAGGTAGTCGACGCCGCCGTGCTCATAACCCTTGAAGACATGGTCGGAGTCGCGATGGATGGCGGTGATGAAGATGATGGGGACGTTGCTGGTGCGCGGGTGTGTCCGCAGCAACGCCGCGGTTTCGTAGCCATCCATCCCCGGCATCTGGACGTCCAGCAGGATGAGGGCGAAGTCGTTGTGCAGGGCGTGTCGAAGCGCCTCTTCACCCGAGGCCGCCTTGACCAGCCGATGCCCGAGCGGCGCCAGCGTCGCCTCCAGCGCTACCAGGTTTGCTGGCCGATCGTCGACCATCAGGATGGAGACGTCAGCGGCGGCGACGATGGAGTCCGAGCGTGTCGGTTCACTGCCCGACGATGGAGCGAGAGCGGCCATGCAGTCGAAACAGGAACCTAAGACGTGCGCCGCCCAGGTCAAGGCATCAAAATACGCGAAACCTCAGGATTTCTGCGATTTCTGTGGCTGCCGACCCGGCGTGGGTCGCGGAGCTTGTGTTATTGTCAGCCGGCGTGGAACCTTCGCCTCCGCCGCCTCCCGATCCCCGCGTCGGGGCCGTTTTGCAGGGACGCTATCGCATCCTGTCAAAGCTGGCCTCGGGCGCGATGGGCGTGGTTTACAAGGGGGAGCGCCTGCAGCTGGGCCGGCCGGTGGCGGTGAAGTTTCTTCATCCCTGGATCGCCGCGCAGAAGGCGTTCCTGGGTCGGTTCGAGAATGAAGCGCGCGCCATGAGCCGGCTGTCTCATCCACACTGCGTGTCGGTCATCGATTTCGGCGTGGAAGGCTCGCCGTATCTGGTGATGGACTTTGTGACCGGCAATACGCTGCGCGCTGTCCTCGAGTCGGGACGGCCGAGCTTGGGGCGCGCGACTCACATCATCCGGCAGCTGCTGGCCGGTCTGGCCCACGCGCACACGCAGGGGATCATCCATCGCGATCTGAAACCCGAGAACATCGTCCTCAGCGAGGAGGCGGGGCTGGAGGATCACCTGCGCATCCTTGACTTCGGGCTGGCCAAGCTGCGCGACGGTCCGGCCATGACCGCTGGGATGGCGGTCGGGACGCCAAGCTACATGTCGCCCGAACAGTCGGGGGCTCCCGGGACCATCGACGCGCGATCCGATCTGTACGCGGTCGGGGTTTTGCTGTTCGAGGTTTTGACCGGTGAGAAGCCGTTCAAGTCTGATCACATCGGCGACCTCATCCTCATGCACCGCGAGAAGCCGGCGCCACGGATGAAGGATGTGGCACCCGACGCCAAGATCTCGCGCGAGATGGAGCGTGTCGTGCAAAGGGCGATGGAGAAGTTCCCCGAGGATCGATTCCAGTCGGCGCAGGAGTTCGCCGCCGCCCTGGACGCCACGGCGGAGGGCAAGCTGCGCGACGAGCGTTCGGGACGCGCGCCGCTGGCGCGCAAGGCGACGATGCCGCCCGAGGCCACCAGAGCGGACGCGACGATCATCGATTCTCCCTCGGCGATCCGGCGGCGCGTGGACGTCAACTCGCCGACCGGCCAGCCGTCGCACCCGTCGACGGACTCGGCGGCGGAAACCGTCATGTCTGCTGGCGTTGCGGGTCGCGGAACCGCGGGGGGCAACCAGCGTGACCGTCGCGGCGTGATGCTGCTGGTCGGTGGCGCGGTGGTGGCCGCCGGGATCGTCGCGCTGGTGGTCAGCGCCTCGATGCGGCCCCACGTGACGACCCCCAGCGCGACACCGGCGACCGCCGCGGTCACGCCTCCCGGCCAGGGCGCGACGGCGTCGGCGACCGCCTCTGCGGAAGAACGCCTGACCGAGGCGCGCCAGCTGGTCGCGCGCAAGGAATGGGAGAAGGCCGTCGTGTTGCTGAACGGGCTGCGGCAGCAGCAGCCCGACAACGCCGATGCGGCTTACCTGCTGGCGACCACCTACCTCGACAATCGCCGTTGGTCCGAGGGGCTGACCCAGGCTCAGGTGGCGGTGCGAAAAGACCCGGCACTGAAGTCCGATCCCGATCTGATCAAGGCGGTGATCAGGTCGCTGGTCAGCGACAGGGGCTACGAACGATCGCAGGCCTTCCTGCGCAGCCTGGGCGGAGCCGCCACGCCGTTCGTCAAGGAAGCCGCAAAACGGGACGAGAGTGCCAAGGTGCGCGAGCGCGCCGGCGAGCTGCTGCCGGGTGAGGGCATGTCGCGCTCGTTCTTCGGGTCGTCGTCGTCATCCAGCATCTTCAAGCGCTAGAAGTACTGGATTTCCAATTTTAATCTGGCCGGTGTGCACCCAGGCCTACTTCTCAGATCGCGGGTATGTCTCGTCGGGAAATGTGTTTTATTCCTTTGGTCTAGGTAACTCACATTGCAGTGGTGATTGCTGATATTCTCGTCCCGTGCAGAAACCCGGTCAGCCCGCGGTGTCGCGGGGTGCAAGCGCGGCGCGGCGTCGTCAGACCCCTACCGGTGACGGTGAAGCCCTGCTTGGCGTGCTGGAAGAGCAGGTGCGGGAGCTGCGTGCCGCGCTGGAAAACGCCGACGAACCCATCTGTCGGACCGATGCCAAGGGACAGTTCGTAACCGTCAATCGAGCGTTCGCGCAGATGATGGGGTACGGCCCCGACGAGCTTGTGGGGCGGTCGTGGCGGGAGACGGTGGCGCCCGCCGATCAGGCGGTGGTGCGCCGCTACCTGAGCGCCTCGGTGGAAGCTGACCGCGCGCCCGACGCCAAGGGCGGACACGAGGTGACGGGGGTGCGCAAGGACGGCACCACGCTGACCATGTTTCTGGCCGTGGTCCCGGTCGAGGCCGCGCCGGGCAGCGGAACCAAGGTCAAGGGACACTACCTGTTCGCGCGCGACATCACCGAGCGCAAACGGACCGAGGAGCAGCTGATCTTCGCTGGCCGCATGGCGGCGGTGGGGACGCTGGCGGCGGGCGTGGCGCACGAGATCAACAACCCGCTGGCGTACATCGTCGCAAATCTGGACTTCACCCGGCGGCAGCTGTCCGATCTGGGCAGCAGGCTGGGAGTGCCGGCGGGCGGCAGCGGCGACATCGGTCAGAGCCTGGGTGAGATCGGCGAGGCGCTGAGCGAAGCGCGCCAGGGCACCGACCGCGTCAGGAACATCGTGCGCGACCTGAAGATCTTCGCGCGCGGCGACGAGGACGCCTCGGGGCCGGTGTCGCTACGGCGCGTCCTGGATTCGTCGATCAACATGGCGTGGAACGAGATCCGGCATCGCGGACGGCTGGTCAAGGACTACGGCGACGTCCCCATGGTCGAGGGGAACGAATCGCGTCTTGGCCAGGTGTTCCTGAATCTGCTGCTCAACGCCGCTCAGGCGATCGGCGAGGGGGAAGCGGACAAGAACGAGATTCGCGTCACCACGCGAACCGATGAGGAGGGGCGGGCGGTGGTCGAGATCCGTGACACCGGGCGCGGCATCCCGGCCGAGATTCAGGCCCGGATCTTCGATCCGTTCTTCAGCACCAAGGCAGTCGGGGTCGGCACGGGGCTGGGCCTCTGGATCTGTCAGGGCATCTTAAATCCGCTGGGCGGCGCCATCGGCGTGGTCAGCGACCCGGGTCGCGGGGCGGTTTTTCGCGTGACGCTGCCGGCGGTGAAGCTGGACATCGAGGACAGCGAAATGCGTTCGGGCCCGATCGAGATCAACCGCGATGGCGCGCGCGTCCTGATCATCGACGACGAGCCGATGATCCTGTCGGCGTTACGGCGGGCGATAGGCGCCGAATATCGGGTCACCTGCGTCAGCGACGGCCGCGATGCCCTGGCGCGGCTCAAGCGCGGCGAGCGGTTCGACGTCATCCTGTGCGACCTGATGATGCCCGAATTGACCGGCATGGACCTGCACGACGAGCTGGCCAAGGCGGCGCCCGAGGTGGTGGAACGGATGATCTTCGTGACCGGGGGCGCGTTCACGCCGCGTGCGCGCGAGTTTCTCGACCGCATCCCCAACGCGCGTGTCGAGAAGCCGGTCGACTTCCAGAACCTTCGCATCCTGATTCGCAACCTGATGCGCTGATCAGGCGTTTTTGGTGCGGTTTGGCTGGGCTCTCAGCAGGCGCGGCAGGCTGGCGGCGGTGACCACGGCTGCCAGGGCCGCCAGCGCGCGCAGGCCACCTTCTACCCAGTAGATGGGATTCCACAGCACGACCACGGCGAGTATGTGGGTCAGGCCAATGGTCACGAAGAAGGCAACCCCGGCCAGGCGCGGGAACCGGGCCAGCGGCGGGTGTCTTCGAACCGCCCTCAGCAGGGTGAAGGCGATGGCGAAGCAGGACAGTGCGATCACGACGTTGGCGAGGGCATGCAAGGTCAACATCCCCGGTTTCCACAGGTAGGAATGGCCTTGGGGGACGAAATATTCGGACGACAGGAGCTGGCGCATCCATTCGGGCATGCCTGCCACGATACCGCGGTCTGGTCCTGTCGCGGGCAACCCGCGCTGCGGGCCGGCGCGCAGGCAGTATGATGAGGAGGATGTTTTTCTGCTTCGGCCGCAGGGACTGGCTGGCGGCGGCGATCTGCGCCACCATCCCATTGGCATTGATGTCGGGGGTATCGGCGGCCAGCGAGAACAGCGGTGGCGGGCGCGTGGCGGTCGAGCTGCGCGGGCCGTGGTGGTTTCGGCAGGCGGGCGACCAGAAGCCGGGGGCCTGGATGCCGGCGACCGTTCCGGGATGCGTTCATACCGATCTGCTGCGCAACCGGCGCATCGCCGATCCCTTCGTGGGGACCAACGAGAAGGACCAGCAGTGGATCGAGAAGTTGGACTGGGAATACAAGACGGTCCTGCCGGCCGACGACACGTTGCTGGCCCGCGAGCGGATCGAGCTTCTCTGGACCGGGCTCGACACCTACGCC
>DASRQT010000420.1:0-36845 GCA_035696485.1 Polyangia bacterium | reverse complement strand
CAGGCCGTCGCCAGCGCCAAATAGCGCCCGTTCTTCGCTGGTCTTGATGCCCAGCGACGGCCCAAGCACTGTGGCGAGCAACAATTAGTGACGCCGCCAGGCCGCCTCCCGTAAGCTACCGGGCGTCATGGTTCCCGGATTGCTTAACAACTCGTCGACATGATCACGAGGGCCCTGATTCTGGCCGCCGGCAAGGGCGTTAAGGTCGGACCACACGCCGGGCCGAACTGCCTGGCGCCGGTCGGCCGCAACACCTTGATCGAGCGCACGCTGGCCGTCCTGGCCGAGGTGGGCATCCAGAAGATAGCGATCACCGTCGGTTTCGAGGGCGCCGAGCTCACCCGCCATATCGCCGCCTCCCGCGACATCCCGGCCGCGCAAAAGCGGAACATCACGTTCTTCGGAAACGACGCCTGGGACAAACCCAATGGCCTTTCGGTGCAGGCGGCACGCGCCTTCATCACCGAGCGGACCCTCCTGGTGATGGCCGACCAGATCGCCGCGCCGGCCCTGCTGCGGGAGCTGGTGACCGCGCCGCCGCCCGCGCCCGGGGCCACCGCCGACCGCAATGTCCTCGGCGTCGATCGCGATCTGGCGCGCGTGTTTGCGATCGACGACGCCACCAAGGTCAAGCTGTCGGGCGATTCGGTGGTCGAGATCGGCAAATCGCTGCGCCAGTACCAGGCGGTCAGCGCCGGGCTGGCGGTCATCGCGCCGTCGCTGCTGGCCGCGCTGGACAGCTTGTCCGAGCCGTCCCTGACCCAGGGGTTCGAGGCCGCGGCCGCCCGCGGACAGCTGGTCGCGCACGACGTGGGCGGCAAGCTGTGGCAAGACGTCGACTCGCCCGAGATGCGCCTGCACGCGGAATGGTTGTTGCGCGTCTACGGCGACGACCTGGGTGCCCGCCCCGCCGTTTCGGCGACGCCGCACTCCAGCGCCGACGACACGCTGGCGCTGATCCAGCGCCTGCTGGCGGAAAAGGATCTGCCCGGCCACGTGCTGTTCAGCCCTGGCCCGGTGATGACCTCGTCGCGCGTCAAGGCCGCGCTGGTCCACCACGACGTCTGCCACCGCGACGGCGACTATGCGGCGGTGGTCGGCCGGCTGCAGAGCAAGCTGCGCCCGGTATTCGGCGCCTCGCCCGACCACGAGATGCTGCTGCTGACCGGTTCGGGCACCGCCGCCATGGAGATGTCGATCTCGTCGGTGGTGCCGCCCGGGAAGAAGATCCTGATCATCACCAATGGTGCATTTGGCGATCGCCTGGACGAGATCGCGGCCCTGCACGCCATCCCGCGGGTGGTGCTGCGCAACCCCTGGGGTGAATTGCCCACTCCCAACGACGTGGCGCGGGCCCTGGAGGCGAATCCCGACGTCGCTGCCGCCGCCATGATCCACCACGAGACCTCCGTCGGCCTGCTGAACCCGGTTACCGCCATCGGCCGCCTTTGCCACGCGCGCGGCGTGACGTTGATCGTCGACGCGGTGTCGGCGCTGGGCGCCGAGGACGTCGACGTCGTGCGCGACCACGTCGACATCTGTTACTCGTCGGCCAACAAGTGCCTGCATTCCGTCTCGGGGGTCTCGTTTCTGTGCGTGGCGCCGCAGGTCTGGCGGCGCATCGCCGGCATCAAGCCGCGGGTCTATTACCTGGACATGCTTCGCCACCGCCGCTACCTGGAAGAGCTGTGCCAGACGCCGTTCACGCCGGCGGTGTCGTCGTTCTTCGCGCTGGAGACCGCCCTTGACGAGCTCGGCGAACAGGGAGGTGTGGGCGCGCGCCGCGAGATCTACCGCCGCCGTGCCCTGCGCATCCGTCGCGTCTTTGCCGACCTCGGCTTCGAATCGTTCACCAACACGGGCCGCGAATCACAGACCATCTCGACGCTGCGCCTGCCCGATTTTCTCACCGTCGAGGACCTGTACCAGGCCGTCAAGGCGCAAGGATTCGTCATTTACCAGTGCAAGGGCGATCTGGCCGCCGATCATGTCCAGATCGCCAACATGGGCGAGATCGCCGACGCCACGCTGGACGCCTTCCTGGCAGCGGTGACCGAGGTGGTGACCGCCGCGCGACCCGCTGCCTGGTCGGCCGGAGATCTGGCAGCGACCCGCGGCCGCCGCCGCGCCGTCGCGCCGCGCTGAAAGCCCATGCGCGCCGTCCTGTTTCGCCAGCATGGCGGGCCCGAGGTGCTGGAGATCGCCGACGTCCCCACGCCCGAGCCCGGCCCCGGGCAGGTGCAGGTGCGCGTCGCCGCCTGCGCCCTCAACCACATCGACCTGTGGATGCGCCGCGGGTTGCCGGCGCTGAAGATCGCGCTGCCGCACATCTCGGGCGGCGACGTGTGCGGCACGGTCTCGGCGCTGGGGGCCGGCGTGACCGGCGTCGATGTCGGGACCCGCGTGGTCCTGAACCCGGGACTGTCCTGCGGCCGCTGTGTCGCGTGCCTCGCCGGGCGCGACAACTTTTGCCCCGAATACCGCATGCTGGGCGAGCATAATTGGGGAGGCCAGGCCGAGTTCGTGGTGGTGCCGGCCGCGAACCTGGTCCCGGTGCCGCCGACGGCCGGCACGCTGTCGGACGCCGCCCTGGCCGCGGTCCCCATCGCCTTCATCACGGCCTGGCAGATGCTGGTGGATCGCGCGGCCATCAGGCAGGGCGAGACCGTGCTGGTGCTGGCAGCCGGCTCGGGCGTGGGCAGCGCCGCCATCCAGATCGCCAAGCTGCACGGTGCCCGCGTGATCGCGACCGCGTCGCGCGACGACAAGCTTGCGGCGGCGCGCGCGCTGGGAGCGGACGAGGTCATCAACGACAGCGGCGGTGATTTCCTGACCGAGGTCAAACGGCTGACCGACCGGCGCGGCGTCGACATCGTCGTCGAACACGTGGGCGCGGCGACGTTCCCGCAGGCGGTGGTGGCCTGCGGGCGCGGCGGCCGCATCGTCACCTGCGGCGCCACCGTCGGGCACGAGCCGATCCTGAACCTGCGTTATGTGTTCTGGCGGCAGCTGTCGATCCTGGGCTCGACGCTGGCCTCCAAATCGCGCCTGTTCGAGGTGATGGCGCTGGTGGCGGCCGGCCGGCTGCGTCCGGTGGTGGATCGCGTGCTGCCGCTAGCGGAGGTCGCGGTAGGCCATCGCGCGCTCGAGTCCCGAAGCGTGTTCGGAAAGGTCGTCCTCACCCTTTGACGGCGGTCGCGCCCCGACCGGCTGAAAGCGCAGTTCGACCACAGTGGGGCGGCGGCTGAAGCTGGGGACGTAAACCACCGCAACGCCTATGGCCAGCTCCGCATCGGTGACCTGGTGGACGACGGCCTCGCGCCACGTCCGTTCGACCAGGATCCCCTCTTTCAGTGAGGCGGCGTCGCCGGTCATGATCACGGGACTGACGGCGTCGAGGTTCTCGGGGTGAGCCAGCCAGACCCGCGCAACGTTGCTGCCGACCTGGATGGTGCAGGCCGGGTAGGCCGCCGGCCCGCGGTCGGAGGTCGCATAGCCATCCACCGACGCGACCGCGATCTCGTAAAGCGGCCCTCGTCTCTCGACCGGCATTCCGGTCGTGGCGCACCCCTGCGCCATAACCAAAGCGGTGGCCATGACCACGGTGATTCCCCTGCCCGGGAACCAGGCGCGCATCGCACTGCGTCGACTCATGACCCTGATGCTGCTCATTTCCTGTCGCCCTGTATCAGTGCCCACCAGCGGCCGGCCGGTGACGGATGGTGCCGACCAAACCGCTGATACCTAAAGGATGGGCGGGGTTTGCCGCCGTGCAAATGAGCTTGACACCCACTCGGCGGCTCAACATATTACCCTTACGCATACGTAAGGGTTAGAGTCATTGCGTTCTGGGGTCTCAAGCATTGGGAAACTGCAGGGCATTTCTGGAGGTTGAGTGGAAGTATCGGCCGAAAACCTGGCGCTCTTGAAGGTCGGCGAGCTGGCGAAAAAGACGGGGAAATCCGTCCGCGCGCTGCGCCTTTACGAAGAGCTGGGCCTGCTGGCCCCCGCCGTCCGGTCGAAGGGCGGCTTCCGGATGTATTCAGGCCGCGCGGTCACCCGCATCGAATGGATCCAGAAGCTGCAGGACATGGGCTTCAGCCTGACCGAGATCAAAGCCTTTCTGCGCGGGTGGGAGGATTGCGAGACCGCGCCCAAGGCGATGAGCCGGGTGCGCGAGATCTTCGCCGACAAGCTGCGCGAGACGCAGGAGACCATCGCGCGCCTGACGGCGCTGGTGGGCGAGCTGAACGACACGCTGGTTTACATGGATAGCTGCCGCTCGTGCGAACCGACGCATGTGCAGGGCGAGTGCGGCACCTGTGGTATTCACGGGCACGAAGGGAAAGCCCCGCTTCTGGTTGAAGGGATCTCGAGGCAATAACGACATGGCCATCAAGCTACCGATTTACATGGACAACAACGCCACCACCCCGGTCGACCCGCGGGTGCTGGAGGTGATGTTGCCGTATTTCACCGAGGTTTACGGCAACGCCGCCAGCCGGTCGCACAGCTACGGCTGGACCGCGGAAAAGGCGGTCGATCAGGCCCGCGAAGAGGTCGGGGCGCTGATCGGCGCCAGCGGCAAGGAGATCGTCTGGACGTCGGGCGCGACCGAGTCCGACAACCTGGCCATCAAGGGCGCGGCCGAGTTCCACAAGGACCGCGGCAACCACATCATCACCGCGCAGACCGAGCACAAGGCGGTGCTGGATACATGCAAGCGCCTCGAAAAAGAGGGCTTCGAGGTCACCTACCTGCCCGTCGACAAGGAGGGGCGCGTCGCGCCCGAGACGGTCAAGGCGGCCATGACCGACAAGACCATCGTGGTGTCGATCATGCTGGCCAACAACGAGATCGGTTCGGTGAACCCGGTCAACGAGATCGGCGCCGTGGTCCAAGAACACAAGGCGCCGCGCAAGGCCCTCTTCCACATCGACGCGGTCCAGGGTGTCGGCAAGATCCCCTTCGACGTCAATGCCTCGCGCGCCGACCTGGTGTCGCTGTCGGCGCACAAGATGTACGGGCCCAAGGGCGTCGGCGCGCTGTACGTGCGGCGCAAGCCGCGCGTGCGTCTGACCGCCCTCATCGACGGCGGCGGGCACGAACGGGGCATGCGCTCGGGCACGCTGAACGTCCCCGGCATCGTCGGATTCGGCAAGGCGGCCGAGCTGGCGCGGGTCGAGATGGAGACGGAAGCCAAGCGGATGTTCGCGCTGCGCGAGCGGCTGCGCCAGGGCATCCAGTCACAGGTCACCGACACCTTCATCAACGGGTCACTGGAGCACCGGCTGCCCGGCAACCTGAACATCAGCTTCGCATACGTCGAGGGCGAGGCGATGCTGATGGCGCTCAAGGACGTGGCGGTGTCGTCGGGGTCGGCGTGCACGTCGGCGTCGCTGGAACCGTCGTACGTGCTGCGGGCGGTCGGCGTGGAAGAAGAGCTGGCGCACACGTCCATCCGTTTCGGGCTGGGCCGGTTCAACACCGAGGAAGAGGTCGATTTCGTGATCAACCTCGTGGTTTCGAAGATCAACAAGTTGAGGGCGCTGTCACCGCTTTACGAGATGGCGCAAGAGGGAATCGATCTCAAGAGCATTCAGTGGGCCGCTCACTGATGGCGCGATAGCGCAATACGGATAGAAAGGCACACGTCATGGCATACAGCGAGAAAGTCCTGGAGCACTACGAGAACCCGCGCAACGTCGGCAGCTTCGACAAGAACGATCCCACCGTCGGGACCGGGCTGGTGGGCGCGCCCGCGTGCGGCGACGTGATGAAGCTCCAGCTCAAGATCAACGAAAACGGCGTGATTGAAGACGCCAAGTTCAAGACCTTCGGTTGCGGGTCGGCGATCGCGTCGTCGTCGCTGGCGACGGAGTGGGTCAAGGGGATGACGGTCGACCAGGCGATGCTGATCAAGAACACGCAGATCGTCGAGGAGCTGAACCTTCCGCCGGTGAAGATTCACTGCTCGGTGCTGGCCGAGGACGCCATCAAGGGCGCCATCGCCGACTACAAGGCCAAGCGCGCCGCGCGGGCGGGCAAGGCCGAGAGCGCGGCCTAACGGCGTAACGGATCGACACGGGGAACCATCAAACGAGAAGACATGGCCATCGAAGTCACAGAGCGGGCGGTCGCGGAGATCAAGAAGGCGGCGTCTGCCCGCGAGGTCGCGCCGAAGGGGTTGCGCGTCGGCATTCGCGGGGGCGGCTGCACCGGGTTTTCCTACCTGTTCGAGTGGGCGGACAACGACCCGCGCCCGGAGGACAAGGTGCTGTCGTTCGAGGACGGCGCCGTGCGCGTGTTCGTCGACCCCAAGAGCTTCCTGTACCTGGACGGTTCAACTCTGGAGTGGGCTACCTCGATGCTGGGCCGCGGCTTCAAGTTCGTGAACCCGAAGGTGAAGGGGACGTGCGGGTGCGGCGAGAGCGTGCAGTTCTAGGCGCCACGCGTCCGGGCGACGATCGGGATCACCGCGATGATCTGCTGGGCCTGTGAACGGGCGACGGAGCCGACGTCGGGGCAAGCGACCTGTTCCTTCTGTGGGGTGCTGCTTCCGGTCGATCAGGCGGCCGACCATTTTTCGGTCTTCGGTTTGCCCCGTCGCCATGACCTGGACACGGGCGCGCTGGAGGCCCGGTACCGCGAGCTGACGCGCAAGCTGCACCCTGACCGTTTCGCCAAGGCCGATCCGCGGGAACGCCGCGCGTCGCTCGGGCGCAGTGTTCAGTTGAACGACGCGTGGCGCACGCTGAAGGATCCGGTCAAGCGCGCCGAGTACCTGCTGGGTCTGCTGGGCGTCGAGGTGGCGCCCGAGGCCGGCGGCAAGGTGCCGGCCGAGCTGCTGGCGGAGATCCTCGAGCTGCGCGAGGCGCTGGGCGAGGCGCGCCTCGGGGGCGACGACGCCACCGTGCAGAAGATGGCGGCCGAGATGCGGCAGCGCGTGGCGGCGTCGGTGGCGGCCGTGGGCGATGGGCTATCGAAATCGTCACTGGCGCCCGAGACGGCGGGTGGTCTCGAGGCGGTGGCGCGGGAACTGGTCGCGCTTCGTTATTACCGCCGGTTCCTGGACGAGGTGGAGGTCCACGACGAAGCGGCCCTTGCGCGTGGGGAGGCACGTCATGGTTGATGCGTTGTTTGAAATCTCCGAACCCGGGCAGTCGCGGCAGAAGGCCGCGTGCCGCGGCCGCGCGATCGGGATCGATCTGGGGACGACCAATTCCCTGGTCGCGGTGGTCAAGGAGGGGCGGCCGGTCTGTCTGGCCGAGGGACCGGGAGCGATCCTGCCTTCGGTGGTCCACTATGCCGCCGACGGTTCGGTCGTGGTCGGGCAGCAGGCCGCCGAGCTTGCACCCGAGCGTCCGCAGGACACCATCGCATCCGTGAAGCGATTCATGGGGCGTGGCGCCGAGGACGCCGAGGCGACGCGCAAGCTGACGCCGTACCGACTGGCGCCCACGGCCCCCGGCGATCCGGTGGTTAGATTTTCCGTCGGTGGAGGGCGCTCGGTGACGCCGATCGAGGTCTCGGCCGAGATCCTCAAGGTGCTGAAACGCCGCGCGGAAGAACAGCTGGGCGGTGAGCTCGAGGGGGCGGTCATCACCGTACCGGCCTATTTCGACGACGGGCAGCGCCAGGCGACCCGCGACGCCGGCCGCCTGGCGGGTCTCGAGGTGTTGCGTCTGCTCAACGAGCCGACCGCGGCCGCGCTGGCCTACGGCCTCGACAAGCACGCCGAGGGGACGTTCGCTGTCTTCGATCTGGGTGGCGGAACGTTCGACATCTCGATCCTGAAGCTGGAAGGCGGCGTCTTTGAGGTCAAGTCGACCGGCGGCGATTCCATGCTGGGCGGCGACGACTTCGATCGCGCCATCGCGGCCCACGTCCTGCGGACGCTGGGGTTGCCCGAAGACGCAGGCGGTGATCGCGGCCTGACACGCCGACTGCTGGATGCGGCGCGCGCGGCCAAGGAGGCGTTGACCGATCGCGAGAGCGCGACCATCGAGCTGGCGGTTCCGGGCCGCGCCACGTGCCGGGTAGCGCTGACGCGCGCCGAGATGGAGGCGCTGGTGTCACCGGTGCTTGATCGGTGCGCGGGGCCTGTCCGCCGCGCGCTGAAGGACGCGGGTGTCGACGCCGCGAAACTGGACGGCGTGATCCTGGTCGGCGGCGCGACGCGCATGCCGTTGGTGCGGCGTTTCGTCGAGCATCTGTTCGGACGTGCGCCGCTGGGCGACATCGATCCCGACCAGGTGGTGGCGCTGGGCGCGGCCGTGCAGGCCGAGATCTTGGCCGGCGGCGGCAGCAACGACGTCCTCTTGCTGGACGTGGTGCCGCTGTCGCTGGGCCTCGAGACCATGGGTGGCGTGGTGGAAAAGCTGATCGCGCGCAACTCGACCATTCCGTGCGGTGCCACCCAGACGTTCACGACCTTCGCCGATAAACAGACCGGCTTCGACCTTCACGTGGTGCAGGGCGAGCGCGAGATGGTGGCCGAGTGTCGATCGCTGGCGCGGTTCACGCTGACCGGCATCCCGCCCATGCCTGCTGGCCTTGCGCGCCTGGAGGTGACGTTCATGGTTGACGCCGACGGGTTGCTACGCGTGATGGCGCGCGAGCAGACCACGGGCAAGGAATCCGGGATCGAGGTCAAGCCCAGCTATGGCCTGACCGACGAACAAGTCGAGCGCATGCTGATGGACTCGATCGAGCACGCCGAGGAAGACGTGCAACGCCGCCTGCTGGTCGAACAGCGGGTCGAAGCCGATCGCATCGCTGCAGCCGCGCGCGCCGCCATGGCCGACACGCCCGATCTGTTGACCGAAGAGGACCGCGTCGGGATCGAGGGCGCCTTCGACATACTGGAAAAAGCGAAGGTCGGAACCGACCACCACGCCATCCGCGCCGCCGTCGAGGCGCTGGACCGCGCCTCCAAGGACTTCGCCGCGCGGCGCATGAACCGCGCCTTCGAGGCCGGACTGCGCGGCCGCGACGTCGGCGCCGTCGAGGCCCACGTGGCCGCCACCGAATCAAAAACCGATCTCAAGACCCGCGTTGGCGCCCACGCCGACCGAGGACACGGACACCGGTGACCTCATGCCCAAGGTGAGGTTCGAACCCGAAGGCATCGAGATCGAGGTCCCGATCGGAACCACGATCCTGGAGGCCTCCAACAAAGGTCACGCCATGGTTGGCTCCGCCTGCGGCGGCGTCTGCGCCTGTTCCACCTGCCACGTGTACGTCAAGCAGGGCCTGGACCACCTGGCCCCGGCCTCCGACCGCGAAGAAGACATCATGGACAAGGCCTTCGATGTCCGCCCCACGTCGCGCCTCGGCTGCCAATCCAAGATCGAAGCCGACACGACTGTCGTCGTCGAGATCAGCCCCGAGAGCCGCAAGGCGTTCCTGGACGAACACCCGGAGATCAGGGAGGCGCTGAAGCGGGTTTCGTGATCGTCGCCGGGTTCGCACCGTTCGACGGCCGTTCGCGAAACCGATCGTGGGAAGCCGTGCGCCGTATGCGTTCCCGACCTGGCATGGCGGCCGTGGAGCTCCCTGTCGACTACGGCGAGCTCAAGAAGGCGGTTCCCGGTCTTGCCGACCGGCGACCCGGCGTGATTCTGCTGGTCGGAGAGGCGCCCTGCCGCCATGTGCGCGTCGAACAGGTCGCACTCAACGTCGCCGACTGGGACAGACCGGACAACGCGGGCCACCAGCCCAGGGGCGAAGAGCTGGTCGCAGGCGCACCGCTGGCTCTACGCGCCGTCTGGGATGCTCGCGCCGTGGCGCGCCGATTGAGCCAAGGCGGAATCGTCGCTGCTCCCTCCTTCCACGCTGGCACCTTCGCGTGCAACGCAGCGCTGTACTTCGCGCTGTACGCGCTGCCGGACGCCCGGGTGGGATTCCTCCACGTCCCTCAGCGGCGCTGGCCGTTCGGACCGCGGCTGGCATTGCTGGTTCGCGCGCTCGACCTTTCGCTGGACAATCTGCTGGCGCGGGCGCACCTCGAATGACCCGAGACAAGCGGCGAGATAGACGGATCGATGACTACATCAACGCCCTGCCGGCGTGGCAGCGTGCCATCTGCGGCCAGGTCCGCGCCCTGGTCCACGCCGCCGATCCGGAGGTGATGGAGACCATCAAGCGCACGCGTCAGCCGTATTTCACGCTCGAAGGTAATGTCTGCGCGCTGCTGGCGGCCAAGTCCTGGGTCAATGTATTCCTTTACGACGGCGCGATCGTTCCCGACCCGCACGGCATCATCACCGGCGGACACGACAACAAGACCGCCCGCACCGTCGCCATCCGGCAGGGCGAAAAGATCAACGCCGCTGCCCTCAAGACCATGTTCAAGCGGATCATCGCGAATAATCGGGCCGGTGGCTGGAGAAAGCTGAAGTCTCCATCCTGACGCGCCGAGACCATCCGGACCATCCACCCTTGGTCGCTCAAAGCCTTGCCAGAGATCAATCGGGTAAAACGTTTTCCCCCCCATGTCTGCTACCATCAAGGCATTCGTGGCCACGACGCGCATCCCAGCGCGCACACGCTTGCAAGGGAGGTAGCATTCATGAATACGATGCTTGCGCGTCCATCCGCCGTTCTGGCAGGTGTGCTTGCCACCGCGCTGTGCTTCACCGCGGCCTGCGTTTCAAGCCAGGAGCAGACGCCGCGCGACAGCGGCGGCCAGCCTCCGGACTCGGGATCTCCTTCACCGTCACTCGACACTGCCCCGGTTCCCGCGGATACCGGGTCGACTTCTTCGCCCGATGGCGGAACTGCCGCGCCGGACGTTCAATCTCAGGACGACGTCGTGACTCCGGTTTCCGGGGGTGATGCCGGCAACCGGGACGCTGGCAATAAACCGCCCGTCGATGCCGGCACGCCCGCTCCGGGCAACAAACTGCCCGTCGCGCCCAGCGCCGGCTGCACCGCTGCCGATCAGCTGCCCGAGGGGATGGGGACGCTGCCCACCGGACGCCGGTACATGGTGCGCCTGCTGGCCGGCTACCAGAAGACCAAACCGTATCCGCTGGTGTTCGGGAATCACCCGAACGGGGGCAACATCGGAATGTTCGACGACGGCAGGACGCGGGCCGCGATGAGCGACTGGGCCATCCTGGTGTTGACCCAATCGCAGACCGGCGACTGGCGACAAGCCTTTCCGGCCGACCTCGGCTACTACGACGCGCTGGTTCTACTGCTGAAAGAGAAGCTGTGTGTCGACACCAACCGAATCTATTCTTTCGGTTTCAGCGGTGGAGCCTCGTTTTCGAACCTGCTGGCGTGCCAGCGTGATTTCTTACACGCGGTTGGCGGCGGCGGCGGCATCCCGGGCTACAACGGCTACACGGCGGCGGACTGCAAACCCATGCCGGCCTGGATTGACGAGGGCATGCGCGCCGGTCTCGTCGAGATGTGGACGGCGAAGAACGGCTGCATGCAACAGCTGCCGGGAAATCGGCCCAACTGCCGAACATATGTCTGCGCCATCGCTCCGGTCGTCTATTGCACGAACGGCGCTCACACATGGCCGTCTTACGGCAGCGACGACGTGGCCGCGTTCTTCAAGCAGTTTTGAGTCGCCGGCCGGACGCGCTGGCTGATCCCGATTGAATCGGACATGCTAGCGTGACGTGTTTCGGTTGCGGTCATACCCTCTGACGTTGGCGGCGCTGGTCGGCGCGCTGGCGTTATTGCTGGGGCAGGCGGCCGCGCCGCGCGTTCCCGGATTTGCCGTCGGCGCCGCGAACGGGGTCGGGGGCGATCCGGCCGAGGCGCTGGCTCAGCTTTACCGTCAGGACGCGCGCGTGCTGCGCGTCCTCGATCGGCCGGCGCCGTCTGTTGATCTGACGCGGTTGTGGAAGGGCGCCGTCGGGAAGAACGCGACGCCCGGCGCGCTCGCGCCGTCAGCGCCGTGGGACGTCGTCGCGACAGACGGTCCCGCATTACGATCCGTTTTCATCCTGGGCGATCGATCCTGCCGCGGACCTCCCGCCGCCTGAGCACACCGAAGGATCGATTCAGGGCACGGCTCCGCAACCGGGGGCTGTGTACGAAAACACGTGTACGCGGGAGATTTCCATGAAAATGAACTCGAAGCCAGTGCTGGTCATCGTTGTGATGATGGTGGGCCTCGGCCTGCTCATTGCGCTCAACATGAACTGATCGCTGCGCGTCGTCGCAGGCGGGGGGGACACTGGCGCCCTCCCGTCTCGACGGCCGCCATGAGCTTGCAAGCCGCGGACGAACGATGGACGCTGGGGGCGCGGTGACGGCGTTTGCGGTGGCGACCGGGGGCAACGTCTCGATGGATATCCTGACCGATCTGGCGGTCATTCTTTGCGTGGCCGCGGTGACGACGGTCATCTTCCAGCGCATCCGCCAGCCCGTGGTGCTGGGATATCTGCTGGCGGGGTTGATCGTGGGACCGCACGTCCCGCTGCCGCTGTTCGCCGACCTCGGGATGGCGCACATGCTGTCAGAGCTGGGCGTCATCCTGTTGATGTTCTCGCTGGGGCTGGAGTTCAGCCTGCGCAAGCTGGTGCGGGTGGGGCCGACCGCGGGGATCGTCGCGGTGGTCCAGTGCAGCCTCATGATCTGGCTGGGCTACATCACGGGGCGGCTGTTCGGCTGGACGGCGTTCGAGCGGCTGTTCGCGGGGGCGGTGGTCGCCATCTCCAGCACGACCATCATCGTCAAGGCCTTCACCGAGCAGGGGATCAAGGGGAAGCTGAGCGAGATCGTCTTCGGCATCCTGATCGTCGAGGATTTGCTGGCGATCCTGTTGCTGGCGATCTTGACGGCGGCGGCTTCGGGGGCGGGGCTTTCGGCCGGCGCGCTGGCGGTGACGCTGGGTCGGCTGGCGGGGTTTCTGGTCGGGTTGCTGGTGGTGGGCATGTTCATCGTGCCGCGGTTGATTCGGTTCCTGGTCAAGCTGGGCCGCACAGAAACCACGGTGGTCGCGGTCATCGGCATCTGCTTCGCGTCGGCGCTGCTGGCGCGCCGATTTGGCTATTCGGTCGCGCTGGGGGCCTTTCTGGGCGGCGCGCTGGTGTCGGAGTCGGGCGAAGGAAAGACCATCGAGCGTCTGATTGAACCGGTGCGGGACATCTTCGCGGCCGTCTTCTTTGTGTCGGTGGGGATGTTGATCGATCCGGCGCTGGTCATGTCGCAGTGGCTGGCGGTGGTGGTGCTGACGGTGGTGGTGGTGGTCGGCAAGGTGGTCGGCGTGGCCGCCGGCGCGTTCCTGGCCGGTAACGGCGTGCGCACGTCCGTCCAGGCCGGGATGAGCCTGGCGCAGATCGGCGAGTTTTCGTTCATTATCGCCGCCGTCGGCATGTCGCTGGGCGTGATCGGCGATTTTCTCTATCCCACGGCGGTCGCCGTGTCGGCGCTGACCACGTTGCTGACGCCGTTTCTGATCCGGCTGTCAGGCCCGGTCGCGTCCTACGTCGACCGCCGCCTTCCGCACGCGTTGCAGACCTACGCGTCGCTGTATGGATCCTGGGTGCAGCGGCTGCGCGCCACGCCAACCCACCGGACGGCGTGGTCGCAGATCCGGCGGCTGGCGGCGTTCTTGCTGGTCGACGTCGGCGCTATCGCCGCCATCATCGTCGGCGCCTCCTACAACATGCCCCGTCTGGTGGCGCTGGCGGGTGACACCATCAAGCTCGGGCCCGACCTGGCCCGCGTGCTGGTGATCATCGGCGCGCTGTTGGTCGCCAGCCCGTTTCTGCTGGGTGCCGTTCGTATCGCGCGCGGCCTGGGACGCGCCCTGGTGCTGGAGGCCTTTCCGCAGCAGCCGTCCGGAGGGGGCGGGGTCGACCTGGCGGCGGCGTCGCGACGGGCGTTGCTGGTGACGTTCCAGCTCGCGATCCTGATCATCGCCGCCGTGCCCCTGCTGGCCGTGACGCAGCCGTTCCTGCCGACCGGCCCCGCCCTGGCGATGTTGATCACGCTGGTGCTGGTCCTGGCGATTCCGCTGTGGCAGAGCGCGGCCAACCTGCAGGGACATGTTCGCGCGGGGGCGCAGGTCATCGTCGAGACCCTGTCGGCGCAGAGCCACGACGGGGACGCGCGCCAATCTCGTGACCACCCTGTTGCCGTCACCAGCGACGGCAGCGATCGCATGGCCGGCCTGACCGAGGTCGCACCGCTGATGTCCGGCATGGGTGAGCCGTCGCCGGTGAGGCTGCCGGCGGCGGCGCCCTGCCTGGGCAAGACGTTGAAGCAGCTGGACCTGCGCGGGTTGACCGGCGCCACCGTCATCGCCATCGAGCTCGGGCCCGGCAATGTTGTGTTTCCCACCGGCGACGAGGTGCTACGGGAAGGTCAGACGCTGGTTTTGACCGGGACCATGGACGCGGTCGCGGCGGCGCGCGACCTGCTGGGGCTGCTCGGCTCTGCGCAGTCTCAGGGCGCGGGCTCAGCCGCCGCCGGCTTGACGCTGAGATAGGCGACGGCTGCAGACAGGCGCTCTTCGTCGGACTTGGGCAGGTTCTCGAATTCTACGCGCACGCGCTGCGATCCGGTCGGCCCTGGCCGGCTGTCCAGCACCACGGATTTGACCTCGGAGAACTGTGCGTCGCCCAGGGTGAAGGACGCCATGACACCGTCCCCGGGCTGCAGTATCGCTTCGGTCTCCAGCGCCGCGCCGCCGATGCTGATGTCGACCAGCGTCGCCGTGATCCAGGCCGGTCCGGTCACCGGCGTCTGCAAGCGAATCGGCCCGCGAAAGGGCACGCGCACAAAGTCGCGCATCTGAAAGCGGGCGGGCGACTCGTCGTGGGCGAAGATCAACTTTCGCGCGGCGCCGCCGGCACCGTCGGCCGCCGGTTCGGAGGACAGGAGCTCGCACCGGAGCGCATAGCGCGCCTCTTGCGCGTGGAACACCGTCAACGCGCCGATGTCACCCGTGGCCAGGTTGGGGGCGTGGGGCGCCCGCAGCGAGAAAAACGCCTCGGTGACCGCGAGCACCGCGGTGCTCATGTCGGCCAACTTGATCGTCAGCCCCGGGTGCAGCTCGCGCGTGGTCAGCAGCGGGTAATGTTCGGGCAGGGTCTCGAACCCCAGGAGGCGCCGCAGGTAGCGAATTCTCGCCAGCGTGTTGGCGTCGTCGACCACCAGCATGCGCGGGAAGGTCTCGATCTCCATCGCGGTGGCCCGTTCGAAGACCTCGATCTGGGTCGCCATGGCGATGGGCGGCACCTCGGCGGCGGTCGCCAGACGGATCAGCAGCGACACGTCTTCGGGTGTCAGGCGGCGGTGAGCGACCAGCTGCGTGAACAGACGCTCTCTCGCGCGCCGCCGCCGGCGCAGGGACACCAGCCACGCGACCAAGCCCAGGACCACCAGCGCGGTCAGGGCGACCAGGGTCCAGGGTCCCGTCTGCTCGTGCGGGCGGAATGCTTCCCGCAGTGAAAAGAAAAACTCGTCGACGGGTTTCATGAGCGAGGGTGACGGGATACCCACACCAGAATCGCACGAAAAAACCGCGGCGGCGAAACCGACCCCGCGCCCCGACGGGGGCTAACGAACCTGCTGCCGGGTCCAGGCGTCCAGCTTGGTCAAGGGAAGGCCGTAGGTCCTCTCCAGCTTGGGGATGTCGACGCTGTAACCGCCCCGATCGAACCATTCCAGCATCAGGGCAGTGTCGGCGCTGTTCTTCCGGATGGCCTCGATCGGCACCGGGACGAACTCGATGCGCTTGCCCTGCGCGGCGCCGAGCAATTCAGCGACTCGCGGCATGGTCGCCGCGTCGCCCGCGATGTCCAGCTCCTGACCGTTCATCCTGTCGTGCTGCACAAACGCCAGCGCGCCGAACTTTCCGACGTCGTCGACGGCGATCATCTGAAGCACCGTCTCGGGCTTCATTGCGGTCATCAGCTTGTCGCCCTGCAGGAACCATGGCGTGGTCAGGTTCTCCATGAAGAACACCGGACGAATGATCACGTGAGATGGAAAGTTCAGACCGCGCACGGCCTCTTCGACGCGCCACTTGTTCTCGAAGTGCGGGATGCCGGTCTGCAGGTGAGCTGATCCGACGGACGTGTAGACGAAGTGCTGGACGCCGTGCTCGCGGGCCAGGTGCGCGATGCGCTTGCCCTGCTCTTCTTCCTTCTCCACGCCCGCCTCCCAGGTGTTCTGCACGGCGAAGACGCCCCATGCGCCCTTGAGCGCACGGGTGACCGAGGCGCCATCATCCAGATCGCCCTCGACGACCTCGATCCCGCGGGCCGCCAGCGCGCGCGCCGGTTCGCCGGCCGGTTTGCGCGTCATCGCCCGCAGGCGAAAGCCCTTGCCGTCGAGATGGCGCAACACCGCGCCGCCCTGCTTCCCGGTTGCTCCGGTCACCAGGATTGTCTTTTCGCCGTTGGTCATGATGCCTCCTGCCCCTTCATAAGGCGCCCCGGTGCCGTACGCAACGGGCGTTCGCCGGTCATGCGTCGGTCATGTCGACCGGACGATACAGCCCTGGCGCCAGATCAACCGGCAGCTTCAGCCGGCCGAAACCCACGCGGCACAGAGACAGCACGTGGCTGCCCAGCGCGGCGAAGATCCGTCGCACTTCGTGGTACGCGCCACCGACGACGGTGATCGAGGCAAAGGCGGCGGCGTCGGCGGGCACCGGCAAGCTGGGATGGAGAGCCGCGGGCGGCAGCGGCTCCAGCGCCACGATGTTCGGGCGGTGGCCGTCGTCCAGGGTCAGGTTGGGTGGCGGGGCCTTGTGCGGGCGCGCCAGCGCCGCCTGGTAGGTGCGCGGGACCATGCGCTTGGGGTGGGTTAGCCGTTGCACCCAGGCGCCCTCGGTGGTCCATAGCAGCAGCCCGGTGGTATCCAGATCCAGACGACCAACGGGCCGCAATTCGGGATAGAGCGGCGCCGCTTCCAGCAACTCATAGGCGGTGCGGTGAACGGGGTCGCGCAGCGCGGTCACGAAACCCGCCGGTTTGTTCAGAAGAATGTGGGCCGCCGCCACCAGAATGCGCGGCGCGCCGTCCACGCGCAGCGACAGTGGCAGCGTGGCCTCGTCAATCGCGCGCCGCCGGTGGTCGCCTTCAAGGACGTTGCCGCCGTCGTCCGCGACGCGTCCGTCGGCCAGCAGACGCGCGGCTGCCGTGCGCGAGCAGGCGAGGTTGCGGGCCAGCAGCGCATCGAGGCGAATCATCCTGTTTCGCTTTACCACATGGTAGCGTCCGTGCGTCGATGGCCGACCTCCACATGATCCTGGTGGCGCCCGAGATCCACTGGAACACCGGCAACGCCGGCCGGACGTGTCTGGCGGTGGGGGCGCAGCTGCACCTGGTCGCGCCGCTCGGTTTCTCGCTGGCCGACAAGGAGGTGCGTCGGGCCGGTCTGGACTACTGGCCGCGCGTGCGTCCGGTGGTGTGGCCAAGCTGGGCGGCGCTGGAAGCGGAGCTGCCGCGGCTGGGAGCGCCGTTTCTTTTCGCCCCGCGCGCCGCGCGAGGTTTTCAGACCGTCCGCTATCCAAGGCCAGCAGCGCTGATCTTCGGCTGCGAAAGCGTGGGCCTGCCCGCCGAGATCCTCTCCCGCTACGCCGCCGACTTGGTCGACATTCCGATGGTCGACCCCGAACTGCGTTCCCTCAACCTCTCGACGTCGGTTGCGGTCGCAGCATACGAGGTCAGGCGCCAGTGGGGTCACGGCTAGCGCCCCGCGCCAGCTTGCGCGCGACGGCAATAGGACTACGGTTGAGCTGATGCAGCTGGAAGATCTGGCTCTCATCGGCAACTGCCAGTACGCGGCGCTGACCCAGCGCGACGGCGCCGTGGTCTGGTGCTGCCTGCCGCGGTTTGATTCGGAGCCGGTGTTCTCCTCGCTGCTGGACAGCGAGCACGGCGGCCAGTTCCTGATCGGGTCGTCCAGCGGCGACCTCGGCATCCAGCGATATCTGTCCAACACCAACGTGCTGGAGACCACGTTTCACACCGCCGAGGGCGCCTTTCGCGTCATCGATTTTGCGCCGCGGTTCTTCACGTTCGAGGGCACGTTCCGGCCGCAAGTTCTTGTCCGCATCGTCGAGCCGATCGACGGTCTGCCGCGCATCCGCGTTCGCTGCGAACCCCGAATCGGCTGGTCGAAGCGCGTCCCGGCGCGCGTGGAGGGTTCGCACCACATCAACTACGAGGGTTTCGAGCGTCCGCTGCGCCTGACCACCGACGTGCCGCTGTCCTACCTGGGCGGAACGCCGTTTTCGCTGACCGAGCGCAGACACTTTGTGCTGGCGTGGGGACCGCCGGTGGAGGAATCGCTGCCGTCCGTGTGCGACCGTTTTCTCAAGGAGACGGTTCGTTACTGGCGGACCTGGGTCAAGCACTGCGAGGTGCCGCCGCAGTTCCAGCAGGAGGTCATCCGCTCCGCGCTGGCGCTGAAGCTGCACTGTTACGAGGACACCGGCGCCATTGTCGCCTCGACCACCATGGGGATCCCGGAGTCACCGCAGAGCGGCCGGACCTGGGACTACCGCTATTGCTGGCTGCGCGACGCCTACTACGTGCTGGCGGCGCTGCGCCGACTCGGCCACTTCGAGGAGCGCGAGATGTTCACGTCGTTCCTGCTGAACATCGCGGGCGGCAATCCGACGCTGGATCTGGCGCCGCTTTACCGTGTCGACGGCTCGGCCGATCTCGAGGAGAAGATCCTCACTGACTGGCCCGGCTGGAACGGCGAGGGGCCGGTGCGGGTCGGAAACGCGGCGGCGCTGCACCAGCAGCACGACGTCTTCGGCGAGATGGTGCTGGCGCTGGCGCCGGTATTTCTCGACGACCGGTTCGCCGAAGATCGTTCGCGCGAGGCGCTGGACCTGGTCGAACGCCTGGCGCGCAAGGCCATCTCCGTCGTGGGGAAACCCGACGCCGGTATCTGGGAGTACCGAACCGCGTGGAAGCCGCAGACGTTCTCGAGCCTCATGTGCTGGGCGGCCGCCGATCGAATGGGCGCCATCGCCGGCCGACACCGCCCGGCGATGCGCGACGAATTCGTGGCGGCGGCGAACCGCATCCGCGACGAGGTGACCGCCAACGCGTGGCACGCCGACATGAGCTCCTTCGTGGCCGCTTACGGTGGCGACGCGCTGGACGCGTCGCTGTTACAGATGGCCAGCTTGCGTTTTCTCCCCGCCGCCGATGCCCGCCTACACGCCACCGTCGACGCCATCGGCAAGAACCTCATCAAGGATGGCTGGCTGTTTCGCTATCAACTCGACGACGGCTTTGGCCATCCGACCGTCGCGTTCGTGATCTGCACCTTCTGGCTGGTCGAGGCGCTGTCCGTGCTGGGACGCCAGAAAGAGGCCGCCGACGTCTTCGAGAAGGTCCGTTCCGTCATCCCGCCGCTGGGCCTCATCTCGGAGGACTTTGATCCCGTCCAGCGACGGATGTGGGGCAACTTCCCGCAAGCCTACTCGCACGTCGGCCTCATCCACGCCGCCTTCTCCGCCTCCCCCCGCTGGGGCGAAGTGATCTAGACGCGCCGGCCGCCCCTCGAGTAAGAAGGTCCGGCACGAAGCCGCGTCACGGGTGCGCGGGCGGGGGCGCCGGGGATGGCGGTTGATCGGGCGCGGTGACGACTGGATAGCCCTTCTGTTGCCAGGCGTAGATCCCCTCGTCGATGATGGCCGTATGCCTGTAGCCGCGCTTGCGGAGGGCATCCACGACATCGCCCGACAGATGGTGGGGACAGCCGCAGTAGGCGAGGATCCAGGTGCCGTCGTTGGGAAGGTCGTCGAGCGACTTGGGGTCGTAGTAAGGCGTCGAGATCGCGCCCACGATGTGAAGGCGCAGCCAATCGGACGGGGCGCGCGCATCCGCGATGATGAGCCGGCGCTTCTTGTCGAGCGCCTCCTTCAACTGGTCGATGGAGACGAAGCGATCGTCGCGGGGGACGAAGGTCGCGTGTCGGCCCCTGGGATTGATGACGATCGGTCCCCGGCGCGGCGCGGATGGAGGCGGCGGAGGCGGCGTCACGCCGGCGGACACCGCCATCGAGCGCAGGTAGGCGACAACGTCGTCGATCTGCTGCGGGCGCAGCGTGTCCTTCCACGGCACCATCGACGTCGGGGGCCGCCCCTCGACGGTGGCCCAGCGAAGAAATGCATCGCTTGCGGTCTCGAGAAGAATTGGATTGGCGAGATGAATCGCCGTGCTCCGCTGCGTCTGCGTGCCGTGGCAGCGGGCGCACATCGTCTGGTAGGTCACCTTACCCGCTTTCGGATCGCCTGCCACCGCATCGGGCGGTAGCTCGAGTCGTGGCGGTCCGCCGTCGCGCAGATACGCGACCAGCGCATTGACGTCCCCGGGGTCGAGCGGCCCGCCGACGGCGCGTGCATAGCCCGCCATCGCCGTGCCCGGGCGCCCGCGGGCGATCCCGGCGATCAGGAACGCATCGGAGGCCGAGCCGAGAAAAGTCGGGCTGCGGAGCGACGGCGCGTTGTCAGCCACGTAGCCGTTCCCGCTGGCACCGTGGCAGGTCGCGCACAGGTTGGCGTAGACCTGGCTACCCTTGGCAACGGCCGGATTGGCAGGCGCCGGTGGCTTTCGTGCGCAGGCACCGACGAGCAACGCAAGGAACAGAGCAGCTATCTTGTCCATGGGCGCGTCGCCTTGCAGCAGCCTGCCCTCGCCGCCTCGCGGATGCCCTACGCCGCGATGTCGAGTTCGCGCGACAGGTTGGGGCGACGGACGTCTTTCGCCAACCCCAGCTTCTCGAGCAGCAGGATCGTGTACCAGCCGACATCCAGCTGACCCGGCGAAAAACCCAGCCGCGCCGAGCCCGGGCGATCGTGGTGATTCTGGTGCCAGTTTTCGCCCTGAAAGACATGCATCAGCGACAGCCAGTACACATTTTTTGCGGTGCCCTCCTCGGAATTCTGGGTCTGCCGCATGTGACAGATGCTGTTGACGAAGCACTGTGCGTGCAGCGCCCAGCAGAGCCGGATGGGGCCGATCCAGAAGAAGGCCGCCAACCCGAACGGCAGCCCGATGGCGAAGGCCAGCGCCGCCATCGGTATCTGCGCGCGTCCCCAGCGCCGGTAGCCGGGCGTGTCCATGTCGCCGCAGTAGCGTTTGATGGGTGGCGCGCCGGCCTGCCACAACCAGCGCAGATGTGACCACCAGAATCCGCCGACCCGCGGGCTGGAGATGTCTTCCGGCGTATCGGACTTGGCGTGGTGCAGGCGGTGATACGCCGCCCAGCTCAAAGGCGATCCCGAACCGTTGAGCATCGCGAAGAAGGTCAGCACGTTCTGCACCGCCGGGTGCAGCTTCACCGACCGGTGCGTGATGGCGCGATGGAAGCAGACGGTCGTGCCCAGCCCGCCCAGGAAATGCAGCGCAAACGCCACCGCAAACACCGGCCATCCCGGCACGGGCGTGAGGATCACGCCAACCACGGCGGTGACGTGGATCAGGATCATCCAGAACAGCACCGGACCGTCGCCCACCGTCGGACGCCACCACGGCTGCTTCCACGGCCGCAGCTTGGAGATCTCGGCGGCGTCCAGCGGCGGTAGCCTGACCGTCGCGCTCATCGCGGACCGCTTCTCGGCACGGCCGCGCGCTGCGGTTCGGGCGCGGCAACCGGCGGCGGCGCGGGCCGCATGCCCACGTCGCGCAGCAGGGCGCGATCCGACTCCACGTCGGGGTTGCCGGTGGTCAGCAGCTTCTCGCCGTAAAAGACCGAGTTCGCGCCGGCCAGGAAACACAGCACCTGCGCGTCGCGCGACATGGCCAGCCGCCCCGCCGACAGGCGAACCTTCGACGCCGGCATCAGGATGCGCGCGGTGGCGATCATGCGCACGAATTCGATGGTGTCGACCGGTGGGCGATCGGCGAGCGGCGTTCCCGGCGACGGCACCAGCGCATTGATGGGGACGCTCTCCGGCTGCGGATCGAGGTTGGCCAGCGTCATCAGCATCTCGCACCGATCATCGAGCGATTCGCCCATGCCGATGATACCGCCCGAGCAGACGGTGATGCCGGCCTTGCGCACGTTGTCCAGCGTGCGTAGCCGATCGTCGTACGTGCGCGTGCTGATGATCGATTTGTAATAGTCGCGCGACGTGTCCAGGTTGTGGTTGTACGCGGTCAGCCCGGCGTCGGCGAGCTGCGCGGCCTGCGACGACGTCACCATGCCCAGCGTGGCGCACGCCTCCATCCCCAGCTTGCGCACGCCGCGCACCATCTCCAGCACCTGATCGAACGCCGGGCCGTCCTTGACCTCGCGCCACGCGGCGCCCATGCAGAACCGGGTCGCGCCGGCGTCCCTGGCGCGCGCCGCGGCGTCGAAGACGTCGACCGGCGTCATCAGCCGCTCGGGATCGACCCCGGTGTCGTAGCGCGAGGATTGCGGGCAGTAGGCGCAATCCTCGGGGCAGCCCCCGGTCTTCACCGACAGCAGGGCGCACAGCTGCACCTCCTCCGGTTGGTGGTGCTCGCGGTGGACAAGCTGCGCGCGCAGCATCAGCTCGGGCAGCGGCAGATCGTGAATCTCACGGACGTCTTTCAGCGTGAAGTCGTGTCGAATCAAGTCTTTATCCTGCGTCAAGAGAGCTGACAGCGGAGGCTTTCTATCACGTTTTGGCCGCCAGGGCGCGCGCGCTACGCGTGGCGCTAGTTGACCCGGCGGAGGACCAGCAGCACGCGCACCGTCAGCCAGCGGGCAGCTTCGCGATCCTTGTCGGAGGGCGGCGGGGCCTTTTGCCCGATCTCGGCGCGCACGGGCGGGCCCGGGTACCAGAGGCCGTCGGGCAGCTGCCGCCCGCGCAGATAGGCCTCCGCGGTGCGCACGCCGGAGTTTTCCTTCCCCAGGCCGACGGCGGTGGCGCAGTCCAGGGCGTCCAGCACATCGGTGTAAAAACGCGGTTCGCCCAGCACCTCCCAGTAACTGGCCGCCTTGCGATCCGGATAGCGATCCGGTTGCAAAAAGCGGGTCGCCAAAAGTTCCGCCGCCCGTCGCGCCTCGCGCGAGGTTCGGCGCGAAGCCGACGCCGCGAACGCGCGCAACGCCATGCCGGTCACCAGGTGACTCGAGGGACGCGCGGCCGAGTCGGTGCGCACGCCGCGCCAGGCCCAGCCGCCGTCGGCCTGCCGTTTATCCAGCAGGAACTGGAAGCCGCGGCTGATTCGTTCGTCGGTGTCCAGGCCGCCCCGGCACAGGGCGCCCAGCGCCCAGCCATGAAAATGCAGCGCGACCATCTTGCCTCGCCCCTCACGCGTGTCCGACAACGTCAGGTCTGACAGACCCCCGTCGGCCGCCTGCGAGTCCAGCAGCACCTCGGCCGCCGACTTGACCGCCGGGTGCGGCAGGCCGAGGCCGACGTCGGTCATCCGCTCGAGCGCGCGCAGCGTCGCCAGCGCGCGCGCGAACTTCTGGCTTCCCAGAGCCTTCTCGACGGTCTTGGGCGCAAAGGAGCCGTCCTTCTCCTGCTTGCGCAGCAGCGCCTTGGCCTCGGGATAGCCGGCTATCTCGTCCAGCCCGGGCGCCTCGTCATCGTCGATGAGGTCGCGCCGCACACGCGCCACCAGCGCCGGGCTCCCCTCCCGCAGCAGGATGGGGATGGGATCCCGCCCCAGGCGCGCGCGCCACCCCGAGGGAAAGCGCGTCGGTGTTCCGGCGCTGGGTGCAAAGGGCGATCGACTCGGCACCTCGTAAGGGTATCGCAAAAAGCCCGAGTCTGACGCGTCTCGGACGAAAATATCCTGTTTTATTCCGTCCAATTGGAGGCGAACGGCAACTCGGCCATTTGCAACCGGGCAGGCATCAAGTAAGACTAATGCGGCTTCCAACCTCGCTGCGCGCATGCGGTCCCCAGAACGGCCTTCAAAGCAGGACGCTTTCCTCGCGCTTTTACGGGAGGGCTGGACCTCGCTGCACCTCGACGCGCGCCGCTCCGGGGTGGTGGTGCCTGCGCACCTTCGCAACGAGGCGCATCTGGTCCTGCAATACGGCCACGATCTCCCGATCCCGATTCCCGACCTGGAGGTGGACGAATACGGCGTGCGTGCGACGCTGTCATTTTCGAAGACGCCGCAGCGGACGGTCGTGCCGTGGTCGGCGGTGTACGTGGTGGCCTGCGACGACGGGCGCGGCGTCCTCTATCACGAGGATGTCCCGGAAGACGTCTCCATCGTCGCCGCGCGCTCCAGCGGCGGTGACGATCTGGGTGATCTGGGCGACGTCGGTGATCTCGACGGTCCCCTGCCCGACGATATCGCAGCCCGCGTGAACAGTCCGTCGGCACCGATAACAGAACGCACGCTGCGCTCGATCCCCGCCGATCCCGACGGCAGTCCCGGCGAATCGGCCACCCGCCGCCGCCGCAAGCCGCAGCTCCGCGTGGTGAAGTAACGAGGGGGCCCGGGACCCTCCCAGGGTCCCGAACTTAGTCGTGGACGACAGAATCGGCCAAGAATTTGGCCAATTCGTCGTGCTGGGCGCGGGCGTCTTCGTATCCCAGGCGTGACACCTCGGCGGCGTAGTGGCCGTCGAACAGGATGTACGACAGAAGGTCCGCCTCGTCGCCACCGCGGGCCGTGGCCAGACGGCGCAAGAGCTGGATCCCGGTGCCGCCGCCGCTGCCCTTGAAACGCCCCGTGCGCGCGATCCGGCCCGCGATCTCGCCCAGGTCCGCCGACGGGCGGATCATGAACTCCTCGACGATGCGGTAGGGGGCGCCGCGCATCTTGGTCACCACCTCGTCGAACCGCTTGCCGTCCTCGGTGCCCAGCGTCCGGACGGCTTGAATGAGCGCGTTGAACCGTCGCAGCCGGTCGAGGTCGTAGTCGATGTGGTCGAGGAGGAAGGCGTCCAGCACCTTGCCGACCAGGAACGCCGCCCCCGGGAACGGCATCGATTCTTCGGGCACGGCGTCGTCGTGCACCTTGGGTTTGTGGCGCAGGCCGATCACCAGCACCTTGTCGGCACCCAGGCGCAGCGCCGGCGACAGCGGCGTGTTCTGGCGCAGGCCGCCGTCGCAGAAGAACCGTTCGCCCACCGCCACCGCCGGGAACAGGATCGGCAACGCCGCCGACGCCAGCGCGTGCTCGGCGCCCATGGTCACGGCCTGGGCGCGCACGAACGGGTCCTTGCTCCACTGCGGCAATTGCCCATCGGCGCGTTCAACGAACACCACCGTCTTGCCGGAGCCGATGTCGGTGGCGGTAACCGAAAGTGATTCCAGGTAACCCTGTTTGCAGTTGGCGCTGATGCGCTGCCAGGGAATCAGACGGCGCACCACGCGCTCCAGCTGGCGCGTCTGCACGATTCCGCCCAGGCGCCGCTGCCCCTCCACCTCCTCGATCTTGCCGCCACCCAGCAGCGTGGCAGGCGCGCGCAGGAACTCCTTGACCCCGAAGGCGACCATCTCCTCGAGGACGAAGCTCTCCCACCGGTCGCATAACATCCGACCTTGCTTGTCGGCCATATCGGCCGTGCCGGCGAAGAAACAGGCGTGGATCCCCCCCACCGACGTCCCCGAGATGATGTCGAAGCGGACCTGTCCGCCCAGATCGCCGGCCAGATCCTCGCGGATATAGCGAACCACGCCGGCCTCGTACGCACCGCGCGCGCCGCCGCCTGACAGCACCAGCGCAAGTCGCGGGCGGTCGCCGCGATGCCGTGGCCGAGTTGGTGCGCTCATCCGCTCTGCCAGGTTATGCGAGTGGGCAAGCTTAGCAAGAAGGTTTTGCCGGACTGGTTTCCGCGGACGGGTTTCAACGGCGGCGAAGGCGCGCGATTTCGCGCAAGCTGCTATCCTGAATCCATGGGCGATCTGAGCTCCGGCATCACCCTCGCCCCCGGTGGCGGCTTTCTCCTCGAACCGACCGGTTCGGCGACGATCCTGACGCCAGAGATGCTCAGCGACGAGCAGCGGATGATGAAGGAGACCGCCGAGGACTTCATGCGGCGCGAGGTCGAGCCACGCACGGCCGAGATCGAGGCCAAGAAACCCGGCGTCATGCGCGAGCTTTTAGAAAAGGCGGGCGAGGTGGGCCTGCTCGGCCACGACGTGCCTGAGGAGTACGGAGGGCTCGGCGGTGACAAGACCAGCTCGAGCTTGATCACGGAAGCGGTCAGCCGGCTCGGCTCCTTCGCCGTCAGCTATGGTGCCCACGTCGGTATCGGCACCATGCCGCTGGTGCTGTTCGGGACCCCGGAGCAGCGCAAGCGGTATCTCCCGAGCCTGGCCAGCGGCAAGCGCATCGCCGCCTACGCGCTGACCGAGCCGGGATCGGGCTCCGACGCGCTGGCGGCCAAGACCAAGGCGGTTCTGTCCGCCGACGGCAAGAGCTGGAAGCTGACCGGAACCAAGCAATACATCACCAACGCCGGGTTCGCCGATCTGTTCACCGTGTTCGCCAAGGTCGACGGCGAAAAGTTCACCGCCTTCCTGATCGAGCGCGACGCGCCCGGCCTCACCATCGGGCCCGAGGAGCACAAGCTGGGGATCCGCGGCAGCTCGACCTGTGCTCTCTACCTGGAGGACTGCACGATCCCGGCCGACAACGTGCTGGGCGCCATCGGCCAGGGGCACAAGATCGCGTTCAACATCCTGAACATCGGTCGCTGGAAGCTGGGCGTCGGCGCGGTGGGCGGCGCCAAATATTGCCTGGAGATCGGCGTCAAGTACGCACGCGATCGCAAGCAGTTCGGCAAGGCGATCGCCGATTTCGATCTGATTCGCAAGAAGCTGGGGGACATCGCCACCCAGACCTTCGTGGCCGAATCGATGGCCTTCCGTACCGCCGGGCTGCTGGACGCGCGTTCGCGCGCCGTCGACGCCGCCGATCCCGCCGCGCAGAAGAAGATGATCGACGGCATCGAGGAGCACGCGATCGAGGCCTCGATCATCAAGGTGTTCGGCTCCGAGATGCTGCACGCGACCGCCGACGAGACGCTGCAGATCTTCGGTGGCGCCGGCTACATCGAGGATTATCCGATCGAACGCGTCAGCCGCGACGCTCGAATCAACCGCATCTTCGAGGGCACCAACGAGATCAACCGGCTGCTGGTGCCCGGCACGCTGCTCAAGCGCGCGCTGCAGGGCCGGCTGGGCTTGATGGCGCTGGTCGGGAAGGTGCAGCAGGAGATGGCCGACCCCGCCAAGATCGATCGCAGCGTCCCCCCCGGCCTGCTGGGGCGGGAACGGCAGAAATGCAACTTTGCCAAGCGCGCGGTGGCGTACGGCGCCTCCCTGGGCGTGCAGAAGTACATGCAGCAGATCTCCGACAAGCAGGAGCTCCTGGGCGTGCTGGCCGATTGCCTGATCCAGATCTACGCCATGGATTCGGCGATCACGCGCACGCTGCAGCTCGTCGCCAGCCGTGGTGAGGAACAGAGCCGCATCCCCATCCTGATGACCCAGCTCTTCGTCGCCAAGTCCCACGAGAGCGTGTTCGATATGCTGCGCGAGATGTTGATGTGGGTGTCCCAGGACGAGGAGTGGGGGCGCGAGATCCGCGACATCAACAGCTACTATCAGCTGGATCGCGTGAACACGTTCTCACTGCGGCGCAAGATCGCGCTCCACGTCCTGGAAGCCGGAGGCTACGCCCTCTAGCGCGACCCGCTGGCCGGGGGCCCCTGGCGAGTGCGCTCGCCGGAGCAGCGATCTTCGGAACAGGGCGGCTGGCCGCTGAAGATCGCCGCGGAGTCGCAGGTGCAGCTCTCCTCGTCGGCCTGCTGAAGCGTGACGTAGATGCGGGCCGCGGCGCCGGTCGCGACCGGTTGCACGGTCATCATCTCATTCGCGTAGCCATCCTTGACGAAGGTGGCTCCGCGCGGGGGGGAGGTCAACTTGTCGATCAGAAACAGGCCGCGTTCGTCGGATTTCACTTCGACGACCTCGCCCTCGTCGGTGCGGACGGCGCAGCGGACATCGGCGATGGGCGAGCCGTACCGATCCTGAACCTGCCCGGTCACACAGTGTGGGCCCACCGGGCAGCTCTGCGCAAGCACCACGGGCGAGACGGTGGGCGCGGACCGCATACGCGCGCAGCCATCGAGCCCCCAGGCCACGACCAGCAAAAGCGCCGAATACTTCAGTTGGTCCGTTTCCAAGCCGGCTTGAATCCCGTGGTCTTCAGCGCCGGCGCGTCTTCGGCCAGGAAATAGTCCGTGCGCCGGTTGCGTGGTTCGTCGACCTGGTCAGCGGTGGGGACCAGCAGCGAGGTTTCGCCGAAGCCTTCGTAAGCGATCGGGATGCGCGCCCCCCGCGTGCGGAACCACCCGGCGATGGATCGCGCGCGCGCCTGCGAGAGCTTCAGGTTGAAGGCGGCGCCGGCCACGGTATCGGTGTGACCGGCGATGAAGAGGGTGATGTTGCGGTGCAGTCGGTCCTTGTCCTTGCCGGCGATCTCGGCCAATTTCTTCTCGAGCTCGGCGTACGCCGCCTCCAGCTTGGGCCGCTCCGAATCGTCGATGTCGGCTGACCCGGTCCGGAAGTTCACCTCGTCGTGCGGCAGGGGCACGAACCAGGGCGAAAGCTCCACGCCGACGTAGTAACCGCGCGCGTCGGTGGCGCGCACCTCGATGCGCGACACGGGTTCGTCCGGCACGGGATTCCAGGTCACCACCAGCAGCGATCCCGCCGAATGGCCCGCGAAGTCGTGGTCCT
Organism: Polyangia bacterium; assembly: GCA_035696485.1. GTDB lineage: Bacteria > Myxococcota_A > Polyangia > Fen-1088 > Fen-1088 > DASRQT01. The sequence continues at coordinate 8,206 of DASRQT010000420.1, read as the reverse complement.
CCTCCGCCAGCGTCGCGCCCGACTCACCGGTGACCTTGATCGACACCTTGCCGGCCGGCTGCGACATGGTCAGCTCCAGCCGGTGGCGTTTGAGGTCGACCTTGGATTTATCCAGCGACATGCGCAGCGGCGGGCCGGCCGATGCCCGCGGAGCGGTCGCGGTCGTGGCGGGCGTCGCATTACCCGGGCTGGCGACAGCCGCCAGCGGCAACAGCATGGCGATGAGGTGGCAGCGCGGCGTCCGCATGTCGGCAGCTCTTGGCTTTGACGAACCGGGTCAGCATATCATTTCCCGGTTTTGTGCGCGGTTCGTCACGGGTCCCGGTGGCGCAACCGTGCTAGTTTTCCGCCGTGAAGCTCCCTGCCCTGCGACAGTCCGCGGCTGCCTTGCTGGTGGCGACGGCCGCGTGGGCGGCCGGATGCGCGACGCCGCAACCGATGATCGAGCCCTCGTTCGCGTCGCGGGTCTACACCCCGTCGCGCATTGCGCTTCTGCCCCCCGACGTGTACGTGGTGCTGGACCAGGTGGGCGAAAACGATCCGGTCGCCTCGGCGGCGCTGGGTCAGTCGGTGTCGGCCGAGACCGTACGCGCGATCACCCAGATGTTGCGCAGCCGCGGCTACGACGTCGATCTGTCGGCGCGCTGGGATGGCATCGTGGCCCAGGACGGCACGGTCCTGGCCAGCAGGGATGACCTCGGCTGGATGGCCAACGGCATCTTGCAGTTCGCCAACAGCCCCGATGGTGGCGGCCAGGGGACGATGACCACGCCGCGATTCGTCGCCCCGGAGCAGGCCGCGCGCATCGGCTGGGCGACGCAGTCCGATGCCCTGCTGTACCTGAACGTCAAAGGGGTCACGACCACTCCGGGCAAACGGGCGGCCACCATTCTGGGCGCGGTGTTCATCGTCCTCATCGTCGCGGCCATCATCATCGCGTCGACCCAGCGGGGCGGCGGCTCTCGATCCACCCCGACGACGGCGGGAGCTGGCGGCTGGCGCGGACAGCCCGTCATGCGCGGGTCGCCCCCGGCTGGTGGCATGGCCGGCGTGGCCGGCGGCGCCTCCCCGGCCCGCATCACGCCGCCCGCGGGCAGCGGCGTGTCACCGCCCCGGGGCAGAGGTCTGCCACCGCCCCGCGGCCCCGCCAGCGGGCCGGTCTATCGCGGCGGCCCCAATGTCGGGATCGGTGTCGGCGTCTTCGTTCCGCTCAATGGCCCGACCTACACCCACGACGGCACGGTCACGCACGAGGACGACACCTTTGCCGGCGACGAGCTCTATGTCGCGATGACCCTGGTCTCGGCCTACGACGGCCGCGTGCTGTGGCACGTGCGCGGCAACCTCGACCTTGACGCCGAGGATCCCAATGACGTCAGGCAGATGGTCGAGTCGCTGCTGGCGGGATTGCCTCCGCGACAATCCGGCCCAGTTTCGACTGGGGCGGCCGCCAGCTCGGCGGCGCCACCACACTGATCGGCTAGACTTTCTGCCGTGGCGAAGGCAGCGGTCGAGATCGAGGCACGTTGGTGGCGCCCGCTGCCGGACGGAAGGCTGCTGTGCACGTTGTGCCCGCGCTTTTGCAAGATCGGCGAGGGTCAGCCCGGCTTCTGTTTTATCCGCCAGAACCACGGCGGCCGGCTGGTCCAGCTTGGCTATGGGCGATCCACCGGCTTCGCCGTTGACCCGGTCGAGAAAAAGCCGCTCAATCACTTTTTTCCGGGGACGCCGATCCTCAGCTTCGGCACCGCCGGGTGCAACCTGGGCTGCAAGTTCTGCCAGAACTGGGACATCTCGAAGGCCAAGCTCGACGAAGAGGGGTTAGCGCGCAATCGTCCGGAAGACGTCGTCGCGCTGGCGCAGGGTAACGGCTGCCCCTCGATCGCGTACACCTACAATGACCCCGTGATCTGGGCCGAATACGTCATCGACATCTCGCGGGCCGCGCGCGCCGCCGGGGTGAACAACGTGCTGGTCACGGCGGGCTACGTCACCGACGAGGCGCGCCCCGAGCTGTACGCGAACGCCGACGCCGCCAACGTCGATCTCAAGGGGTTCTCCGAGGAATTTTACCGCAGGACAACGGCGTCTCATCTGGAACCGGTGCTGGAGACCTTGAAGTGGATCGTGCGGACCGGGACGACGTGGCTGGAGGTGACCACGCTGCTCATCCCCGGCCTCAATGACGGGGACGACGAGCTACGTCGGATGACCGCCTGGTTTCACGCCAACCTCGGTCCAGACGTGCCGCTTCACTTCACGGCATTTCACCCCGACTTCAAGATGCTGGACATCCCGCCCACGCCGCCCGAGACCTTGCGCCGCGCGCGCGCCATCGCGCTCGCCGCCGGTCTCCGTTACGTCTATGTTGGCAACGTCTCTGACCCGGAGGGGCAAACCACCTCGTGCGCGCGCTGCGCCCGCCCGCTGATCGTGCGGGACTGGTACGCCATCTCCCACTACGCCGTCGCCGGCGGCGCCTGCCGGCACTGCGGCCACCCGCTGCCGGGCCGATTCAGCGCCGAACCGGTGGCGACGCGCACGGGATTCCGTCGCGTGCGCCTGCCTGCTCTTTCATGAAGACGGTTGTACCTTTTGCGATCGCCGCATTTTCTTTTTGTGCCGTCCACATAGGCTCGGGAGCCATGGCCATACCGGCAAAGCCCGTCGAATCACCGGCGGTTCCAACCCGCGTCGAGGCGATCTCCGAGACGGTTCACGGTGTCGCCGTCGCCGATCCTTACCGCTGGCTGGAGGAGGCCGACTCGCCCGAGGTGCGCAGGTGGACCGAGCAACAGAATGCGCTGACGCGTTCAACCCTGCAGGCTATCCCGGGGCGCAAGCGGCTGGAACAGCGGTTCTGGGACCTTTACGAGATCGGCTCGCTGGGCGCACCGGTTCCGCGGGTCTCGGGGCGGGGCGGCAAGAAACTCACGCGCTATTTCTACACGCAGCGCTCGGGCAAACAGAACCAGCCGGTGCTGTTCGTGCGCGACAGGCGTGACGCCCCCGACCGCGCGCTCATCGACGTCAACGCGCTGGCGGCGGACGGGACACAATCGCTGGACTGGTGGCATCCGTCGGAGGACGGCGCGCTCATCGCCTACGGGATCTCGGAAAACGGCAGCGAGGAATCGGTGCTGCGCGTGCGCGACGTCGCCTCGGGCGATGACCTGCCCGACGTGATCGAGCGGACCCGCGCCTGTTCGCTGGCCTGGCTGCCCGACGGCAAAGGGTTCTATTACACGCGGTACCCCGTTGCCGGCAGCGTCCCGGCCGGCGAGGAGCGCTATCACCGCAGCGTGTTCTTCCATGCCCTGGGCACCGACCCTGCCAGCGATCCGAAGGTGTTCGGCGAGGGGCGCGATCTCAAGGACTGGCCCGACGTCACGCTGTCGCCGAGGGGGCGCTGGCTGGTGGTGAACGTCTCGCAGGGCTGGTCGCGCAGCGAAATCTTCCTCATCGATCGCCGGCGCCAGCGGAAAACGCCACCCATTCCGGTTGTGCAAGGGATCCCGGCGGCCTTCAACGTGGTCGAGGTGCTGGACGGGCGCCTGTACGTCCGCACCAATCAGGACGCCCCTCGTGGGCGACTGGTCGCGATCGATCCCCGCCACCCCGACCGCGCGCACTGGAAAGAGATCCTGCCCCAGGGCGCCGACATTCTCGATGACGTGGCGTACTTCGGCGGCCATCTCGCGGCACGATATCTGGTCGATGCGTCGTCACGCCTGCGGCTCTTCTCGGCCGACGGCGCCCCGGCGGGCATGCTGGAGCTGCCGGGGCTGGGGACGGTCAGCACGCTCAGCGTGGAACGCAACGCCGACGAGCTCTTCTATTCGTACACATCGTTCCTGACGCCGACCATGGTGCTGCGTTTTTCTTCCAAGGACGGGGCCAAAGACGTCGCGAAGGGTACGGCCGCCGGCACCGTCTGGAAAAAACTGGCGTCTCCCATCGACGCTGGCCCCTTCGAGGTTCAGCAGGTGCGCTTCACGTCGCGCGACGGGACCGTGTGCCCACTGTTTCTCGTTCACCGCAAGGACTGGAAGCGAGACGGCCACCGGCCGACACTGCTGAACGGCTACGGCGGCTTCAATGTGAACATCCTCCCGGGTTGGACACCGTCGGTCGTCCCCCTGCTGGAGCAGGGCGGCGTGTTCGCCGTGGCCACGTTGCGCGGTGGCGGCGAATACGGCGAGGACTGGCACAAGGCGGGGATGCTGGCGAAGAAACAGAATGTGTTCGACGACTTCATCGCCGCGGCCGAGTGGCTGATAGCCAATCAGGTCACCTCGCCGGCCGAGCTGGCCATCTCCGGCCGGTCGAACGGCGGCCTTCTGATCGGCGCCGCGGTCACGCAGAGGCCGGCGCTGTTCCGCGCGGCGGTGTGCGGCGTGCCGTTGCTCGACATGGTTCGCTATCACAAGTTTCGCCTCGCACAGCTCTGGATTCCGGAGTACGGTTCGGCAGACGATTCGGATCAATTCCAGTGGCTGTACGCGTATTCGCCCTACCACCACGTCAAAGACGGAACCCGCTATCCCGCTGTGCTGCTGCACACGGCCGATTCCGACACGCGCGTCGACCCGATGCACGCGCGCAAGATGACCGCCCGCCTGCAGGCGGCCAACGCGGGATCTTTTCCCATCTTGTTGCGGCTCGAGAGCAAAGCTGGCCACGGCGCGGGAAAACCGCTGGGCCTGATCATCGCGCAGCTGGTCGACGAGTGGAGCTTCCTGTTCTCCCAGCTGGGCCTCGGCGGCTGAGGAGCCGTCCGTGATCAGGGTCGTGATTCTATTCGGCGGGGTCTCGGCCGAGCACGAGGTCTCGATCCTGTCGGCGCGGAACATCTGGCAGGCGCTGGATCGAAAGCGGTTTACCCCGGTTTTGATCGCCATCAACAAGCAGGGTCGCTGGCAGCGCGAACCGGAGGCAACGCTGGCGAATGCGACCGGCGATCCGCGACGCCTGAGGCTGGACGCCGCGGCTCCGGCGGTGACCTTCGAACAGGCCATCGGCCCCGAGGACGTCGTCTTCCCGGTGCTACACGGAACCTACGGCGAAGATGGCACCGTTCAGGGGCTGCTCGATCTGGCGGACGTTGGCTACGTCGGCGCCGGCGTGCTCGGGTCCGCGATCGGCATGGACAAGGACGTCAGCAAGCGGCTCTTGCGTCACGCCGGCATCCCGGTGGTCGACCACCGCATCGTGACCGCCCTGGCGTTCACGGAGCAACCGTCACTGGCTGGGGCGCTGGGCGCCGAGCTTGGCTTCCCGCTGTTCGTCAAGCCGGCGAACGCCGGGTCATCGGTGGGCGTCACCCGTGTCAGCGCGCCAGCCGACCTGGACGGGGCGATCCGCGCGGCGCTGGCGCTGGACAGCAAGGTTCTCCTCGAACGTGGCATCAACGCGCGCGAGATCGAGTGCGCGGTGCTGGGCAACGAGAAACCCCAGGCGTCGTTGCCGGGTGAGATCGTCGTCAATCAGCGGCACGACTTCTATTCGTACGAAGCGAAATACGTGGATCCGGATGGCGCGGCGTGGCGGACGCCTGCGGACCTGCCAGCGACGCTGACAGCCCGCGTTCAAGAGCTGGCTGTGGCCACATTCCGCACATTGGAGCTGGCTGGCATGGCGCGCGTCGACTTCTTTCTCGACCGCACCACAAGCGATCTCTACGTCAACGAAGTGAATACAATCCCTGGATTTACAGCCATTTCCATGTACCCGAAGATGTGGGAGGCGTCGGGGGTGCCTGCTTCACAGCTGGTTTCACGACTCTTAGAGCTGGCTATCGAACGGCGCGACACCCGGCGCCGTATCGCAGCAACGCTCAACCGAATTAATTGACGTGGTATACGGAAAAATTAACGAAAAAGGTTTCCGCAAGGTTCAAACTGGAAAACACAAGACGAGGATTCCTGGTCGTCAGGCCGTTTCCTCCCTGCGTGAAAGACAACCGTGGACGAGGAAAAGGTCATCGAAAACACAAAGCGTAGCGTGGGACGCCCCTCCAAGGCTCAACCTTTCAGGGGGTTCGTGGTGGATCTGCTGCTCAAGCAACCGCACCTGCGGTCACTCGAGATTGTTCGCCGGGCAAAGCAGGCGGGCTACGACGGGGGCAAGAGCGCGCTCTATTCGCTGATCGCCAGCGTCCGTCCGCGGCGCAGTCGGCCTCTGAGCCAGCAGGACAAGGTCCCCGGCGAGATCTCACGCCATGGCTTTGGCCAGGTCGAGGTGAAGTTCAAGGACGGCGAGCCGCGCCTCATTAACTTCTTCGCCTCGCGCCTCGAATATTCGCGCTGGGTCGCCGTCTCCATCGTCGACGACCACAGCGTCGAGTCGCTGGTGCGGGCGCTCATCCATCACTTCGACGCCATGGGCGGCGTCCCGCTGCTGGCTGCGTTTGACCGGCCCAAGCCGATCGGCATCCGGTCCGACAAGGACGGTCAGGTGATCGAGTGGGATCCGGCGTTTGCGTACGCCACGATTCAACTGGGCCTGGGCATCGAGGTGCGCGCCCGCCGCGGCGCCGACCGCGGGCCGGGGACCAACCTCGGCAACTGGGTGAAACACGTCTTCTTCAAGTCGCGCACGTTCACCAACGAGACCGATCTGGAGAAGCAGCTGTCAGAGTGGCTGCGGGATCTCAACACGCGAACTCCCGGCGAGCTGTCGGGCAAGACGCCCGCCATCTTGCTGGCGGAAGAGCGGCAGCGCCTGCGCGTGCTCAAGATCGACCCGCGCAACCTGGCCCTTCGTTTTCCGGTTGTGGTCGGCCCGCGCGCGACCGTGGTCCACGAGGGGCAGTCGTACACCATGCCGCCCGAATCGGTGGGTCTGGTGGGGGCATTGCACCTCTACCCCGATCGCGTGACCATCATCGCCGGCCGCTACGAGGGCAGCCACCCGCGCCACGTTCAAAAACGCGCTCCCGCCGCGGTCTTCGGCTGGCGCTCGGCGCTGGCGAACAACCGGCCGAGCGCCTCCAGCTAGCTTCTTCTCAAGCTGGCTTCGAAGGGAAACCCGATACGCGCGCTCGAGCCGCCTGGCTCTTTGGGGCGGCGACTTGCGCGTTTGCGCTCCTGCGGAGCGCCCTATTTCCGGATCTTTTTATAGGGCGCTCCTCGTCAGAGAAGGTTAGGCGGGGTTCTTGCCGCGGCCCATGCCGTAGTAGGTAAAGCCCGCGGCGCGCAGTTCGGTGGGGTTCCAGACGTTGCGGCCGTCGAACAGGACCGGCTGGCGCATGCTGGCCTTGAGCCGATCGAAGCTGGGACGGCGGTATTCGTGCCACTCGGTCACCAGCGCCAGCGCGTCGGCGCCCTCGGCGCAGGTGTAGCTCGAAGCTTCGAACTCGATGCGATCACCCAGCAGCTTGCGCACGGCCGGGATGGCGACCTGGTCGGTCGCGCAGACCTCGGCGCCCGCCTCAAGGAGCTGATCGATCAAGGTCAGCGCCGGGGCCTCGCGCACGTCGTCGGTCCCCGGCTTGAACGCCAGGCCCCAGACGGCAATACGCTTGCCGGTCAAGGTTCCACCGAAGTGGGCGACGATCTTCTCGCCCAGGCGCCGCTTCTGTCGTTCGTTGACGGCCACCACAGCGTCCAGGATCTCGAGCTTGTATCCGACGTCGCGCCCGGTGCTGATGGCGGCGCGCAGATCCTTGGGGAAGCAGCTGCCGCCGAACCCCGGCCCGGCGAACAGAAACTTCGGGCCGATGCGCACGTCGCTGCCCATCCCGCGGCGGACCAGCTCAATGTCCGCGCCCAGCAGCTCGCACAGGTTCGCCAGGTCGTTCATGAACGAGATGCGCGTCGCCAGCATCGAGTTGGCCGCGTACTTGGTCAGCTCCGCCGACCGGCGATCCATGATCAACATGCGGTCGCTGGTGCGCGTGAACGGGGCGTAAAGCGCGCGCAGGGTTTCCACCGCGCGCTTGTCCTCGGCGCCGACGATCACGCGATCGGGCTTCATGAAATCGTTGACCGCGTCCCCCTCCTTCAGAAACTCCGGGTTCGACGCGACCGCGAATTCGTGCTTGGTGCGCGCTTTGACAATGGCTTCGATCTTGTCACCCGTACCGACCGGGACCGTCGATTTGGTCACGATCACCGTCCACCCGGTCATGGCCGCCGCGACCGTCTCCGACGCCTTGAAGATGTACGACAGGTCGGCCGAACCGTCGGGCCCCGGCGGCGTCCCC
>DASRQT010000419.1:0-2137 GCA_035696485.1 Polyangia bacterium | reverse complement strand
CCGCCGCGATCGCCCAGACGGCCAACACCCCGGTGTCGAAGGTCTTGACCTTCGCGGGGTCGTCCCTGTCGGCCATCACTTTAAGCTGCCCCACCCCCCCGCGAAGGTTCGCGCGAAAGACGATCCCTTTGGACCCAACCTCCCCGAAGTCCGCAACGTCCGCGATCAACGTGGCTTGCGCAGCGCCGTCGGGAAAGGAGGCCATCTGCAACGTGCCCGAGGCCGCCCCACCCGTGTCGTGATTGAATCCCCTTAGCCAGTAGTATTTCGTACTATCCGCGGAGATCGCCCAACGTGAGACGTCCTCGGCGACCGTCTTTCGTGACGCGTCGTCGTTTAGCTTTTGCGTCTTCAGCGTCTCGACGCCCGTGGCGGTGGGTCGCGCAGACCAGGCGATGTGCTGGCCCGTTGGGGAGAGCCGTACCGCGTACTTGCGCACGCCCCCCGGATCACCACTGGCTTGCACGAGCATGGTTTCGATCTTGGGCAAAGTCCCGCCACCCGCCGCAGGAAGCTCGCCGGCCACCAGTTCATAGCTGACCTGCTCGGTCGTTCTTGAAACGTTCTGGAAGCAATAGGCGACCGGCGCCGTGGCATGGGCGGCGCAGGAGACGCCTGTGTTTGCGGTCAAACGGCGCCCCGCGGTCCACCCTGGCCGCCAGCCGAAGACCGGTCCGGTGAAGTCTCCGTCCGGCGTCGTGTTGTCGGCTGAAAAGATCAGCGTGTCGCCCGTGAACGCCGGATAGTTGAAATTGTCGAGGGAGACATTGCTAGTCAGCCGCAAGCAGTTGCCGTCGGTCCCGTCGCACCTGATCGCGACACCCGCGATCGCCTTCGAGACGTCGATGACCCACAGATCAAAACGCTCGGGCTCAACGGTTGAAGCCGCGACGTAACCGCACCAGCGATCACCTTCGGCCGGTTGCTGGTGGGTGCAGCTGTCGCCACCGCTTCCGACCAGGGTCACCGACCCGGCCAACAATCGCCGGCCGGCGCTCGGTGGCGCGCCGGCGTCCGTCGATGTCGCGTCCGCTCCACCATCCATCGACGCCCGTCCAATGACAGCCCCGGAAGTACAGCCCGACACGTACCCGATGGCAACCATCGACAAGCACGCATGTAAGGTAAGACTCGTATTCGTTGGCACTGATGGCCTTGGGAAGTCCACCTGGGACAGTACGTTCAAACTGCTATTTGCGCGAGCAGCCACCGGTTGCGAGACGGGCGAACCGTGCCCTTTGAACGCCGGCTTTGAGTGTTGAAATGATTCTTTGACCGTCGCCAAGGACCCCCATACGCTGGACGGCGGTCCATGATGTCCTCCCGTCGTTACATTCTACCTGGCTGCGCCTTGCTGCTGTGTCTCGCTGCGGTGGCCGACCAGCCCGCGCTGGCGCTGGGCAAGGCGGAATGCCCGACGCTGGCCGATGTCGACGCGCTGGAGGCCGGGCAGTGGTGTGAAGTGCCGGGGTCGCACCTGAACGCGCCCGGCGTGCGGCCGCAGCCGGTGCCACCCGGTTCTCAGGCCCAGAACGTCTTTCCCTGGAGCGGCGGAGCCTACGATCGCAAGCGCGACCGCTATGTCGTTTGGGGCGGTGGCCACATGGACTACTCCGGCAACGAGGTATACGCCTTCGACCTGGCCACGCTGCGCTGGTCGCGCGTCAGCGATCCGGCGGTCAACGTTGGCGGCAACGAGAATTCTGGTTACTACCCCAGCAACGACGGCGCGACGCCCATCGACACCCAGCAGCCGCGGGCACGCCACACATACAATTATGTGCAGTACGTAGACGCGTTCGATCGCTTCTGCAGCTTCGGCGGGGCGGCGCTGTACCCGTCGGGCCAGACCGGTTCGGCGCACGTCGATTGTTTCGACTTTGACGCCCACCGCTGGCAACCGATGGCCGACGCCCTCAGTTACGGCATCGGTAGCAAATCCGCTTACGACTGTCGGACCGGTCATGTCTGGGTGCAGGGAACGGTGTCGACGTATGGGTTGTCAGAGCTGGATCCGGCGGCCAACCGCTGGACCATGCGTCGCCCCAACGACGATGACTTTCGCTATTCGTATGGACAGACCGCCGACATCGATCCGGCGGCGCGTCGGATGATCGCCGCCGGGGAGAACAAGGTG
>DASRQT010000418.1:0-3507 GCA_035696485.1 Polyangia bacterium | reverse complement strand
CGACAGACCGCCTTTGACCGCCGCCTCCAGCAACGCTCGTCGCTCCAGCAGCGGCCGCCCGCGCAGGTCGTCACCGCCGTCGCGCAGCAGGTCAAACACCACCAGCGCCACCGGCCTCGCGCCCGCCGCCCTGATCACGTCGCGCTCCTGCGTCAGGTGGATGCGATCCTGCAGCCCCTGAAACCCGGTCGGCTGTCCCTGTTCGTCCAGCGCGACGATCTCGCCGTCCAGCACCACCGCCCGCTGGCGACGCACGGCTGACGCCCACCGCGCCACCGCGGCGACGACCTCCGGGAACTGAAGGGTTTTTTCGTTCCCCAGCCGCGACCAGATGCGGACGCTCGCGCCGCCAGTTGTGCCCTTGCCGTTGCCCTTGAGGTCGACCTCGATCACCGCGCGGATACCGTCGTATTTAGGCTCGTAAACGAGCCCCGCGTCCTGCAATGGCGCATCCGCGAGCGTCGCTAGCATGGGTCGAAGAATCTCTGGCAAGCGGGCACCCACGGCCGTCACAGGACCACCCGGCCTGCTGCCTATGGACCGAAACTAAGCGCGCCCGCGCCGTGCACAAGGCGAAAACCCCGGGTACGGGTCACGGCGGCGGCAACCCGCGAAACTCGACCACGGCGCCCGGAGCGATCCCCAGGCGCGCCGACAACCCGCCATTGATCTCCAGCACATACTGCGAAGGCTGCGAGATGTTCCGAGAGGTCAGCGTCCGCGGCTCCGCGTTCTCGATGATTCCCAGGATCTTTCTCCCCCCATCCATGAAGATCATGTCCAGCGGGATGAACGTGTTCTTCATCCAGAACGTCAGTGCGCTTGGTGCATCGAAGGCAAACAGCATCCCGGCGTCAGGCGCCAGGCGGTCACGGTACATGAGTCCCCGCTCCCGTTCCTCTGGCGTGCGCGCCACCTCGACCCGGAAGCTGACGGTCTTGCCCGCCGCCGGCACCAGCACCGAGGCCGCGCCCGCCTCCACCGCCGAAGGTGGCGGGGCCGAAGGTGGCGGGGCCGAAGGTGGCGGGATTGTCTGCTGACCGCTCTTGCAGCCTGCCGCCGCCGCGGCGCAGAGACAGACGAAAAACAAGGCCGCACGCAGAAAGCCCACGCCGCCAAGGTATCATCAAGGTGTGACCCCTGCGGAGAGCCCTCTTGCGGGCTGGCGAATCCTGATCACGCGGCCTGCCGAGCAGATCGCCCCCTTTGCCGGGGCGCTGTCCGCCGCCGGAGCTGTCGCGATCAGCTATCCCACCATCAGGCTGGCCCCACCCGAAAGCTGGCAGCCGCTTGACCAGGCCCTCGCCGACAGCAACGGCTACGACTGGGCCGTCTTCACCAGCCCCTCCGCCGTCCGGTTCACGCTGAATCGCGCCGGCGTGTCCTCCTTCAAGACAATGAAGCTGGCCGCCGTCGGCACCGAGACCGCCCGTGCTCTGACGTCATTTGGCCTGATCGCGGATGTCGTTCCGCCCGACGACGAACAGCGACAGGAGGGCCTTGTGCAGGCGCTGGCAGCCCTCGGCCGCGGCACCCGCGTCCTGTTCCCGCAGACCGTTGGCGGACGCGAGCTGCTCAAGGATCGACTGGTTGGGCAGGGCTGCCGGGTCGACATCGTCCCGGTGTCCCGCACGGTGGCCGTCAAACCATCCGCGCCGCCGCCCCCCTTCGACGTGGCGACCTTCGCCAGCCCATCGGCGCTGCGCGCCTTTGTCGATGCCTGGGGAGCAGGCGCCCTCGCCGGCAAGATCGTCGCCGCCATTGGCCCGACCACGGCCGCCGCCGCCGCCGAAGCCCACGTCAAGGTCGGCGTCATGCCCGCGCGCCCCAGCATTCCGACGCTGATTGACGCCTTAATCGCCTATCGCGCCACCCTGGGCTAGGCTTTGGTCATGGCCTTCCCCGAGTCGCGTCCCAGGCGGCTGCGCCGGCTCCCCGCGCTGCGCCGAATGATCCGCGAGACCACCGTCTCGCCGGACAACTTCATCTACCCACTCTTCGTCTGCCCGGGCAAAGGCATCAAGCGCGAGATCTCGTCGCTGCCCGGTCAGTACCACCTCTCGATCGATCAACTGGCGCGCGAGGCCGAAGAGATCGCGAAGTTGGGGATCCCGGGCGTGCTCCTGTTCGGTCTCCCGGAGAAAAAAGACGAGGTGGGCAGCGAAGCCTGGCATCCGGAAGGCGTGGTTCAGCGCGCCATCCGCGCCATCAAGAAGGCCGTCCCCGACCTGTGCGTGATCGTCGACGCCTGCTTCTGCGAATACACCAGCCACGGCCACTGCGGCGTCCTGGTAAACGGCCAGGTCGACAACGACGCCACGCTAGAAAACCTGAACCGCGCCGCCCTCTCCTATGCCCGGGCCGGCGTCGACGTCGTGGCGCCCTCCGGCATGATGGACGGCTTCGTTGGATTCCTGCGCGAGGGGTTGGACGAGGAAGAGTTCTCCGACGTCGCCATCCTTTCCTACGCCGCAAAGTACGCCTCGGCCTACTACGGCCCCTTCCGCGTCGCCGCCGACTCCGCCCCCAGCTTCGGCGATCGCCACGGCTACCAGATGGACCCCGCCAACGTCCGCGAGGCCATCCGCGAGATCGCCCTCGACATCGACGAGGGCGCCGACATCGTCATGGTCAAGCCCGCCCTGGCCTATCTGGACATCGTCAGCGAGGTCCGCCGCGAGTTCGACGTCCCGATCTGCACCTACAACGTCTCGGGCGAATACGCGATGATCAAGGCCGCCGCCGCCGCCGGCTGGATCGACCACGACCGCGTGATGATGGAGACCCTGCTGTCCATGCGCCGCGCCGGGGCCGACATGATCATCACCTACCACGCCAAAGAAGCCGCCAAGCTGCTCACGCGCTAACTCTTCCAGCTCGCGCCTCAACGACAGGCCGAAGGTGGGCTTCGCCCACCGCAGGCCGGAGGTTTGGAACCCTCCCAGGGTTCCATCACAAAAGGAAAAGGGCCCCGAACCGTTTGGCTCGGGGCCCCTTCGAATAATTCCCGGCGGCGACCTACTCTCCCACAGAGTTCCCCCTGCAGTACCATCGGCCCTGGAGGTCTTAACTTCCGAGTTCGGGATGGGATCGGGTGTGGCCCCTCCGGTATGACCGCCGGAAACTTGTTGTTACTGGCTGCGACCAGTAACGAAATTTGTGTCTTGAGGTTCGCTTGCAATCAAGCGCGATGGATCTCGACCTAATAAACGGAGCATCCTCGATAAAGAAAATAATGGTGGCCAAGCCGCACGACCGATTAGTACCAGTTAGCTCCACGCCTCACAGCGTTTCCACACCTGGCCTATCAACCTCGTCGTCTACAAGGGGTCTTTAGGAGCCTTGCGGCTCGGGATTCATGATCTAGAGGTCAGCTTCCCGCTTAGATGCTTTCAGCGGTTATCTGTTCCGGACATAGCTACCCGGCGATGCCATTGGCATGACAACCGGAACACCAGCGGTCCGTCCACCCGGGTCCTCTCGTACTACGGGCAGGTCCTCGCAAGA
>DASRQT010000417.1:0-7011 GCA_035696485.1 Polyangia bacterium | reverse complement strand
ACCATCGCCGATCTCATCGCGACCAGGCGCTATCCCATCTACCTAGTCAACTTCACCCAGCGCGCGTGCGCGGAGCAGGCGCAGAATCTGCTCAGCGTCGACATCTGCAGCAAGGACGAAAAAGAGGCGATCCGGCGCATGCTGCTGGATTTCTCGTTCGATACGCCATACGGCAAGGACTTCCAGCGTTTCATCCGACACGGCATCGGCCTGCACCACGCCGGGCTGCTGCCGAAGTACCGGCTGCTGGTCGAAAAGCTCGCGCAGGCGGGGCTGCTGAAGGTGGTCAGCGGCACCGACACGCTGGGCGTCGGCGTCAACATCCCCATCCGCACCGTTCTTTTTACCCAGCTATGCAAGTACGACGGGGAAAAAACCGGCATCCTCAGCGTGCGCGACTTCCAGCAGATCGCCGGGCGCGCGGGGCGGAAAGGGTTTGATGATCGCGGCACGGTCGTCGCGCAGGCGCCCGAGCATGTGATCGAGAACCGGCGCCTGGCCAGCAAGAAGGCCGGCGGCAAGAAGGTGGTGATGCACAAACCGCCGCTCAAGGGCTACGTCCACTTCGACAAGGGGACGTTCGAGCGGCTGATCGCGGGGACGCCCGAGGCGCTGGAGTCGCGGTTTGCCGTGACCCACGGCATGTTGCTCAACTGTTTGCAGGCCCGGGCCGGAACCCGCGGCGGCGGTTACCGGCGGCTCACGCGTCTCATTGCGCTGTCACACGGCGGCGAGCGCGGCAAGCGCGAACACCGGCGCCGCGCGGCCACCTGTTTTCGCGGCCTGCATCGCGCCGGCATCATCGCGCTGCATCCGGGCCCGGCGGCGAGCGGGAGCGGGCGGGTGGTCGAGGTCAGCGGCGATCTGCAGCGTGATTTCTCGCTGAACCAGACGCTGTCGCTCTACTTGCTGGAGGTCCTGCACGCGCTCGACCCCGACGATCCCGCCTACGCGCTGGACGTGTTGACCCTGGTGGAGGCGATCCTCGAGAACCCCGACGTCGTCCTTTACCGCCAGCTCGACAAGCTGAAGACCGAGCGGATGGACGAGATGAAGGCGCAAGGGATCGAGTACGAGCAGCGCATCGTCGAGCTGGACGAGATGGAGTGGCCGAAGCCGAACCGCGACTTCATCTACGCCACCTTCAACGCCTTCGCGGAGAAACATCCCTGGGTCGCCGAGACCAACATCCGCCCCAAGTCGGTCGCGCGAGAGATGTTCGAGACCTACTGCACCTTCGCGGACTTCATCCGCGAGTACGGCCTGCAGCGCAGCGAAGGGGTCCTGTTGCGATACCTGGCCGACGTGTACAAGACGCTGTCGCAGACCGTGCCGGCGGCGGCGCGCACCGACGAGGTGCTGGACATCATCGGGCATTTTCGCGCCATGCTGAAGACCGTCGACTCCAGCCTGCTCGACGAATGGGAGAGCCTCAAGGATCCCAGCGGGCGCAGGGTCGCGCTGCACCCGCCGCCGCTGGCCGACCGGCCGAGGGAGCTGGCCGACGATGCGAAATCGCTGGCGGTGCGCGTGCGCGGCGAGCTGCACGGCCTGCTGCGCGCGCTGGCCGCGCGTTCGTACGATGATGCGGTCACGCTGCTGGCGCCGGATCCCGAGGGCGAGCCGTGGACGGCGGCGCGGCTGGCCGAGACGCTGGCGCCCTACTGGACCGAGCACGCGAGCATCGTGACCACCCCGGCAGCGCGCCGCCCGCGCAACACGGTGATCCAGGAGATCGGCACGAAACGCTGGCGGGCGCAGCAACGCATCATCGATCCGGAAGGCGACGAGGACTGGGCGCTGGACTGCATCGTCGATCTTTCAGTAGGCTCACGCGCAGAAGGGGGCTCACGCGCAGAAAGCGCCGCAGGCCCGGGCGCCCCCGACGGCGGGCCGCTGATCATGCTGCAGGCCATCGGGATCTAGTGGCGCCGTCCGGGGAAGCAACGCCGGAGCCGCGTTCGCTGGGGCGGCGCCTGCGCGAGACGCTGAAGCTCTTGCCGCACGTCGGGCGGACATTTCGAATTTTGTGGCAGACCAGCCCGCTGCTGTCGCTGGCGGCGGCGGCGCTGACCGCCGCGGCGGGGGTATTGCCGGCGGCGATCGCCTGGGTGGGCAAGCTGATCGTCGACGCGGTGGTGGCCGCGGCCAGCGCCGGCGGCACACACGACGCAACCCCCGCCGTTCGCCTGGTGCTGGTCGAGCTGGGCCTGATGGCGGCCTCGACGCTGCTGGGCCGCCTGACGTCGCTGGTGCGCGAACTCCTGCGCGCGCAGCTTGGCAACCGCATCAACGTCGACATCCTGGAGAAGGCGCTGACCCTGGATCTGCGACACTTCGAGGACGCCGCCTTCTACGACAAGATGCAGCGCGCGCGGCGCGAAGCCTCCTCGCGTCCGCTGTCGATGGTGCTGGGGCTGCTGGGCATCGCGCAGAACACCATCTCGCTCTGCAGCTACGCCGTGCTGCTGGCGCGGCTGTCGCCGGGCTCGGTCGTGGTGCTGATCCTGGCCAGTATCCCCGCCTTCATCAGCGAGGCGCGGCTGTCGAACCAGAGCTTTCGCCTGTACAGCTGGCGCGCGCCCGAGGCGCGGCGTCTCAACTACCTCGAGTGGCTCCTGACCCGCGACACGCACGTCAAGGAGGTCAAGCTGTTCTCGCTGGGCGCGCTGATCCTCGGCCGCTATCGCGCGCTGTTCGACAAGTTCTATCGCGAAGATCGCGCGCTGGCGCTCAAGCGCTTCGCCTACGGGCTGTCGCTGACGCTGGTAAGCCTGGGCGCTTTTTACGCCTGCTATGCCTGGGCCGCCGGACGCGCCGCGATCGCCAGCATCAGCCTCGGCGATCTCACCCTCTACGTCATGGTGTTTCGCCAGGGTCAGGGCGCGTTCCAGGCGCTGCTGGGCGCGGTGGGCTCGCTGTACGAAGACGCTCTCTTCATGTCCAACCTGTTCGAATATCTGGATCTGGAGACCGGTGAGATCCCGATTCCCTGGACGCCGGCGGACGGCGAGAACGCATCACCACAACCGCGGGCCATCGAGCTTCGCCACGTGTCGTTTCGCTACCCGAACAAGGAAGCGTGGGCGCTGCGCGACATCAACCTGACCATCGAACCCGGCGAGGTGATCGCGCTCTGTGGCGACAACGGCGCCGGCAAGTCCACGCTGATTCACCTGCTGATGCGCCTGTACGAACCGACCGAGGGCGAGATCCTCTACGGTGGCAAGCCGCTGCGTGACATTCCCCCCGACCAGCTCAGGCGTTGGATCGGAACCGTCTTTCAGGACTTCGTGCGCTACCAGTTCTCGGTATCGGAAAATATCGGCCTCGGCTGGATCCCGGCGCTGGAGGATCGCGCCCGCATCGAGGGCGCCGCCCGGGCCGGGGGCGCCGACACCGTCATCGCCGCCCTGCCCAAGCAATACGAGACCATGCTGGGTGGCTACTTCGAAGCCGGGCACGAGCTGTCGGTGGGACAGTGGCAAAAGATCGCGACCGCGCGCGCCTTCATGCGCGACGCCGAGGTCCTGATCCTCGACGAGCCCACCGCCTCCCTCGACGCCGAGGCCGAGCACGAGATGTGGAAGCGCTTCGCCGCCCTGGCGCGCGGCAAGACCGCCATCCTGATCAGCCACCGCATGGCCACGGTGCGTCTGGCGCAGCGGATCATCGTCATGAAGGCCGGGCAGATCGAGGAGATGGGCTCGCACACGGACCTTCTGGCGCGCAACGGACGCTACGCCCACCTGTTCCGCCTGCAGGCCGCCGGCTACCTCGACTAGCGTTCGATGTGGATGCGCGACCCGTCGCGCAGGCCGGCGGGGGCGGCGACGATCACCGCGTCGCCGATATCCAGTCCCTGCGTCACCAGCGCTTCATCACCACCGGCGTCGACGGCGGTGACCGCGCGCGGCTCGGCGATGCCGCTGCGCGAGGCGACATAGACACGGTCGGTGTCCCCGACGCGCACGATCGCAGCGCGCGGGATCGGGAAGACGGCGTCGTAGCGTGCGCGCGCCAGACGCAACGGCTGCCCGACGGCGACCGCCGTGCCGGCCGGCAGCTCGACGACGAACTTTCGCTGGTCCTCCACCGCCGCGCCCGCTGCGTTGTCGGGCGGGACCGTCACCTTGCAATCGACGAACTTCGGCGATCCCTGCGCCTCCGGTGATCCCGAATCCGCCGCGCTGGTCGTGGCCGGCTTGCGGCCCGCGCCATTGGAAGCCCGCGGCGCCAGCCCCACCACCTCCACGCGGCAGAAGGCCAGTCGCCTGGCCGTCTGCCAGTCGCGCGCCGACAGCGTGAACTCGCCGCGCAGACGTCCGCCCTTGATCCGGAGGACGGGCGTCTCGGGCCTCACCTGGGTTCCCACTTGCACGAACACCTCGGCGATCTCGCCCGACTCCGATGGCCGAACCACCAGGCCCGCCAGCTTCTTGTCGGCCTCGGTCAGGAGGTCGCGCTTGAGTCCGATCTTGATCTCGGCCTGCCGCGCCTCCGGCTGGTTGGCCGCCGCCGACATGCTGTCGCGCATCTGTTCGTAAAAACCGATCCGCGACCGATGGCGATTTACCTCCAGCGCAAATGCGGCTGCCCCCTGCAGCCTGGCGACGATCTCGCCCGCCGAAAAATTGGTTCCGCCGGGCAGGACCTCGGTCACGCGGCCCGACGATCCGAACGTCAAGACGCGGGCCTCGCTGCCGACCACGGAACCGGTCCCCTCGAACCATCGGTAAACGGCCGTCGGCTTGGGCGTGACCACGCGCACCTGTTTGACCTCGGCGCGATTAACCTGCTGCCGCCACAGATAAAGACCGATCCCCACCGTCAAGCCCAGCAAAACCAGGACCGCCATCACCGCCCCGCGGCTGCGGCGCTGGACCCCGTCACCCTCGTGCACGCGAAACTGCTTCGGTTGCACCGGGTCACCGCCACCGTTCTGAAAAGGCGACATGACCACCGCATCCGCGGCTGGTGGCTGGCGGCGGTCGCGCAGCAGATTCGGCGGCGGCTCGACCGGCCCGACGCCAGGCCCATTTGTCTGCGGCGGCGCCGGCAAAGCCGAACCGTTTCGGTCCGGCAGCGATGGCGGGGGCACACGCGGTGTCGGCGTGCGCCGGCGAAGCAGCTTGTCAGTCGAAGTCAGCGATGCCGCGACCGCCGGTGGCGTCACCGGCGGCGTCGGCGGCGTGCTGCGACGAGGAGGCTGATCACTCGGGAGAAACGGAGAAGCGAAGGACGGCGGCGGCGGCGACATGCCGGGCAACGTCGTGCTTGTCGAGCCGGTCGTCCCCATCGTGCCGAGCTGGGGCGGAGGCGTGGCGTCGGGATCGGGCGCCGAAGGATCCGCCAGCACGGTGACGTCATGATCGGCCGACGAGTTGACATGCGGGCGCATCCCGTCTGCGGGCGCACCGCCGGCGGGTGACGCGCGATGTGGTCCCGACTGCAACGTGGTGCTGAGATCCATCGCCCACTGCGCTTTTTCGCGATGCGGCTCGGGCCCGCCGCCGGCGCCGCCCGGCCCGCGGACCATCTTCGGCACCCAGTGGCCGGTGGCGTCGTCCTCCATGAATTCGCTGTTCGCGCTGGTATCGCCCGGTGCAATCACCACCGCCGCGGGCGTGGCTTCGTCCAGAACCGGCGCCACCATGTCGGGTGCCGTGGTTGGGATCCCGGCCCCGAATGACTCGGAAGCCGCCAGCAGATCACTGTCGGGCGCCGCCGTCGCGGTGCGCGCGCCCTCCATTCGCGACCATTCTGATTCGGCGACCTCGCCACTGTCGGCGTCGCCCGACGCCAGATCTCGGTCAGGGTAAGCTCCGGGATAGCTGGAGGGCGCCGCCGGAAGCGCGGTCATCAAATGATTGACCACCTGGCTGACGGGCGCTGACTCTTGCTCGGGCTCTTGCGCGGCCGCCCGCGATGGTGGTGGCGTTGGGTTGCCTGCCTCGGGATCTGAGACGTCCGCGCGCGCGCCGGCAGCCGCCCCCGCCGCCTCCAGAAAGCCAAGCTCGGCTAGCTGCGAGGCGAACGCACCGACGGCGTCCGCGCCAATCTCCATGCCGTAGGCCGCCGACGCCCAGCTGACCACCGCGTCGGCCGGCTGCCCATTCAACTGCTGCGCCATCGCGTACTCGTAGTCGTAGAAGCGAAAGCTGCCGCCGGTGACGGGGTCACGCACGTCCACGCACGCCACACCCTCCACGTCCACCGTCTCTGCGACGAGGTCTTGCCGGAATCGGGGAGTCGCCGCGGTCATCGACGAGCAGCTTACAGGCGGTGATCACCCGCGGGCAACTTCTGAAACCGCTGCCGACCGTCTATAAGGGCGGTGACGATGGCGAAACCGTCCGGACGCACGTTCACCTGGCGCGGCGGTGTGCGTGTGCGTGGGTCTATCCTGGCCTGCGACGCCGCCACCGGTGGCGATCTCATCTTCCTGTCGCACGCGCAGGCCCTGGAGGCCCGGGCGACGCGCCTTCTGCCCAGACCGCGCTCCGGCAAGCGGCAGCTGCTTGCGACGGAGACGACGCTGGCGCTCCTGTCCAGCGCCGTCGCCGGTGGAAAAGACAAGCTGCGATCCTTCATGCTGACCCCCGCCTTCGGCCGCCCGTTCACCGTCGGCGACCTGAGGCTCGAGCTTTTCCCCTCGGGCCACCTCCCCGGCTCGGCGTCGCTGCTGTGCGAGCGCACGGGAGGGCGCCTGGTCTATGCGGGGCCGGTGGGGGCCGCGGGCCCGACCATCGCCGTCCCGGCGATTCGAACCGCCGATGCCTTGTGCGTCGACGGCACGTTCGCCGCGCCGCGCTTTGTCTTCCCGCCGCCCGCCGAGGCGCTGGCGGCGGTCGTGGACGCCGTTCGCGGCGCCCTGGGTGCCAAGCGGGCGCCCGTCGTCCTGGCTCGTCCGCTGGGTCCGGCGCTGGACAGTGCCGTCGCGCTGGCGGCCGCCGACATCAAGCTGCGCGCACACCGCCAGGTGATGGCAGCGGCGGCGGCGTACCGGGC
>DASRQT010000416.1:0-3245 GCA_035696485.1 Polyangia bacterium | reverse complement strand
AAGTCCCCTGAACCTACGCCCGATGTTTATCCGTGGATCGGCGCATCCGAGCAGGCGGTCGAAGTCGCTTGCGCTCGGATCGCGCGGCGGCTGCGGCGCGATCCGCTGAGGATCGTCGGCTTCCTGGCGGCGCCGGGCGTTCCGTCATTGCTGCCGGTCATGGTTCGCGTCGGGCGCGCGCTGTTTGCGTTCGAGCCTCGCCGGGTCGGCATCATCGGCCCCTGGCAAGACTGGGACGGCACCGCGGACGAGCCCGGCAGCCTGGATGTCAAGGGCCACGGGCCGGTCCTGCGACCCTTGCCCGGTCTCGGATCCCCGGACCTGGTGGTTCCACCGCGCGCGCCGGATCCAGACACGGCGCTGCTGTCATTGCAGCTCGCGCTGCGCCGGACCGACGACCGATTCCCGCAGGTGCTGCTGGATCTGACCGGGTGGGTGGGGCCGTCGTTGCAAGACGTGCTCTCGGTCGCCGTGGGCTTGACCGGGGGGACGGCGATCGTGGCGGCGGTCGGGCTGACGACCTTGACCGACATGCGAAGGACGTGGGCGAAGGTTCGCCCCGACAAAAACCTCGGCGTCGTGCTGGTCGGCTGACGTAATATTCGCATCATCTTCGCCGGCCTAAAGAAGAAGAACCTCCACACCTGGGTCCCCGGTTACACGCGCTGGTATGCGCGAACCGTGGCCGAGCGGCTGCGCGCGCCATGGACGGCGAAGGCGGCGGGCGGAACACGTCACCTGCTGTTTGCGTTCTGCGATCACTACGAGCCGCTGTGGAAGCTCGCGGCCGGCAGCGCGGCCGCGCAAGAGACCGGCGAAGCGCGGGTGGCGGCGTGGCACCGGGACTATCCAATCATGGCGGCGCCGTTTCGCGACGCCGACGGCTACCCGCCGCGCCACACGTTCTTTTTCCCGGGCGAGCAATACGCGCCGTCTTATCTCGACCATCTGGCCGATCTGGTGCGCCGCGATCTGGGCGAGGTCGAGCTGCACCTTCACCACGACGGCGACACGCGCGAGACGCTGCGCCGCGATCTGGTGCGCTATCTGGGCGAGCTGGCTGCGCACGGCCACCTGGCGCGCGAGCCCGACGGCCGCTTGCGATATGCCTTCATCCACGGCAACTGGTGTCTGGCGAACGCGCGCAACGACGGCCGCTGGTGCGGCGTCGCCGAGGAGCTGCCGCTGCTGTTCGAGACCGGGTGCTACGCGGACTACACCTTCCCGTCGGCGCCCGATGAATGCCAGCCGCAGATCGTGAACCAGATCTACTGGCCCGACGGCGATCTGTCGCGCCGACGGGCGTACGAGCAAGGGGTGAGGGCGCGCGTGGGCGGTGACGCCGGGCGCGGGCGGGGTGATCGCATTCTGATGATCCAGGGGCCTCTGGCGCCCGCGCTGCAGAAGGCGGAGGGCCGCCGTGTGCCGCGGCTGCGGATTGAGAACGCGGCGGTGACAGCGGCCGATCCGGCCACCGCCTCGCGGATCCGGACCTGGGTCGATCAACAGATTCACGTCGAGGGTCGCCCCGAGTGGGTGTTCGTCAAGGTGCACACCCACGGCGCGCCGGAGAAACAGGCGGCCTCGCTGCTGGGCGCCGGTGGGCAGGCGTTGCACCGCGAGCTGACGACTCGCTACAACGACGGGCGAAAATGGGCGCTTCACTACGTCACGGCGCGCGAGATGTTCAACATTGCCATGGCGGCCGTCGACGGGCAGAGCGGGGATCCCGGGGCGTTCCGCAACTACGTGCTGGCGCCGCCGCCAGCCGCCGCGCGCGCGTAGGCGGCGCGAAACACGGCGGCGAATTCGCCGGCCAGCTCGCGACGGTGGAAGCGTTCGATGCCGACCGGGGCCGGGCGGGGCGGAAGCTGACCGTCGCGGAAGGTGGTCAGCAGCTCGGCCAGGTAGGCGGCGATCTGGGCTTCGTCGCGCGGCGGGATCAGCCGTCCCACCTGATGGCGCGCGACCAGATCGGCCAGCACGCCGGGTGGCGACAGCGTCAGGCACGGCCGCCCGAAACGCTGGGCCAGGTACATGAGCTCGAAGATCTTGGCGGGATAGATCCGCTCAACGAACGGCGCCTCGTCGAGAATACACAGCGCCAGGTCGGTCGCGCCCAGTTCCTCGACCACGCGTTCGTGAGGGACGTAGCCCATGCGGCGGACGCCCAGCGCCTCCGTCCCCTCGAACGCGTCGGCCTCGGTCTCGACGATGCGGCCGAGGAAACGGACGTCCAGCAGGGCCGCCAGGTCGGGCTGCGCGGCGGCCAGGCGGCGCAGCCCGCCGAGAAATCCGCGCGCGGAGGTCAAGCGGAAGATCGTCCCGGCGTAGGTGATCACGAACTTGCGACCGGGGGCCGATCGCGGCGGCGGTCCGGCCAGAGTCTCGGGGAAGTCCTCGGGGTCGTAGCCGTTGGGGATGGCGACCACGCTGTCTTCTGAAAGGAAAGGAAACCGCTCGAGTAGATTTCTTCGGAAGGCTTCGGTCGCCGTGGTCACCATGTGGGCGCTGCGCAGGAGCTTGGCCTCCAGCGCGGCACCGGCGCGCGCCGGCAGGCTGGCCTTCATCTCGTAGACCTCGCGCACGGTGCTCCACTCGTCGCGATAGTCGAGGACCACCGCCACACCGGGGCGCAGGCGGCAGAGCGGCGCCAGCAGAAACTGCGAGAAGGGTGGGGCGCTGATGAAGACCACGTCGTCACGTTTTCGCGCCAGCCGGCCGGCCAGGGCAGCCTGGGCGGCGGGCTGCCACAAGACTTGAGGATCGGGGATCAGCGCCTGCCGCGCCAGCGACATCGCGGCCTGGCGCACGCGGTTCTTGACCGCCGCAAATACCGCGCCGCCTGCCGCGCGGGTCGGTTTGTCCTTCAGACCAGCTGCCGAGCTCCAGCCTGCCTGCTTGACCTTGTAACTGGGTTCGAACGTGCGAACCCGCTGGATCTCGGTGCCCGGCGGGATCTCACGCGTCAGCGAATGATCGTTGACCGGCACCGAGGGATTGGCCGTGGTCAACACCGCCGGCTGGATACCGTGCGCGCCGAGGTACTTCACGAGCTTTAGCGGACGCCCCACGCCAGCGCCACCGGTGGGCGGGAAGACATAGGTCACGATCAGGACGCGCATCACAGACCCCTCTGCCTAACCCTCTCCCCCCTTCGGGGGGCGAGGGGACCGGAGCTCCGCGTTCGGGGGGCGAGGGGACCGGAGCTCCGGTGAACCCTCTCCCGCTTGCGGGAGAGGGCC
>DASRQT010000415.1:0-20005 GCA_035696485.1 Polyangia bacterium | reverse complement strand
CCAGGCCGGTGACGCCCCACGATTCATAGACGGTGCCGTTGGGCGTGAAGAAGATCAGGAGGCGGGTGATCGGTGTCGCTGCCAGCAGCGGGCTGGATCGCAAGACCGGTAGAGCGACAGCCGGCACCGCGCCGAGGGTCTTGATGAAACCACGACGGGAAAGCGTGGTCGAAATCATGGCAACACCTCGCCGGTCAGAACGGCGCGCGTGGTGAACGAGTCGAGCTGCGTGATGCCGGCCATCAGCGCGCGAACGTCGCCCTTGGCGCTGTCGTAGGTCTGGCGTAGCGCCTTCATCTCGCATTGGTTCTCGGCGACCTCCGGGCCCTGGGTCATGCCGACGAACGTGCTGACCACGCAATTCCCGACCTGCTCGCTCGCCGCAAGCTTGCGCGCCAGTTCCGGCACGCCGTTGAACGGCCCATCGACGTCGGTGCCGCCGGAGATCGTGCCCGAGGCGTCGACCGGCTTGCCGGCGTCGGTGTCCCGCCAGCCGCCGATGCCGTCGTAGTTGCCGAACCCGAACCCGATCGGATCCATCTGCTCGTGACAGGCCCGGCAGGCTGGCTGCGCCGAGTGCTCGGCGAAGCGCTCCCGCGCCGACACCCCGGGCCGCACATCGGGCGCCACCACCATCAGGTTGTCGGGCGGATCGGGAACCGGGGCGCACAGCAGTCTCGATCTCACGAACCGGCCGCGATGGACGGGCGCGCTGGTGTCCGCGAAGGTGTGCACGGCCAGGGTCGCAGGCATGGTCAAGATCCCGGCCCGTTGGGTGGGGTCCAGCATGAGCCGCGCGAAGGCGTCGCCCGTCCCCGAGGCCTTTGCGCCGTAGAGCTTGGCGATGGTGGCGTTGCCGGTGGTAACCGTCGAGGTCAGCAAAGCATTGACGCCACCGCCCTGGTCGACGACGCCGCCAATGAAATTGTCCACCTCCGTCTTCATGGCGGTGATCATCGGTGCACCAAAATCCGGGTATCGCATCGGATCCTTGACCACGGTGTCGAGCGGGTCGAGACCCAGCCAGCGGCGGTGCAGGTCGACGAGCGGCGCGCGCCCCCGAGCGTCTTTCTGCAAGCGTGCCGCCTCGGCGGCGATCCCGGCCTTGGTCGCGAGCCCGCCCCGGGCGGCCGACGCCAGCAACATGTCGTCGGGCATCGTCCCCCACAGCGTGTACGACACCCGCGCCGCAATCTCGTACGGCGTCAGCTTTAGTCGCCCTTGCACAGGGGCGCCCGGCTGCCCCAGTTCCAGGTGATAAAGAAAATGCGGCGAGATTAGCAACGTCTGGATCACCAGCTCGATGCCGTGGGCAAAACCGCCATTGCCGCGGCCTTGGGCGTGCACAGCCGTCAAGCGTGTGACCTCGTCGGCAGTAAGCGGGCGGCGATAGGCGCGCTGGCCGAAGGTCCGGATAAACGACTGCGCACAGGCGTCGTCGGCGGGCGCCGCCGCGCACGGCAACAGCCGGGGCAAGTCGGAGACCGACGCGGCGGCGACGGCCTCGGCGGTCCTGAGTGCGCCATCCAGCCACGCCGGCGAGACGATCAGCGAGCGCGCGCCGGCGCCGAGATCGTTCTGATCGTCGGCCGGCAGCGCGTCGCCAGCCATGGCGCCTGAGGAAGCGGGGAACAGGTCGGCCAGAGTGTGCTTCATCTCGTCGCGCGTCAGACGCCGCACCGGCGACACCATCGCGGTTGACGTCGCGCTGCACAGGGCCGAAGGTCCTCGTGGGACATCCCCCGGTGTCGAGCGGTCGCCGATAGCTCCGCTGCACCCAGGCGCGGACGCCGCCAGCACCACGACAGCAAAACCAGCGCCGAGACCGCTTCGTGTTCCAACGGTGCGTTCTTTCA
This sequence comes from Polyangia bacterium, assembly GCA_035696485.1. Classification (GTDB taxonomy): domain Bacteria; phylum Myxococcota_A; class Polyangia; order Fen-1088; family Fen-1088; genus DASRQT01. Next base: position 18,149 of record DASRQT010000415.1, on the reverse strand, counting down.
TTGAATTGCCTCGTGAGTTCCGGAACGGACGGGCGCGTAGCATGCGGCCCGTTTTGGCCAATACCGTGAAAATCGGCCTGGTTTATCGATTCTTCCCTGGCCCGGCGATGCTCGTACCGGTTATGTTACTGGTGTCTTCACAGGACTCTTGGCGCTCACAAATATCCAAACCAACCGCCGCTGATCGCGGGGCCGAGGAGGCATCGGCGCAGGCGGAGGTGTTCTGTCCAAAGAAATCTGAGCGCTGTGCGCAGCCTGGAGTCACTTATTAGTTGCATTGGAGTGCGCGCGTCACATGAGAGCAGCCGCGACGAACGATGGGTCGACGGACGTGCCCCTGGTCGCGGGCTTGCGGGCGCAGCTTGCGAGCGCTCGGACAGAGTTGGTGCGCCGATACGGCGGGCTGGTGAGCACCATACTGGTTCGTTTGCTGGGCGTGAGCGATTCCAGCCAGGCCGACCTGCTGCAAGACGTCTTCCTACGTGCGTTCGAAGGCATTGATCAGCTCGAGCATCCCGACGCCCTCAAAGCCTGGATCAGCGGCATCGCCGTGTTCGTCGCTCGCGAACACATCCGGCGCGTGCGCCATCGCCGCTGGCTGTCATTCTCCGCCGATCCACCCGACTCGCCGGCGCTGAATTCCGCGAATGAGGGCGTACGCGAAGCGGTTCGCTGCGTCTACGCGCTGCTGGAGCGCATGCCGGTCGACGAACGGTTGGTGCTGGCCCTGCACACCTTTGAAGGCATGGAGTTGCAAGAGATCGCGCCTCTGTGCGGTTTGTCGTACGCGACCGCGAGGCGCCGCCTGAAGAGCGCGCGCCGGCGATTCGCCAAGCTGGCGCGGCGCTGCGAATCCCTGATTCCCTGGATGAATCCATGACGTCAAAAGACGACGCCGACGACAGCGATAGCTGGAATCGCCTTGGCGCGCTGGTGCGCGTCGATCAGGCGCGCATGCTTGAGAATGACAACCGGCTGCGCAATCTGGAGTTGGCGGTCCAACGTGCGGGCCTCCGCGCGGTCGGTCAGCCGGCACGCCGGCGCCGTGCGCGCCCGGTGATCGTGGCTGCCCTCGCGTCAGCGATGTTGGCGGCAATCGCCGTTGTCGCCTTGCGCCCGCGGGAGCTTTCGTTCGCGGTGGGCGATGCGCCTGGACACACGGACTCCGTGTTGGCGGCGGACCAGCAACCTCTGCCGCTGCAGTTCTCCGACGGCAGCGTCCTGTTGCTGGCACCGGCCAGCGAGGGCGAGGTCAAGGCGCTGTCGCCACACGGCGCGACGGTGCGACTGGCCCGCGGCCATCTGGACGCGACAGTCGTGCATGCCGCCAAGACCCGCTGGCAGGTCAGCGCCGGTCCCTTCCTGGTTCACGTAACCGGCACACGGTTCTCGGCGGCGTGGGATCCGGTTGGTGAACGGCTCCGCATCACGCTGGCCGCCGGGGGCGTGACCGTGCAGGGACCGCTCCTCGGTACGACGGGTCTGCCGATGACGAAGGGACAGGTCCTCTCCGTCGATGTCGGCCAGCAGCGCGTCTTGCTGGCACCGCTTGGCGACGAGGCATCGCCGGCCGCCCGGCCGGCTCAACTACCGCCGGCGGTCAGCGCCGAGCCTGCGCCGCCGGCCGAACCGAACGATTGGAAAAGTTGGGCCCTTGCCTCCGATCCGACGCGCGCTTATGCGGCGGCGCAGCAGCTCGGAATCACCACGCTGTCCCGGCAGCTGACGGCGCCGGACTTGTTGCTGCTCGCGGACTCCGCGCGCTTTGCCGGGGCGCCGCGCGCAGCCACCCGGGTATTTCAAGCGTTGCGGGCGCGCTTTCCAGACGACCCGCGGGCCCCCGACGCCGTATTCGGCTTGGGCGTCCTGGCACTGGATGCCGACCACCAGCCGCTGCGAGCCACTCAGCGCTTTCGGGAATATCTCTCGCGCTGGCCCGAGGGCACGTTGGCGCGGGAGGCATACGGCCGGCTGATCGAGGCGCTGGACAAGGCAGCACGCCCGGTCGAGGCACGGCGCGCAGCCGCGCAATATCTCGATCGCTACGGCGATGGTCCGCACGCGGCGTTGGCTCGCCGCCTGCTGCGACGAAATCCACCATGAGCAGTCGTCGGTGTGCGGCCTCGGCGATTGGATTGAGCGCCATCTTGGTCGCGACCGCCGTCGTGGCGCGCGCGGCCGAACCGATCGCCGTTATCGGCGAAGCGGACCAGCCGTGGCTCACGGATCTGCGGCACGAACTGGAGGCAGGGGGATTCACCGTCGGCAGCGCCAGTTCTCGTTGGGCGCTGCGTCTCAATGCGGTGTCTGACCAGATCGAGGTGGTCAGGCGCGCGACCGCCCTCGGGCCCTGGACCGTCGACGAAGTCGTGATGGTGCCGCGCGCGCCGGCGGCTCGGCGACGCGCAATCGTTCAGGCGGTCGAGATATTACGCGCGCGGCGCGCCTCGCGCGGGATGGAGCCAGCGGCGGCGGAAACCGTCGCGGTTGCGCCGGCTGCCGCGGACGACACCGTCGTGCGTCGTCGAGATGCCAACGTCGACAGGATCGCGCCGCCCGCCGCGCCGCCGTTGCCGGTCGCGGAGGCAAGGCGCCCGGCAGAGCCCGATCCGGCGACGGCGCCGGCCACCACCGCGGCCGTTGATCTCGCGCGCGGAGCGGCGCTGGCGCGTCCAGTCACCACCGAACCGCGCCGGTTCAGCTTGGGAGCCAGTGCCGGCGTCGGCGGCGGCGATGGCGGACTCGGTGCGGTGCCAGCAGCCGGGCTGGTGGCACGCTGGACGGGCCGACGGCTCGCGCTGTGGTCGCGCGCCACCGGTGCCGTTACCGCCAACACAGCCAGCGGCACCGAGGGCACGGCCGCGATCCGCACGATGGCATTGTCATTGGGAGCAGGCTTCTTCGCGCGAGAGAACAACGGGCGCCGATGGTCCCCGCTAATTGGCGCCGAAGCGACGGGGCTTTTTCTGCGCGCCACCGGAGAGGGCGCGACGGGCTACCAGGGGCAGGTCGTCCTTGCGTCGGGGCTGTCGGCGGGCGTCACGGCAGGGTTTTGGTTCTTGGTCGGGGATCGCCTGGGCGTAGCCGTGGCAGGGTCGGCTGGTGCTGTTTTCTGGCAGCCGGTGCTCCGCTTCGCCGGCCGGCCGGCCGTCAGCGTTCGAGGCTTCACGGCAGCCGCGACCGCCGATCTCTGTTGGCGGTTTTGACATCATGAGATCACTCGTCTGGTCACTGCTGTCACTGACCGCGTCGCTCACCATCGATGGGTGTGGGCGCAACGAGAAGGACGTGATCACGGCAACGGGCGGCGCGAGCGGCGCGGGCGGACCTGTCGATACCGATGCCGGCATCGGGACGGACGCCGGTTTCGCTGACGCGGACGGCGCCCTCGGCAATTTCGTCGACATCAACGGGATGTCGATCCCGCAGGAGAAGGCGATCGCCTTCATTCACTTCGGTCATTCGAACATGTCCGGCCGCGGCAGGTCGCCGGCGTCGCTGCGTCCCTATTTCTTCACCGACATTGACGCCCGCGCCTGGATGTATCACGCGACCGGCGACAAGAGCGGCTTCCATCCGGCGGCCGAACCACACACGGCCGGCGACGCTGTCAGCCAGAAGAACATTACCGGGGGACCCGGTACGCCGCTGGTCAAGCAGGCAGCCGCCATGGCCCCCGGCTATCATTTCATCTCCGTCGGCTTCGCCGCAGTCACGCTGCAATGCGAGGACTACGCACCCGGCTCGGGCAATTACAACGAAGTGATGGCGGGGCCGAAGGCGTTGGCGGGTAAGGTGACCTTCGCCGCCATAGTCGTCATGCTCGGCATTACCGAAAGGCATGGCAACGCGCAGAGCATCCAGAACTATCCGGCCTGCATGAACAGCCTCATCACGCAGATTCGCAAAGACCTGAGCCTGCCGAACCTGCCGCTCTTGCTGACCGACTACGAGATGACCGCCCGCAGCGACCTCGGCGAGGATTTGGCCCCCACCGGCTCGCTCGGCACGCAGCTCATCCCGCGCATTCACACCATCCCGTCGTTCCTGTCCAAGCTTCATCCCATCAACTACATGCCTCCGTCGGGTCAGAACCCCGCGGTAGCGAACTCAGCGCTGGTTCCCACCGATGGGTTGAGCCTGGTCGACGACCGCCACTTCGAGCTCAATTCCCAGAAGATCTGGACCCAGAACCTGCTGGACATCATGAAAGAAGCGGGCTGGTTCCCCTGGGGGAACTGACCCAGACGCTACTGAACGGTGACCGTGGCCGGCATGGCAAAGTCCTTCCACAAGCGGTCGATCAACGCCACGTCGGGCGGACCATCCAGCGTGACGATCCGGAAATGGTTCACGAGCGGCGTCGCGGCATCGATGGTGAACGAGCCGGTGCGCATGGGCGCGAACGCCCAGTAAGGCTCCATCGGATTGAATCGCACCCTCTGGGGCGCGCGGAAGTTTTGCGGGTGTCCCAACATCGCCGCGCCCACCATGTTACCGCCCACGGTGCCGCCCAGGTACGCCCAGCGCGAAGCGGTACCGTCACCGGTGGCACGGTTCATCCCCTCGGAGTTCAGATACGTCACGGGGCCGGTGACCCACGGTCGCGCGCCGCGCATCCCGAAGCCGCTGTACGTCGCCTGGTTGATCACCACCGGCATGGCGGTGGCCGCCTCTTGCCGGGACGACAGGTCGAACACGAAATAGGGTGGCGGCCCGTCGTGGGTCTTGTACGCGGTGATGATCCACTGTTCGTTCAGCGCGGTCACCGGCTGTGCGGCCGACAGATCGATGTGCGCTAACTTGGCGCTAAGGCCGCTGTGTACCGGCCCCTTCCACGTTCCGTCCAGCGACTCGAAGTCGACCTTGCCGCGCACGCCGCCAGTGAAGTCCCAGAAGTTGATCGTGCGTCCGCCAAATTGCGCGCTCAGCCAGGCGGTCCAGATGCCGTGCTGGTGCGGGTGGCTGGGTGGATAGTCATCGGTGGGAATACCGCCCGCCGGCGTGTAGTACGGGTAGATGTATCCGCCGCGCAGGTACATCGCCGCCGCGCCCGCGGGCAAGACGCCCTGGGTCTGAAAGCGCAGCATGTTGCTGGCGCCGCTGACAAAGCGGACGCCGTTTGCTTCTTGGACCAGGTCGACACCGACCGGAAGCGGCGCCGCTGCCGTCGTGATGGAAAAAGTCGCCGTCTGCCCGGCTGCCAGCGCGGGCAGCACGAAAGTCGCGGTGCCGTCGCTGGCGACCTGCAGCGGCAACGTCACGCCGCCATCGCCCATCAGCAACAGCGACTGCCCGGCACGATCGGGCAGCGAAAACGACACGATGCTGTGATCGCGTGCGAACGCGCCCGCCGCGATCGTGAGGCGCTTGCCGGTCGGCGGCACCGGCGTCGCGTCCGTGCCCGGCGACGCGGCGTCGGCGGAGCCCCCGCCGCCGACGTCGCCATCGACGCCTGGATTGGCACTGGCGTCATTGGCCGCGGACATGCTTACGTCGCTGCCGACGGGCGCATCGGCGGCGTCGCCTGGCGCGCTGACCGATGGCGGGGTGCTGGTCACGCTGCAACCGATGAAAATCGTCAGACCGAGCCAGCACGCAGCCGCGACCGGCGTGGGTTGCCATTGACGCCTCATCCGACAGCGGCGGACATAGACACCCATATTGAACTAGTGACCGCCGCGCGATCCGAGCGCTCACTTTTTTCGACGAAAATCACCTGTTGCATCGCTCGCCCGTCGGTCGCGGCGCGCCCGTGGCTGGCGCCCGCACTGCAAGGCGCGCGCGTCCCTGCGTTTGATCAGGCGTCGAAGGGGCCTCGCTCGTGCTGGCGCTGGATGACATCGCCAGCTGAAGAGTTCCTCGCGTCCCTCGTGCCCGTCAGTCCCTAGCGCCTCCGCCAACAGGATGTCCGTGCCGACCCCAGCGGGTTGGTAACCCGGTGGGCACGCCCCCTCGCGTGGGGCTCAACTGGGGCCCAAACGTACGGCCTATTGACACACTCAAGCGATCTCATCGGACCCCAGCGGCTTCTACTCGGCCGTTGCTCCACACACCCTTGGTCTGCCTACCCTCCGCCGCTCACTCGCAAACTCGCGCAAGGCCGCGCCTGATGTTTTCGCGAGTGCCTGCCGGCCAGTTCGAACCCTGCCGGGCACGCGCAGCCGTCTGTCTGCGCCCTCCCGGAGCTCGACCTTCCTCGCGGCTTCCCGTTTCAGAGAAGCTAGCTCATGGCTTGAGCGGATACCGTCCCGACGACTGCGAACGGTGGTGGCGGCGCGGCTGGAAGCGACAGCGGCGCACCAAGGTGGATGAGGACAAGGGCTCCTGAAACCCACTCTGCGGACGAGGCCCGGCCGCACATCGGCGAGATTGCCTCGGCGAAACCGGCCTTGAACTCCTGCTCCCCCGCGTCCGGGTCGTCAATTGCAGGTGGCGAGGTCGTCGTTCCGCGTGGGTCGCAGTCTGGGGTGACAGCGGGCAGGATCGCGTCAAGGCGTCCAAGATCTCGCTCTTGGGTGTACCCTCATCCCATGAACGGAACCGACAAGCGAAAGCAGAGCCTCTATTTCCCCGAGGCCATGCTGAAAGAAATCACGGACGAGGCCACTCGACAGGACCGCTCCATTTCCTGGATCGTCCAGCAGGCATGGAAGGCGGCGCGAAAGGCCATCTTCAGCTCGCCGGCGACGCCTGGTTCGGACGACGCTCACAGCGAAGCGCCGCGCAGTCCGACGTAAGCGACATTTCACCGCCTGGCCAGCGTCAGCGCCAGCCCGATTCGCATCACCGGCACGATCCCTGGACGCACATCCGCGGGGACGAGCAGGTGAAGTCCATCTGCCCGTCCATCAGCGGGCCGGTGCAGGTGTTGGCCTTGCCCCCCGAGATCTCCCAGGCGATGACCCGCGTCGCCGGCCCACGCAGCGGGCCCGTAAGGAACAACGCCGCGAGGCACATCACCGCCACAAATCGTCGGGCCATGGTGGTCCCAAGGATACCCGCAGCTTCATGGCATCCCCGACCCCCACTGTCGTACGTCGGCTATGATGGGCAGGTGAACATCCCTACCGTTGTGGAACAGACGCATCGCGGAGAGCGTAGCTGGGACATCTTCTCGCGGCTGCTCAAAGATCGCATCATCTTCATCGGCAGCGAGATCGACGACGACGTGACCAGCATCGTCATCGCCCAGTTGCTGGTGCTGGAGAGCGAAGATCCCGACAAGGACGTGATGATCTACATCAACTCGTCCGGGGGGCTGGTCTCTGCCGGCCTGGCGATCTACGACGCCATGGAGTACGTGCGGCCGGACGTGGCCACGTGCTGCATGGGCGAGGCGACGTCAATGGCGGCGTTCATCCTGGCCGCCGGTGCCAAGGGTAAGCGCTACGCGCTGCCGCACGCGCGCATCCTGATCCATCAGCCAATGAGCGAATTCTGGGGACAGACCTCGGACATCGACCTCCACGCCAGGGAGATCATGCGCTCGCGCGACGAGCTGGCCAGGCTTCTGGCCAAACACACCGGGCAGCCTCTCGAGCGGGTCCAGATAGACACCGAGCGCGACTACTTCATGACCGCGACCGCGGCCAAGACTTACGGTCTCATTGACGAGGTCATGGTCGCGAGCGACACGGGCGGGCCATCGCGCGCGCCCGCAGCGTTGCCGTCGCCTAAGAACCGCGCACCGGTTGCATGAACGTACACCATCAGCGCCTCCTCGGACGAAGGGACGATGGGCGCGGCCTACGACGCCGGCGTCACTGACTTCATCCCAAAGCAACCGACTTCGCTGGCGCGATCAGAACCCATTCCGATCGCGTCAACTTTCAATCGGATCGCGCCAGCCTGAGCGCCAAGGCTCCCTGCGCCCTAGCCAGCCTTGGGCAGGCTGCGGCCCAGCAGGAAGCACAGAGCGAGCGTCAGCGCTGACGAGCCCGTTGCATTCGATCACGTTGCTACCGAACCGGTCTCACTTGATCCCGACGCCACTGGCCTGGCGTCGCGCCGACGAGGCGGTGAAAGGTGCGGCGTAACGATGCGCTCTCAGCGTCGACGATTCGTCGAGGCGAAGAACGTCCGTCCAGGGCTCGACCGACCCGGTGGCCATTTGGGCGTGACGGTACCACGCAGGGACTACCTATCGGGGCCACCTACTGCACGCGCTGAAAAGTCGCCATCAATCTCGAGCCGCAGCTGCCTGCCCGCCGAAGCGTTCCAGATGCCTCTTCGCGATCTCCAGGAACGCGCGCGCAGCGGGTGAGACGCGACCACCGCTGGCATGTACCGCGTAGAGGGCGCGCGCCGGCGGCGCGTACCCATCGAGCACCTCGACGAGTTTGTTGGCCGCGAGCCCTTCGGCGACCAGCGCTCCGGGAAAGCGGGCAATGCCAAGCCCTCTCGCCGCGGCCTCGATCGCGAGCGGGATGCTGTTCACGACGAGCCGTCCGCGCACCGGGATTTCCATGGCACGACCACGAGACCGGAACGTCCAGCGCCCTCGGGGGGCGTGCGCCGTGAAGACGATGCAGTCGTGGCGGCCGAGGTCGCGCGGGGTAAGGGGCGTTCCACGGCCGCGCAGGTACTCGCGGCTCGCAAAGCAACGCAGTTGTCCGCGCCACAGCTCGTGCGCCACGACGGAGGTGTCCTTCAGCGTCCCCGCTCGAAACGCGAGGTCGAACTTCTCCTCCACGAGATTCACATGCCGATCGGTGAGGACGAGCTCCAGCCGCATCTGCGGATACCGCGCGAGACATTCGGCGACGACCTCGCCGAGCAACCGCTCCGCGAGCGTCACCGGCGCCGTCACGCGCAGTAGCCCTGCCGTATCCTCGGACCTCGTCGCGAGCGCGCGCCCCGCTTCCACGATCGTTCCCAGCGCCGGACCACAGGCACGGAGGTAAGTCTTACCCGCGCTGGCGAGCTCCACGTGGCGCGTCGTTCGGTGAAAGAGACGTGTGCCGAGCGCGCGCTCGAGCTCGGCGACCCGGCGGCTCACCGTCGACCGCGGCACGCCCAGCGCGTCTCCAGCCGCCCGAAAGCTCCGCAGCTCGGCGACCCGCACGAAGAGCTCAACGGCACTGATGTCGATTGTCCCGCTCATGGGACATATAATCCCACGATACTCGCCGCTTCTCCAGGCATCGGAATGAGTATGGTTGCCGCCAGCAGAAGGAGACGTGGATCATGAGTCGGAAGCTCGTCGTGGTCGTCGCGGGAAGCACGGGCAAACAAGGTGGCGCTGTGGTGAAGAGCCTGCTCGAGCGCGGCCACGAGGTTCGCGCCGTCACGCGCAATACCGATTCGGCGAAGGCAAGGGAGCTCGCGAACGCCGGCGTCACGCTCGTCCGTGCGTCGCTCGAAGACACCCCCGCGCTCACGAAGGCGCTCGAAGGAGCGACCTCCCTCTTCGCGATGACGACGCCACTCGAAGGAGGCCCGCAAGCCGAGACACGACAAGGCATCTCCGCCGCCGACGCGGCCAAGGCCGCAGGTATGCATCTCGTCTTCACGTCGGTCGGCTCCGCCAATCGACAGACCGGCGTTCCGCACTTCGAGAGCAAGTACGAGATCGAGAAGCACATCGCCAAGATCGGCGTACGCGCCACCGTCCTGGCGCCCGTCTACTTCATGGAGAACCTCTATTACGGCAGAGAGCAGCTGGCCAAGGGCATCTACGCCTCGTCGCTCCGGCCGACGAGACGTCTCGCGCAGGTCGCTGTTGCGGACATCGGGGCCGTCGCCGTTCGCCTGCTCGAGGAGCCAGGCCGATTTGCGGGCAAGCGCTTCGACGTCGCGAGCGACGAGCTGACCGGCGACGACGTCATCGCGACCCTCTCGCGTGTCACCGGTCGCCCATTCAGCTATTTCCAGGTCCCCCTGGACGTCATCCGCCAGAGCCTGGGCGAGGACGGAGCCAAGATGTCCGAGTGGATGGACCGTGTCGGCTACACGGTCGATCTACCAGCGCTCCGCCGTGAGTTCCCCGACGTCGCCTTCCACGACTTCGAGTCATGGGCGAAGGCACAGGATTGGAAGACACTCCTCCAGGGGGCATAGGACGTCCGCGCGATTCGCCAAGGAGAACCAGAGATGAAAATCGACGACTCGAAGGGGTTGCGGATCGGCCTGCGGGTGGTGCAGGCGCTCCTCGCCATTGTGTTTGGCTTTTCGGGCGCCATGAAGTTGGCCGTCCCGTACGCCGATCTCCTCAAACAGGGCGCCTGGGTCGGGCACGTCCCCGAGGGGCTCGTCAAGTTCATCGGCGTCGCAGAGCTCTCGGGCGCGCTCGGTCTGATCTTGCCGGCGGCGACGCGCATCAAGCCAATTTTGTCGCCACTCGCAGCCGCCGGGTTCGTCGTCGTGATGGTCCTGGCCTCCGCCCTTCACCTCTCCATCGGCGAACCACCGATCGCGCAGGTGATCCTCGGCGGACTTGCCGCCTTCGTCGCGTGGGGAAGGTTCCGCAAGGCCCAGATCACGCCCCGTGCGTGACAAGACCTCGGGACGGGGCACATCAAAGCACTCGAATAACGGAGGCTGCCAATGTCCGAAATTCATCACCCATCGGCCGCCGCTGACCGCGCGGCCCTGAAGGCAATGCGAGCCGGTATCGCGGCCAATCCGGTCGTACCTACGCGAGAGTGGTTCGATGGACTGCTCGAGCAGGTGGCGCCCGCCGACGGCGTCGCTTACTCCGAAGCCAAGGTCGGCGGCGTTCCCGGGATTTGGTGCATTCCGGCGTCGCAGCGGACCGCGGATGCAATGCTTTACCTGCACGGCGGCGTCTTCGTCTTCGGCAGCGCCCACGCGTACCGAAAGCTCGCCGGGCAGATCGCGGCGCGATCGGGCGTGCGTGCTTTCGTCGCTGACTACCGTCGCGCTCCGGAGAACCCGTTTCCAGCTGCGATAGAAGACGCTCGAACGGCATATCGCGCTCTCGCGGCTCAATTCGCCGCTGATCACGTCGCGATCGTCGGCGACTCCGCCGGAGGAGGTCTTGCGCTGTCGCTGCTCCGCGAGGAACCGAGCGCCCGTTGCGGCGTGCTGCTGTCTCCATGGACGGATCTCGCGCTGACCGGCGGGACGATCGAGAGCAAGGCCGCCGAGGATTCGCTGATGTCGCGAGCGGGTCTGGAAGCAGCCGCCCGGCAGTACCTCGGTGACCACGATCGCCAGGACCCTGCGGTGTCGCCGCTCTACGCTTCGCAGCGTCGTTCACCTCCGATTCAGGTCCACGTGGGCACCGCGGAGATCCTCCTCGACGACTCGCTTCGTCTGCGAAACCAGGATCGCGTCGAAGTGCACACATGGGAAGACATGCCTCACGTGTTCCCGAGCAGCGTCGGCTTCTTCGAGGCCGCGGGAGTGGCGCTCGACCTCATCGCCACTTTTCTGCGCGCGGAGCTTCCGCCCGTCACGGGGTGACAGCGGCGCGCAGCGCGCTTTCCTTCGCGGTCGCCGTTGTGCTGAGCTCCATTCCCTTCGTCGAAGGCGGGCCCCTTCAGACGCAGCCGGCGAGCAGGGCGCGCTCGCGTTCGAACAGCGCGGTCACGGCGTCCATCACCAGGCGGACGCGGACGGTGTTGCGGTGGTCGGGCGGGATGACCAGAAATGCCTCCGTTTCGGCCACGACCGTTGGGGTCAGGCGCACCAGCGAGGCGTTCCCGTGGGTCGCGAAACAGGGCAACACGGACACGCCTATCCCGGCCCTGACTGCGTTCATCACCGACGGGACACTTTCGCCGGTGAGCACGATGTCCTCGGCACGGCAATGCTGGATCAGCCAGACCGAACCAGTTGAGCTACGGGGGGCTCCGGCGTAACCGACCACCGCTTGACCCGCCAACGGAGAACCTTGGCCGATGTCTTTCAGCACGAAGCCGGTGCGATCGAGGTACGCCTGCGTTGCGTAGACCGACCAGCCGATCACGCCGATCTTGCGGGTCACCAGCGCGGGGTTCGTCTCGCGAAATAGCCGAAGCGCCACGTCGGCGTCGCGCCGCATCAGATCGAGCGCGGCGCTGCTCACCACCAGCTGGACCTGAATCTTGGGGTGTTCCTGCCGCAACGGCACCAGGCCCCCCATCAGGAACGGGCTGAACGACTCGGACGTCGAGAGCCGCACCAGGCCCTCGGGCCGTTGATCCTCGCCGCCGATTCGCCGCAGGAGATCCTCGACGCCGCCGTCGATCGACTGGGCCAGGTCGGCGACCAGGTGCCCCGCTTCGCTCAGGGCCAAGCCCTCGGGCGTCCGCGCGACCAGCTGTGCCCCCAGGGCCGATTCGAGAGCCGTCAGGCGCCGGCTGGCCGTCGACTGGTCGACTTTCAGCACCCGCGCCGCCGCGCCCAGCGAGCCTGCCCGCCGCAGCGCCAGCACGAACCGCAGATCGTCCCAGTCCAAGCCCACCGCGCGATGTTCCGCCGTCGGACACACCCGCGCAAGGGGGCGAAATCCCAAGGGGGGCGGTTTCGCGCATGGGGGTCATGCGCAAACACCATCTATTGGCGGCAGGGCCGAGCGGCTATTCAAGGAGGCATGGAAACCCGAGCCGCCTCCCAGAGCCCACTTCCCACCGCCGCGGTCGTGATCAACCACGAGGTCGAGGACTACACCGCCTGGAAGCTTGCCTTCGACCGGCACGCCGGCGCTCGCCGGAACGCCGGCATCGTCGCGGCCCACGTCAATCAGGACGCGGAGAACCCGAACCGTCTGAGCGTCTACTTGGCCGGCGCCGACCGCGCCAAGCTGGCGGCGTTCGTCGGGGACATCGCTCTCATGACGGCCATGCGCGATGCGGGCGTGACGGGTCCGCCGCACATCGTCGACATCACGCCGGTGGAAGATCTGGTCCGCAGGGACCGCCCGCTGGCGGGTCTTATCATTCGCCATGAGGTGCGCGACTACGCCGCCTGGAAGCAGGCCTTCGACGGACACGGGGACGCGCGAAGCAAGGCCGGCGTCGTCGGCCACGCGGTCAGCCGCAGCGTGCGAAACCCCAACGTGGTCGTCATCTACCTGCAGGCTGAATCGCTGGATGCGCTGCGCGCATTCACGGCCGCGTCCGATTTGAAGGCGGTCATGCAAGCCGCCGGCGTGGTCGGGGCACCGGATCTCAGCTTCGTCCAGGGCGGTGAGTGGCAGAGCTGAAGGTGCCGGAGCGACGAGCGACGAACGACGAAAACAAACGACCAGCCGAACGAAGTGACCTACTAGCCAAACCTCGGACAACGTGAAAGGGGTACAGCATGAGTGAACAGCCGACTGGACAACCAAGTGGACCGCCCAAGGGGGGACTGCCGCCCTGGCTCAACCCGCAGATTCAGACGGACGTCGCGATGCGCGACGGCGACATCTGGATCTCGGTGCCGGTCAAGAGCGGCACCAACTGGATGATGAACATCGTCCACCAGCTGCTGACCGGGGGCGACGCGGACTTCGACAGCATCTACGGCGTGGTGCCTTGGCCCGAGCTGGTCGAGCGACCGGGGCAGCCGGCACGCGAGGTGCTGGACCGCCTGTCGGCCATGCCGCTCGGCACACGCCGCGCGCTCAAGAGCCACTCGGCGCCGCCCGAGCTGCCCTTCATCAAGGCAGGACACGGCCCCGACGTGAAGTACATCGCCGTCTGTCGCAATCCCGAGGAGGCATTGGTCTCCTTCAAGGTCTTCCTCGAAAAACACACGGACGCCTTTTACGACCTGTGGAAGGTCCCGCGGGCGGCGCTCACGCGCCCGGACTTCACGACGTTCTACCGCGAGGTGGCCGAGTCCAAGGGAATGCAGGGCATGTTCTTCGGCTTCGTGGCCAGCTGGTGGGCGCTCCGGCACGAGCCCAACGTGCTGCTGCTCCACTACGCGGACATCAAGCGCGGCGGCGCCAAGGTCTTGCGCCGGATCTCCGACTTCCTGGGCACCGCGCCGACCGAGGCGCAGTGGCCGACGATCGAAAAGCACGCCTCCTTCGAGTGGATGAAAACCAACCAGAGCAAGTTCGACACCTTCCCGCGCGCGGTGGTGCCGGTTCTCCAGTCGGGCGCCATGATCCGCAAGGGCCAGACCGGGGCGGCGCACGAGGATGGCATGACCAAAGAGATCGCGGCGCAGCTTCGGGCCTTCGGCTCGAAGATCGTCACCGATCCGGTCGCGCTGGCCTGGCTCTACGAAGGCGGCCCTCTCCCCGCGTAGTGGCGCTTCGCGCTCTGTCTACCCTGGGGACGCCAGCCTCAAAGCCTGGCGCGAGCCAACGGGGTCGGTACTACAATGCGCCCAATGTCCCAACCGCCCGCCAACGTGTGGATGCTGTGCAGCGCTTGCAAGAAGAGCATCGCCTTCCACGCCGTCCACTGGGCCTGTAGCGTGTCGACCTGCAACCGCAACCGCACCAGGCTGGTGTTCTGCTCGGTGTCGTGTTGGGACTCGCACGTCGCCACTCTGCGACACCGTGACGCCTGGGCCGTCGAAGCGCACGCGCCCGGTCCCGAGGAGCACACGCGCAGCCTCGCGAACCCAGCGGACGAGGCGCACGCATCACCGCCGCGCCCTGCCCCGCCGCCGAGCGCGCCGCAGCCCCAGCCCGCGACGGCGCACCCAGCATCGGTCATTTCCCACGCTGGCGGACCGGCGCTGTCCAACCAGTACGACCACGACGACGTCTTGATCGTCGTTTCCAAGATGAAGAAGTACATCCGCGATCGCTCCGGGATGAACATCTCCGACGCCGTTGCCAATGCCCTGGGCGACCACGTGCGCACCGTTTGCGATGAAGCGATCCGCGCGGCGGCTCGCGATGGCCGCAAGACCGTGCTGGATCGAGACGTACCCCGGTCTAGGCGCTGAACGGGCCGCCTCTTGCCTCACGGCGCTGGCGGCATCAGCTTGTCAGGGTAATGACGAGAGGTCTTGGCGGCACGTCGATCGCGGGCGCGGTCCTATTGTTGACCGCGCTGCCGGCGTGCCAGCGCGCGCCCGATGGGAGGGCCCGCTCCTCCGACAACGCCGTCCGAGAGGACGTGAAGGAGTTGGCCAGGACCACCGAGAAGGCGGCGAAGGATGTCGGTCACGCGGTGGGCGCGGGTAGCCAGGACGCCTGGATCACCACCAAGGTCAAGAGCGAGCTCGGCAGCAAGGGTTTCGATCCGCTCCGCGTGCACGTCGACACCGACGAAAAGGTGGTCACCCTTTCAGGGACGGTCGAAACCGCTTCCGAGCGTGACAAGGCCGTCGCCCTCGCCCGGGAGGTAAAGGACGTGGCGCGCGTCACCGACCACCTGTTCGTCGGACCCGCGCGGAGATGAGTCGCGCCTCCGCGGCTCGCGGCGCGCATCGATGTCAATTCTCACATGCGGCTCCGACACCGCCACCACTTCCACCAGCATCGCCAGTCTCGAATCGAATCGTGACCCGCTGGGAAGTCACCGCCCATCGGCCCCTATCGCGAAGCTGTCGACAGTTACGGCGAACCACCCTGCATTCTGACCACGGACCGCGCGATACCGACCGACGCGAGCCCGAAGCCGGCCGCCGAGATGGCGGCGTGGCCTATATGCCGCAACTCGAGGCTCCCGACGACCACAAGCAGGCCGTAGGCCACCGCGAGGTTGAAGAGGGCATAGAGGACGTTCACGACGGGTGATGAGAGCCCTCGAAACGGGGGCTTCGCGAACGGGGTGTGGAACCGGCGCCCCGATACGCCGGCGATGAAGTGCGGGCAAAAGTTAGCCAAGAACGCGCCTCCGAAGAAGCACGCTGCAATGCTGTACCAGGGCATCGGGACCTCCTCTAATGGCAACACGTTGTTGCCATCAGACAGAAAAGTTAACCCGGCTCGGACCCTGAAGGCAACACTATGTTGCCATCTTGAATGGGACGATGCTAGCGTCGGGACCATGCGTCGTTCCGCTCGGTCACCCCGTCGCACGCAGGGGATCCTCGGGGGACGGAGCGGGCAGGTGGTGCGTCGCGTGCTGGACGCCGCGATCGTCGAGCTCGCGCGCTCGGGCTACGCCGGGTTTCGGATGGACGCGGTCGCGTCCTTGGCCGCGGTCAACAAAACCACGATCTATCGGCGCTGGCCGAGCCGTGAGGCGCTGGTTGCTGCTGTCGCGGACCGAATGGGAACGCCCCTTCGAGAGAGCCCGCTTCCGGACACCGGACAGATCGAGAGAGATCTCGTCGAGGCATTCGCGCGGCGATTCACCTTCGGTCGGAAGGTCGAGGGCCGAGCCTGGGCACGGCTCCTCGACGAGCGATATAGCGCTGAGGTCGAAGCGATCATCGGAGATGCGGTGAACGAGCGTCACGACGAGTGGAGGTCGATGGTCACGCGCGCCATCGACCGGGGTGAACTGCCGCCGGGAACCAATGCGCAGCTCCTCGTGGATCTCGTCCGCGCGCTCGTGGACGCCCGCAGCTCCTCCCGCCGGCTGGATACGACCTGGCTGACCCTCGCGGTGCGGACTGTCATCGCGGGCGCGCGCGCCGGAACGCTCACGCGAGGCCGCAGGACACGTTCGGCGGAACATCCGAACCGGCCGACATCAGCCACAAATTCGCGCAAGGCCGCGCCACGCCTGAAGTTTTCGTGAGTACCTATCGGCCGTTTCGAATCCCGCTGGGGTCGCTACTTAACGAAGCGTGATCGGACGGCGCGTCTTGTTCCTCTCTATCCTCCCCTTTCAGCTGCCTGCCCGGCAGCGTTCCAGCGTCTCGATCTTCGTGGAGAAATTTGTTCTGAGGTTTGGTGTTCTTGCTTGCCTGGTCGCGCTGTCGTGCAGCGGCGGGGCGGGATCATCGGGCGGGAGTGGGGGCGCCAGCGGCGGTGCGGGCGTTGGTGGTGCGGGCGGCTCATCGGGCGGCGGCACCGGCGGCGGTGCGATCGACGCCGCGGCCACCGACACACCCGGCAGCGTGGGGGGAAGCGGCGGAGCCGGGGGCACGAGCGGCACGGGCGGCGCGGGCGCCGGTCCGGACGCCAGCGGGGACGGTGCCGGCGGCGCGGGCGGCCAGCCCGGCAAGGGGCGCACCGGCATGAAGAGCGCCGGCTGCGGCAAGATGCCGATGGGCGCCAACTCGACCGGGTACACGAACCACCGGTTCCCCCTCCAGCCCTGCGCGGCCTGCACGGTCCCGAACTGCCCGAAGGAATGCATCGCCCCGCCGTTCGCGCCGGGCGGCCGCAACGCGCAGAGGTCCGCGAACGGTGAGACCTTCGTCGATCGAGACTTCAGCATCCTGCTGCCGACCGGTTACGACCCGGCTCACGCCTACCCCGTCTTCTACGGTGGCTCGGGTTGCGGGACGGCGGCGGTACCGCCGATCCGGGGCCCGGGGTTCGAAGTGCCCGGCGAGGCAGTCGCGATCAGGGTGGGCTTGCAGCAGGTCGTCTCGGATCCCTTCAGTTGCTTCGCGGATGGCGCCATCCGCTGCTCCCCCAACATCGCGAATGTCGCCGACTGCAAGAATGGTCCGGAGATCCCCTACTTTCGGGCCGTGCAAAAGTGGGTCGAGGAGAACACCTGCGTCGACTTGGGGATGGAGTTCGTGGGTGGCAGCAGCAGCGGCGCGTGGGAGGCGCTGCTGGCCGGCTGCGGCTCCGCGGACACGGTGCGGGGCACGTTCTCGGTGGCGGGCGGCCTGCGCGAAAATCGCTGGGCCTGCAACGGCCCCAGCGCCGCCTTCATGATCGTCTCGACCCCCGACCAGGCTAACCCGGTGGGACCGCTGCCCAAGATCTTCACCGCCGAAGACACATTCGGTTCCGCGCCGGCGCGAGACGAGCTCCTGACCCGCAACGGCTGCGTCGGAAAAACCACCGCCCCTTACGATCCCAAGTATCCCCTTTGCGTGAAGTACACCGGCTGCCCCGCGGCCTATCCGGTCGTCTGGTGCGAATTCCCCAACGGCAATCACACCCAAACGAACACCAACGGCGTCAACTACGCGAGCGCCATCGTGCCGTTCCTGCTTGGTCTTCCGCCACCGTAAAATCGCGCCAAGCGACGTCGATCGCGGGTACCCGCCCGGCGTTTGCTGGCGTTCGATAGAGCCGATGTCGCAGACGCCTCCGACGCTGCGAGGCTTGCCGCGCTGATCGGTGCTGAAGTCCGACGCCGTCGGAGAGTCCGGTTCTATCAGTAGTTGTACTG
>DASRQT010000414.1:0-9184 GCA_035696485.1 Polyangia bacterium | reverse complement strand
ATACCGGGCCGCCTCGGCGTCCCGGCAGCGCAGGAAGCTGGCGCGAATCCGGGCGCGGGTGTGCACGTCGCGCACGATGACAAAGTCCCACGGCTGCGAGTACCCGACGCTGGGCGCGAGGTGGGCGGCGCCGAGGATTCGATCCAGTATGTCATCTGATACTTTAAGTTCTTTTATGAATAGCCTGATATCACGTCGTTTTTCAATAACGGAGTAGATGGACTCGCGGGCCGCGGGTCCGAGATCGTCGGGAACAAACACGCCGTCACTTTACCGCTTTTAACCGCGCGCTTGCGCTAGGCTCGCGCGCTTTGATGGCACACGTGAGGCGGTTCTCGATCGCGGGCGCGCTGGCGCTGGGCCTCTCCGCTGGTTGCGTGCAATCAGTTCCCAAGGCTGGTGAGCCCGCGGAGCCCGTGGCGCTGCCGTGGCCGGGCGACGTGCTGGCCGGGCACACCGATGTCACGTGGCCGCGGCTGCGTGAGGGCTGGCGACTTGCTTCGTCCGCGAAGGTGACGGCGCCAGGGGCAGCGATCGCGACCGCTGGTTTCGCTGACGATGCCTGGTACCCGATCCGCGTCCCGACCACCGTGCTGGCCGCCCTGGTTGCAGCCGGTGTCTACAAGGACCCGTACAAGGGCGATAACCTGCGCCGGATTCCGGCCGAGTTCTTCGCGGCGTCGTGGTGGTACCGGCACGAGTTCGAGCTGCCGAAGGGCAATGGCAATGGCAAGGGCAATGGGATGTCCAGTGCGGCCGAGCGCGTGTTCATCGGCTTCGACGGGATCAACTATCGCGCGAACATCTGGCTCAACGGTCAGAAGATCGCTGACGAAAAGGACGTGCGCGGGACCTACCGCCGCTACCGGCTGGACGTGACGGCCGCGATCGCGCGCGCCGGAAAAAACGCGCTGGCGGTGGAGGTGTTTCGCCCCGGTCCCGACGATCTGGCCAACAACTGGTGGGACTGGGCGTTCTCTCCACCCGACCTCAACATGGGCGTCTTCCAGGACGTCTACGTCCGCCAAACCGGCCCGGTGGTGCTGGAGGACGCGCGTCTCACGACCCGGGTTCCATCGCCGACACACGCCGACGTGACCATCTCCGCCGTGGTGACCAACGCCAGCAGCGCTGCTCGGCAAGCAACCGTGACCGTGACCCTGGGCGACCGCAGCGCCCGCCGTGAGGTCGCCCTGGGCCCGGGCGAGACCAAGACTGTGCTGTTCGACCCGACCCAGGACAAGACCCTCGCCATCGATGTCGACGCCGGGCACGGGCTCTGGTGGCCGATCGGTATGGGGCGGCCGGACCTTCACACGCTGGCCGCGACCGTGGTCGTTGACGGCGCCGTCTCCGATCACAGCAGCCAGCGCGTCGGCCTGCGCGAGATCACGTCGGAGGTGACCGACGACCGCCGGCTGTTCCGGGTCAACGGCCAGAAGATCTTCCTGCGCGGCGGTGGCTGGTCGTCGGACTTGCTGTTTCGGTGGGACGCCGAACGCACCGCCACCGAGCTCGGCTACGCGGCCCACCTGGGGCTGAACATGCTGCGTCCCGAGGGCAAACTGGAATCCGACTTCTTCTACGACCGGGCCGACGAGCTGGGCATCGTTCTGCTGCCGGGATGGATGTGCTGCGACATCTGGGAGAAGCCCGACCGCTGGACGCCCGTGCACAGAAGGGTGGCGCGCGCGTCGATGCAATCGCAGGCGGCCCGCATGCGCAATCACCCCAGCGTCGCCGCGTTCTTGATCGGCAGCGACAAGGCGCCGCCCGCGTCCATCGCGGCCGGCTACCTGGAAGCGATGCGCAAGGTGGACTGGCCGAACCCGGTCATCCCCGCGGCGCAGGCGATCGCCGGCAGCGGCCTCAAGATGACCGGGCCGTATGACTGGGTCGCGCCCGGCTACTGGCTGGAGGACACCCGCAACGGGGGCGCGTTCGGCTTCAATTCAGAGACCAGCCCCGGGGCGGCGATACCGGAGCTGGAGACCCTGGCCGGGTTCATGTCGCCCTCCGAGCTGAACGACCTGTGGGCCAAGCCCGATGCGCCCCAGTTCCACGCCGGCACACCCGGAACCACGTTCGAGACCCTGACCAACTTCAACAAGGCCCTGGCGCAGCGACTGGGGGCGCCGGTCAGCCTCGAGGATTACGTGAAGAAGGCGCAGGTCATGAACTACGAAGCCGAGCGCGCGCAGTTCGAAGCCTATGGCGTGCGCAAGTACAGCCAGGCGACCGGCGTCGTTCACTGGCTGCTGAACAATCCCTGGCCCTCGTTGATCTGGCACCTCTATGACTATGGGCTGGTGCCCGCGGCCGGCTTCTACGGCGCAAAGAGGGCGAACGAACCGCTGCACGCCGTCTACAGCTATCCCGACCGCGGCGTGTTCGTCGTCAACAACCAGATGAAGCCGGAGGGCGGCCTCACGGTCGTGGCGCGGGTCATCGACCGCGATGGCTCCGAACGTTCGGTGCAGACGCTGACCGTGGACGGCGTTGCCGCCGACGACGTGGTCCGGGTGGGGGCTATCCCGGGCTCGGGTCGGCGCAGCAGCCTGAGCGGCGCCTACTTCGTCGATCTCGAGCTGCGACGCGGCGCCGACGTGGTCAGCACCAACAGCTACTGGCTGTCGACCCGGTCCGACATTTCAGACCACGATGCCGCGACCTGGCAGCACACGCCGACCACGCAGATGGCCGACCTCAAGGACCTGACCAGGCTGCCGGCCGCTGCCGTGAAGATCACGGTAAAGCGCGGCGCGCCGATTGCCGCCTCAACCGGGACCGCGTCGGCCAGTACCCGGTTCTCTGTGACGCTGGAGAACCGTGGCACCACGGTGGCGTTCTTCATGCGCATGACCTTGCGCCAGACAGAGGGCGGGCCGCCCCTGGCACCGGTATTCTGGGACGACAACTACCTCACGCTTCGTCCCGGCGCGCGGCGCACCGTCACCGTCAGCGCCGCCCTGCCATCAGCGCGCGGCGCCGCCGTGGTCGAGCTGGAGGGCGTCAACGTTGCCCGTGTGACGGCGCGTCCGTGACGGGAGCCCGGCGCCAGAACAGCGCCGCCACGCCGCCCGCCAGCAGCGTCGCAAGGCCGGTGAGGCTCTCGACCGGGCGTTCGCGTACGGCAAAGGAGCTGATGAACAGCGCCAGGCCCAGATAGGCCACGCCGCTGGCGGGCCAGGCCATCGCGCGATAGGGGCGGGGCATATCGGGGGCACGCCGGCGCAGAACGAAGGCCGCGACGATGGTGGCGGCGCTGCCCAGAGTGAGGGTAAAGCCGGCGTAGACCAGCAGCGGTTCGAAGCTGGCCGTCGCCGCGGCCATCACGGCCAGCGCGCCCAGAAACAGCACCGCGACGAACGGCGCGCCGCCGGCCGTCGTCCGGCTGACCGCGTGAAAGAAGAACCCGTCGGCGGCCATGGCTTGCAACACGCGGGCGCCGGTCATGACCAGGGCGCTGACCGATCCGGCCAGCACCAGCGTGACCAGCGCCGATAGCGCGCCGCCACCGCCTGGACCGAACAGGGTGCGGGCGGCGATATCGGCCACCTCCACGCGGCCGGCCATGATCTCCTTGGGCACCGACGCCATGAAGACAACATTGAGCCCGACGTAAAGGACGGTCACCAGCGCCGTGCCACCCAGCAACGCGCGCGGCAGGGTGCGGCCCGGCTCGCGCAGCTCGCCCGCGACGTAGGCGGCCGCGTTCCAGCCGCAATAGCTGTAACCGACGTAGACCAGCGCGACCGCCACGGCGCCCGCCGACACCGGCGCAGTCGGGGTCGCGCCGCCCGCGCCCCACAGGCGCGACCAGACAACGCGGCCCGAGATGACGGCGCCTCCGATCAAGATCAGGATCAGCGCCACCGTCAGCGCGGTCAGCGCCGCCTGCACGGCGCCGCCGCGACGGACGTTGCGCGCGTGCAGCGCGGTGACGGTAGCGATGAGGGCGACCGCCGCCGGTTTGACCGGGGTTCCCGGCACCAGCGTCTTGAGGTATGTGGCGAAGGCCAGCGCGCTGGCCGCGATCGGCGCCGCGAACCCGACCAGCACGGACACCCACCCGATCAGAAAACCGGCCAGCGGATGAATCGCGCGCGACAGGTAGACGTATTCGCCCCCGGCCCGCGGCATCATCGCACCCAGCTCCGCGTAGACGGTGGCGCCGGCGAGCGCCAGGATGCCGGAGGCGATCCAGACTGCCAGCACGACCAGCGGCGAGCCGATCGATCCCAGCACCAGCCCGGTGGTGGTGAACACCCCCGTCCCCACCATGCTGGCCACCACCAACGCGGTCGCGTGTTGCCAGGCCAGAGGTTGCGACGGCACTCCCAGCGTCTACACCCGGTGTCGCGACCGTGCAATCGAGGCGTCGATGGCGATTTCGGCGGTCATCTCCAGCATCGTCCTGCGGAATCCCAGCGATTCGAAGAAGACATGCGCGTCGCTGTTCTTCCACGCCGCCAGCAGAACCACCCGAGGCGCTCCCAGCTTGCGCAGCGCCGCGATGGTTTCGCTGCAGAGCTGCCGCCCGACCCCCAGCCGGCGCGCTGACGGATCGACGAAGACGTCGTTCAGCTTGCCGCAGGTGTCCAGCAGATCGTTCCAGTTGCGTGGTTCCAGCGTGCCATAGCTGTACCCGACGATGACGCCCGCCACCTCGGCGACCAGGATCACCGCTTCCTTGCGTGTCAGCTCCTGGTTGAAGAACCATCGGTAACCGTCCGCGATCGGTTCGATCAACATGAACCGGTCCCGGTCCAGCCGGTGATGTTGCCTGACCAGCTCGGCCGCCAGCTCCGACACGCGCGGCAGGTCGTCGCCATGTGCGACGCGGATCACAGGTGGCATGCCCCCAATCTAACGCGGCTGGCCCCCGGAGGGCGGGCGCCTGATGGATTGCCGGCCGGGAATATTCCCTGCCCAGGGGCGTTCTATTGCTGAGGTTAGGGATGGGGAGGGGCGGGCCGGCTGCGAGCGCGCTGCGGGGACCTAATCTTCGTGGCGACGCTCGTGGCTGGAGGGTCGGGTCTCCTATGGAGGGTGGTGAGCCTTTCTTAGGGTGACGTCTGGGGAGGATTGGGCCTGTTGTGGCCGTTGCTGGGCTCCGAAAACCCGAAGGCGCGCGGACTGAGAGCACCGCGACCGCGCAAGATGCGGGCGGTGCGCGCGATCAGCCAGCCAAAACCGCTGATGGCGTCGTGCACGAATGTGCGAGGCGCTTGCCGCGACAACACGCGCGGGCTGTGCCGCACGCCTTCGGGCGCGAACTTGGGCATCGCTTTGACGCCGACGCCGTGCGTGTAGACCATCTCGCCACCGAGGTACGCGGTGTAGGTTGCCAGCCCGGACGCCAGCAGGCCAATCGACCCCTGCACGACCGATGGCGGGTGGCGATTGCGCCACAGCGCCACCCCGATGGCCCCCAGCAGGATGCACACGTTGCCGATGCCGTGCAGCCACATCATGTCCTCGGCGTAGGGATCGTCGACCTTGATCTCGCGTGAGGCGGCGGCGCCCGCGACGCCCGCCAAGACGCCGCCGCCGATGCCCAGCCACCACAGCTTTCGCCCCAGCTCCGCGCGCGTCGACTTGCCCGTCAGCGCCGCCGTCATGTCGATCATGGCCGCGGCTGGCAGCAGCACCAGCGGCGCGTGGACGGATGCCGCGTGTAGCTCGTGAACGTGCATTCCCATGGCGAGCCTCCTCCCGCTATTGCGGGATGTTGTAGCGACTCAGCTCTTCGGTGTGTCCGGTCGCGGTGGTCTCTTTGACTTTCCCGATGCCGCGCACGAACCAGAAGGTCTTGATGGAACCGTCGCTCTGATCGGTGCGCGAGACGCGAAGGGCGTTGAAGGTGCCGGCCGGGACGGTGACCGATTCCTCGGCGGCCATCACGGTCCATGTCTCGGTCTTGGTGGTCTGCTTGGCCGGTTTGCTGCGGCTGGTGTGGTTTTCCGTAAACGTGGCGTTCCAGGTGGCACCGGCGGCCGTGTGCTCCGTGGTCTCGTCCAGGCGCAGCCTATAGGGGCTAAACCAGCTCTCCGACTTCATCACGCCGGCGGTATCCAGCGCCTGTTCGCGGTGGCGCATCACCACGGTTTCGCTGGGCTGATACCAGGTCAGCTGGGTTTCGGTGGGCAGCATCTCGCGTACTCGATAGGCCATCGTGCCCGCCTTGATGCCGCCCAGGTCTTCCAGCGCCTCGACGACATTGTTCTTTTCGTAGCTGAGGCCGGGCTCGTTGACCAGATAGGTCCAGGTGGCGTTCATCACCAGCGGTTGATAAGGACCCGTGGCCGTCGACGGCGTACCGCCGGTTCCACCGGTTCCGGTGGGGTCGATACCCGCCGCCCCTCCCGTCCCGATCGTCCCTCCCGTCCCGACGGTCCCGGCCATGCCGGAGCTGCCCACCGGGGCCGCTTCCTGCGCGGCGCAGCCCACCATGGCGGCCAGCAACACACCCAAGCTAACGATCCTGGTCAAACTACGCATGACAGCTCCCTTTCATGCGGCCATCACGTGCGGCGTCAGATGCCCGCCGGTTGCAATGGCCGCGCTATGTTTGAGCAAGGAAATATTCTCAGGATGGGCCGCCAGGGCTCGACGCAACATATCGTCGCCGCGGGTGCCGCTGACCAGCACGCCCAGGCTCTTGACGACAGTCGACGGCCACGCGTCCAGGCTGGCTTCGCGGATCTCCCACGCGATGGGATGATCCATGCCGATGATGCCATCCAGGGCTTCGCGGCAGCGAGCGACCAGCGCCTGCCGCATCGTCCAGGCGCGCATGTCGTCGAAACCGGCCAGGGTCGCGAACACCGGTTTGGGCGCGCGCGCGAGGTACCGTTCGCGCCAGCGCCAGGCCCTGTCAGAGTGCAGGCCCTTGAGCGACACGATCGCGGCAACCGGCGCGGCGGCGCGCGCGGCCTTGCGCAGGGACCAGGCGCGATCACCGTCGAGGCCGGTAATTGAGCGGGCGACGACCCGGGACAGTTCGTAGGCGGCGGGCCATACGATGTCGGTGTCGAGGTTGCGTTCGGCCAGCCACCGCTCGCGCATGGCCCAGGCGCGCGGAACGTCAAGCAACGCCAGCGACGCCATGACGGCGTCGGGCGCCTGCGGGTAAAGCTGCGCGCGCATGGCCCACGCCTCGTCGTCGTCCAGACCCTCCAGGCTCAGGGCAACCTCGATCGGGACGAGGTCGGCCAGCACGGCTCGCAACCGCCAGGCCTCGGTGGCCTCGGCGGCTTCTTCCTCGAGGGACAGCGCGACACCCTGGGGCGCCGTATCGCACAGCCGCCGCCGCAGATCCCAGGATACGGCGTCAGAAAGACCCCGCAGGCCGCGGGCGATGACGTGCGGCGCGCTCTGCGCCAGGGCGATTCGACGGTCATCGATGTCGTGGCCGCTGAGCCCGGCCAGCACATAGGCGGCCAGTTGCGGCTCGCGCACGGCGCGATGATCGACCCATTCGAGGAAAGCGGCCAGCGCGTCCTTCGGGGTCGCGGCCGACGCCGGCGCGGTCGGCGAACGGAGCCCGGTAAGGTGCGCGTGCGCCACGGCGGCGGCGACGCCCTGCGCGCGCGCGGTCCGGACGATGGCGAGGATGTGATTGATGACGACCGCCAGGTCTTGATCATTGTTGTCGACCACGATCCAGCGCTGGGGATCGCGCGCGGCCAGCTCCCGGTAGCCATTTCGAAGGCGGACCTGCATGCCGCTGCCGGTCAAGCCCTTGCGCGACGGCGGCCGGGTGTCACCGGTCAAGATCTTGGTGATCTTGCGGCGCCCGCGAGCGACCGACGGGTCGACGTCGATCAAGAAGACAAGGTCGGGCTCGACACCGTCGGCGGCCGCTTCCAGAACCGGCCGGACGTTGCTCTCGGGAAGACCGCGTCCGAAACGGGCCAGCACCTCGGCTGAATAAAGGAAGCGATCGGCGACGACTACGTCGGCGCGGCTCAGCGCCGGTTCCAGCGCTTCTTCCAGCAACTGCACGTCACGCGCGGCATAGAGCAAGAATTCGGCGCGCGGTCCCAGCGCCAGGTTGCGCGTGTCGCGGCAGAACTCGCGGATCCCCTGCGTGACCGCCGACGCGAAACGGCCGCCTTCGCGCACGTGTTCGACACGCAGGCCATCGGCCCGCAGCCGCTCGGCCACGCGGTTGGAGACGGTGGTCTTGCCGCTGCCATCGATCCCTTCGAAGACGACAAACATTGACGAGTCGTCCTGTCCTTAGGGACCGCTGCCGGTTAGCACGAACAGGCCAGATGAGGTTGTGGGGGTCAGCGTGCGTTCGGCGGGCAGGCCGTCCGCGTCGCCGTTCTGGAGCATCGTGGTCATCCCCATTCGAAACTTGGAGAAGTTGGTGGCGGGGCTGAGGCCCCCGATGGCGCGCAGCAGCCATTCCGGCGTCTCGCCAAATTGTTTGATCTCGAGCACGCGCGCCGGGCCCTGGGCGACGATGTCCTTTGGCCCGACGATCTCGCCGGGCACCCCCATGCCCGGGCGCTGCGGCTGGCAGAACGTCAGATTTTCGTCGAAGGTGATGCGGACACGCCCACCTTCGGCGGCCATGCACGACCGGCGGTACCAGGTCGTCAGCCGCGGCTTGACGGATCGTCCGGCGACGAGCTCGTGCTGGATGGCGCGCAACGCCGCCATGTCCTCCAGTCCGGCGGCGTGAGCGTCGAAGGCTCCTTGCTGCCGCAGGAGCTCGGCCAGGACCGCAAGCGGCGCAGCCAGACGGACCTTGGAGCGCACATTGCCGGCGTTCTGTTTCAGCTCGAGAAAGCAGATTCCGGTCAGGCTGGGCGCCTGATCAAGCGCCGTGGCGCCGGCGTATTCGCGAAGGCGTAGCCGTCGCGAGATGGGCGTTTCGCAGGACTGAAAGTAGGCGCCATCGTCAGTGTCAAAGTAGGTAGTGCGCGTATAGGAGATGGGATGCGCCCGGTCGTAAAGCTCGAGCGTCGCGTGCCGGGCGATGGCGCCGTAGAAGGCGATCAGCTGCGCCCGGGTCAGGAGAAACCGTTGTTCAATCTGGAACGGGTCAATCACGGGATAAGCTTGGTTAGGTTCGATTGCTGAAGATTCAAGAGCGCCGCCCATCGCTGCACCTATGTTCTAATTTGGTTGTTACGTCACACACCCAGCCTGTAATGCAATGGAAGTG
>DASRQT010000413.1:0-12684 GCA_035696485.1 Polyangia bacterium | reverse complement strand
TCTCGATCACGCGCAGCAGGTGCTCGACGAGGACCACTACGATCTCGAGAAGATCAAGGAGCGCATTCTCGAATACCTGGCGGTGCGCAAGCTCAAGGCCGACAAGAAGGGCCCCATCCTCTGCCTGGTCGGCCCGCCCGGCGTCGGCAAGACGTCGCTGGGCCGGTCAATCGCGCGCTCGCTCGGGCGCAAATTCATCCGCATCTCGCTCGGCGGCGTGCGCGACGAGGCGGAGATCCGGGGCCACCGGCGGACGTACGTCGGATCGCTGCCGGGGCGGTTGATCCAGGGGATGAAGAAGGCCGGGTCCAACAACCCGGTTTTCATGCTGGACGAGATCGACAAGCTGGGCCACGACTTCCGCGGCGATCCGGCAGCGGCGTTGCTGGAGGTGCTGGACCCCGAGCAGAATCACAGCTTCTCCGACCACTACCTGGAGGTGCCGTTCGATCTGTCCAAGGTCATGTTCGTGGCGACGGCGAACATCATGGACCCGATCCCGCCGGCGCTGCGTGACCGGCTGGAGGTGCTGGAGCTGCCCGGCTACACGCGCGAGGAGAAGCTGAGCATCTCGAAACAGTTTCTCATCCCCAAGCAGCTTAGCGAGCACGGGCTGTCGTCAGAGCGGGTGATCTTCGACGACGCCGCGATGGCCGAGCTCATCGACAGCTACACGCGCGAGGCCGGCGTGCGCAATCTCGAGCGCGAGGTGGCGAACGTGATCCGCGCCGTGGCGGTGCTGGTCGCGGAGGGCAAGGCCGAGCCGCTGGAGAAGATCACCATCGACCGCATTCCCGATTTCCTGGGGCCGCAGAAGCACCAGTCAGAGGTCGCGGAGCGCACGGCGGAACCGGGCGTGGCCACCGGCCTGGCCTGGACTCCCGTCGGCGGCGACATCCTGTTCATCGAGGCCACGAAGATGAACGGCAAGGGCCAGCTGGTCCTGACCGGCCAGCTGGGCGAAGTGATGAAGGAGTCGGCGCAGGCGGCGCTGTCGTTCATCCGCGCGCGCGCCAAGTGGCTGGGGCTGGAGGAGAACTTCCTCGAGAAGACCGACATCCACGTCCACATTCCGGCCGGCGCCATCCCGAAGGATGGCCCCTCCGCAGGCGTGACCATGTTCGTGTCGATGGCGTCGCTCTTGACCGGCAAGCCGATTCGCAACGACGTGGCCATGACCGGCGAGATCACGCTGCGCGGCCTGGTCCTGCCGGTAGGTGGAATCAAGGAAAAATTCCTGGCCGCGCACCGCGCCGGCATCAAGCGCGTGATCCTGCCCGAGCGCAACCGCAAGGACATCATCGACATCCCCGAGCAGCCGCGCAAGGAGATCGAGATCCTGTTCGTCAAGAGGATGGACGAGCTCCTGCCGCTGGTGCTGACCGAGATGCCGAAGCTGGGTGTGATGTCGGTTCCGTCGGTGCCGTCGCCCGCGCCGCCGCCACCACCGGCCGCCTAGCTGGCGGGCTCGTCGCGTTCGGAGATGAGGAAATAACGCCGGAACAGAGCGTGTCCGGCGTAGATCAGCGGGGTAAGAAGCACGGCCATCGCCAGCTTGCCGACGTAGTTGTTACCGGCGTTCTCGACGATGAAGTGGAGCGGTTTGCTGCCCACCAGGAAGACGAAGCTGACGATCAAGCTGTCGATGATCTGCGACAGTACCGTCGACCCGGTGGCGCGCAGCCAGATGAACCGGTGGCCGGTCACCTTGCGCAGGAAATAGAACACGCTGATGTCCAGCAGCTGGCCGATGGTGTAGGCCGTCAGCGACGCGACGTAGAGGCGCGCCGACGTGCCGAAGGCGCCCTGGAAGACGCCATCGGGGATGGGCGATTCGGGGCTGGTGGGCAGGCTCAGAGCCAGGCCTATCACCGCCCAGACGAACACCGCCGCCCCCAGGCCGACAAACGTCAGCCGGCGGGCGCCGTGGGTGCCATAGAACTCGTTCACCAGATCGGTGATCACGAAGGTCAGCGGGAAGGGGATGATCCCGGCCGAGAAGGCGCGCCCGCCCAGCACGAAGAACTTGCCGCCGATGAAGTCGCCAGTGATCAGCGCCGCGACGAACAGCGCCGTCAGCCAAACGTAGATGCGCTGCTTCCGGTCCACCGCCCGGGACACTACCGCATTAGAACGGAAACGATGTCACGAAGTAATACTGGGTGGAGCCTCCCGTCGACAGACCTTTGGCGACGCCCAACTGCACTTGCGTGTAGAGGTAGTAGGCCAGGCTGAACTCGAAGCGCAGCTCGCCGCCGACGCCGTATTTTAGGTTGCCCGGCTTGAAGTTGCCGAGGAAGGCGTTGCCGGCGTCGGCGTACAGCGCGCCGCTGAGCCGCCGCAGGTAAAGCGGGAAGGTCTGGTAGCCGCTCTCCAGCCACAAGATCGGCGCGCGGTACTCGGCCGAGACCAGGTGGTACTGATCACCGACGACCGTGTTCGGGGGGTATCCGCGCAGAAACAGGCAGCACTGGCGTCGGTTCAGGAACACGGATCGGATCAGGTCCTGCTCGACGAAGCCACCCAGGCCGAACGCCGTGCGCTTGTCGCCGATGCCGACGCCGCCGCTGTACAGCAGCGCCAGCGCGTGCAGCCGGGCCCACGGCGGCGTCAGATACTCGATCCACAGCCACCCGACCTCGGTGGTGCTGAACTTGCCGCCCAGCGCAGGTTCGGAGACACCGAGGTTCAGCTGCAGGCGGCGCCCAATTTGCGGGCTGATCGAGTGCGGCCACCCGCGCGCGTTCGAATACGACCATGCCAGGTAGGCTGATGCATTGGGTCCGGTCTCGGGGGCGATCGTGATCCCGCCGGTCGGATCCGAGGCGGGGAGGGCGTCGGCGGGCGCGTACGCCTGGTACGTGTACCCGAACGAGAGGTCGGCGTAGCTCTCCGCCTGGCGCATGAACGGCAAGGTGGTTCCGACGCTGCCGCTGTACGAATGCTGGCGGTAGCCACGATTACGCCCGTCCACGATCAGATTGCCCGCGATCAGCGAGGTCCGGGTCACCGTCGCGCCGAACGACGGCCAGAGGCCGCTGTAGTTGTAGTCAAGGCGCAGCGACGCGTCGCCATCCGACGGCACCAGCGTGTTGATCCCGACGCCGTGATTGCCAACCGGGTCGGCGACGCGGGTTTCGAGGCCGAAGCTCGCGCCCAGGCCCAGCGGATTCGAGGGCAGCGAGATCAGCCAGGTTCGCGGATACATGTATTTCCACGGCCGATAGTCGGTGACACGCTGGATCACGGCTTCGGCCGGCTCGGGCGCGACGGCGTCGGGCACCGGCTCGGGGGCATCGGCGTTTCCCGGCGGATCGGGACGGACGTTCGCGTAGGGTTGCGCCAGCGCCCAGGTCTCGGGTTTGTAGGCGGCGGCGAACAGGTCAAAGCCGTCGGAGGTGAAGCCGGTGAAGATCAGGCGATCGCTGTCCGGAGAGACGGTCGGCTGAAACGCGCCGCTCAGAATGTTGGTGACCTGAAACAGGCGCTCGGTGGCGAGCTCGAAGGCGTAGATATTGTAGATGCCGGTTCGATCGGACGAGAAGAGCAGGAAGCGTCCGTCGGGCGAAAAACGGGGGTCCAGGTCCATGGCGCGGTCGGTCCACAGGGCCCGGTCCTTCCGCGAACCCATGTCGAAAAGGTGGATGTCGCGAAAACCACCCGGCTTCCACCGTGAGTAGGCGATCAGGCTGCCATCCGGCGACCACGCCGGCGAATACGCGATGCCGTCGGCGTCGGACGTCAGCACCTTCGACTCGCCACCGTCGAGCGGGGTCACCGCAAGCTGGCGCAGGCCGGTCCCGGCCACGGTGTAGGCGACAAAGCGCCCGTCGGGTGAAACGTCAGGTTCATGGGCGCGTTGCCCGCTGGTCAACTGGTCAATCTTGCCGCTCGCGATGTCTAGCCGGAACAGATCGTCCCACGCCAGGTGCGAGCTGCCCGAGATCCGCCGCGGCAATGGCTGGAAATTCACCTGGTGAAAGATCAGCGCCTTCCCGTCGGGCGTCGGGGTCGCGCCACCGGCGCCGTGGACCACGGCCAGCTCGCGTCGCTTTCCGGTCGCGGGATCCAGCAGCACAAACGCCGGCTCCGATGTGTTGTTGGCGCGGTGGTACAGCACGCCCCTGCCGTCCTTGAAGTAGCGCGGCGTCAGGCCCTCGCCGCGCGTGCCCGGATTGTCGAAGGTCAGGCGCGTGATCGGCGTGAGCTCGCGGCGACTGGCCTCCTCCACCTGTAGGGTGTAACGACGTTCGATGGACGCCCGCCATTCGTCCCAGATCTCGGTGTAGCCGGAGCCCAGCGCTTCGCGCGCGGTTCGATTCAACCCTCCCGGAATCAGGCGGCTGCCGTACCGGTGCGAGATCTCGCGCAGCTTCTCGGGTCCGTAACGGTCTTCGATGTATTTGACGAGATTGGACCCATAGAGGTAGGCGGCCGTCCCCTGCGGGTAGACCAGTGGGCCGTTCGAGACCGACGCCAGGTCCAGCAGGCGGCCCTCGAGAAACGGAACCCGCAGGTGCATGTCGTAGTAGCTGCTGCGCAGGCGCCCGCTGCTGGTGTGACGGCTCTCCATCAGGATGGCCAGCCCCTCCACGAACCAGTTGGGCTGCGAAAGGTTGGGCGCGTAGATCTTGCCGCGCAGGAAATTCACCGCCCGCGCCGGTCCCAGGATGGTGTCCAGGTGCACGACGTGGGTGAACTCGTGCGTGATGAGCACGCTGAGGAAATCGTCGAAGTCGTTCAGCTCGTCCAGCGACGCCGGGGGCGAGCCGTATCCGAACAGGAAGTTCAGCGGGATTGAGCTCGCGAATCCGTCCGCGCTGTCGGTCTGATCATTGAGCGTGATGTTGACCCTGCCACTGGGCAGCCAGTTGAGGTATCGGGTGACCAGTCGATGGGCCCGCTCGGCCACCAGCGCCGCCCGATCCGCCAGCGGCCGTTCGTCTTCGTAGAAGTGGATGGCGAAGTGCGGCGTCTCCAGCGTGTGCCACCTGACCGTGGGCCGCCTTGAGGGCAGGGCCGCGGACCCGAGCGGCGGCAGCGTCAGGCTGGCTGTGGGTTCCGACGGCCGCCCATCAGCGGCGGACGAGGGCGCGGTGACGCCGAGGCCGGTCAACAACAAGGCCAGCGCGGCCGCCTTCCGCATGTGCGCAGGATTGTAGCGCGATGGGGGCGACTATCTACCTCCGAACCTCCCGCGATGAGCTCGGGCCGGAAAGCCGTCCCTCCCTCACGCGATCAGGCCGTTAGTTCAGGAAGACGGGTCGGCAGTATCGTTCGGCGATCTCAAGCAGGCTCTCGATACGCAGCGGCTTGCGCAGGTAGTCCGCGGCACCCAGGGCCAGCGCCGCCTCGCGGACGTTTCCGTGCGCCGACAGGATCACCACCGGGATCCCCGCGAAATCGGGGTTTTTCTGCTGTTCCACCCGAAATCGCCAGCCGTCCATTTCGGGCATCATCATGTCCAGCAGGATCAGGCTCGGCCGTGTCTGCGCGGTCAGATACGCGAGCGCCTCCCGGCCATTGCCGACTCCCGTGACCCGATAGCCCTCGTCACCGAGGATCTCGGCCAGGCTGTCACGAATGTCGGGGTCGTCGTCCACCACCAGGATGGAGTGACACGACAAGTCAAGCGGGTTCATCAAGACATGCACAGCAGCAGGGTGAGGGGAGAATGGCGAATGTAAGGCCAGGTTGAAACATCGGAAAGAGGAAATGCTTAAAGCCTTGTCAGGGATTATCTTCGGCATCCCAACTTTTTCCTGGAGGAAGAAAAATGATGAAGCGACGTGCTAGCGCAGCGTGGAAGGGCGGTCTCAAGGACGGCAAGGGGACGATTTCGGCCGACAGCGGCTTTCTGGCCAACGTCCCCTATTCCTTCAGCCGCCGGTTCGAGAACGAACCGGGCACAAACCCCGAAGAGTTGGTCGCGGCGGCCCATGCCGCCTGTTTTGCCATGGCGTTCTCCGGCGAGCTGGGAAAGCTGGGTCTGACCCCGGAGTCCCTGGACGCCAAGGCGACCCTCACTTTTGAGAAAGGGGAGATCGGGTGGGAGACGACCGAATCTCACCTCGAGGTGATCGGGAAGGTTCCCGGAGCGGACAACGGCAAGTTCCAGCAAGCCGCCGAAGCCGCCAGGTCCGGCTGCCCGATCTCGCGGTTGCTCAAGACCAAGATCACGCTCGACGCGAAGCTAGCGTGGGCGCGCGTCGCCTCTCGTAATTGCTCGCCCTCGCCCTCTCCCAGGCCCTCCCCCGCAAGGGTTTTCCGGATCCGGATCCTCGCCCCAGGAGGAGGAGTGGTCCGCGGCCTAGCGGTCCTGGATCAGCCGCCGGTACGCCCGCAAGTGGCGAACCGCGGCTGTGTATTCGCCGGTTTTTTCGTAGAGGCGGGCGGCGTTGTAGTGGGCGTCGGCGTTGCTTTCATTCAGCACCACCGCGCGTTCGTAGGCCTCGATCGCCGGGCTGACCTGACCTTGATCTTCAAGTGCGACGCCGAGATTGAAAACTCCGGTTGGGTCGTTGGGGCGGATGACCAGCGCGCAGCGGTAGTGGTCCTCGGCGTCCTTGTACTCGCCGGCCTCGTGCAGCAGGCGCCCCAGGTTGATGTGCGCGTCGGCATGTTCCGGCGCCACGGTCAGCAAGTGGCGATAGGTCCGGCGCGCCTGCGCCGGGTCGGTCTCCTCCAGCTCAACGCCGATCTCGTACAGCTCCTGGACCGAGACGCGCGACACGACGTCCGATACCACGATGTCGTTTGCGGGTGGCGGGGTCGGCGCTGTCGTCGTGCGCGGCGGCACCGGGAACGGCGACAGCGCCGACTCCGGCCCTTCCCCCTTGTCACCCCCGCGCGGGGCGGCGCCCGGGGCCCCGAGATCCAGCAGCACCTGCCCGGAGGCGGCGTTCCAGCGTGAATTTCCGTCGCGCACGACGACGTCTTCGCCGTCGGCGTGGAGCTGCAGGCCACTGAGTGGCCGCGCGTCGGGCAGGCGGGCCCGCAGCCTTTGCAAGGCGTGACGCACCCGGCGCGGCGGAATCCGCTCCTTGACCAGACCTTCGGCGGTTCGCACGACCAGCAGGTCCTGGAAAGAAAATCGCAGCTCGCCGTGCTCGCCGCGCTCTGGCGCCAGCAGACCCGCGCGCACGTAAGACCGCAGCCGGGCCGCCGTCAGTCCGAGCATTTTCGCGACATCCTGCGCGCTATAGCCGCTCATGCCCGACAGCAATATAGCAGGGACGCGCTAACGCTTGGAGCTCTTGCGCTTGGGCTCGGCCTTTTCCGCCTGCGAGGCGGTCGAACGCCGGGGCGCGCGCCGGTCTTCCGATTCGGCGGCACCCGCTGCCGCGCTCGGCGCCTTCTTGGACTTGCCGCCGCCGTCGCTCTTGCCCAGGCTGGCCTTCAGCGCCTCCATCAGGTCGATGATGCGCGCCGGTTCCTGCGTGGGCTCCGCCGTCGAGATGTCCTGGCCGTCGACCTTGCGCTGGATATCGTCATGGATCCGCTTGCGCACGTCGTCTTCGTACTGCGTCGGATCAAAGGTCTGCGAGGTGATCTGTTCGATCAACTGCTTGGCCAGCTTCAGCTCCGGTTCGCGCACCTCCGCGTCCGGCATCACCACGTCGGAGAACGGCCGGACCTCATCCGCGTATAGCAGCTGCTGCATCACCAGCCCGCCCGGTTCGTCGACCGTCGGGCGCAGCAGCACCAGGTACTGTTTCCCGCGCGCCGCGTATCGCGCCAGCGCCGACAGCCCCGAATCGCGCATCGCCTGCGCCAGCAACATGTAGGCCTTCTCGCCGCCTTTTTCCGGGCCGAGGTAATAAGCCTTGTCGAAGTAGACCGGATCAATCTTGGCCAGCGGGACGAACTCCGCGATGTCGATGGTCTGCGTCGCCTTCTCTTCCAGGGCCTTGAGCTCCTCGGTCGAGAAGGTGACGTACTGGTCCTTGGAGAACTCGTAGCCTTTGACCATGTCGTTACGCCCGACGATCTCGTTGTCGCGTGGGCAGATGTACTGCTGCTTGAGCCGCGAGCCGCACTTTTCGTGCAGCAGATTGAAGGAGACGGCCGCCGATGCCTGTGTCGCCGAATACAGCTTCACCGGGATGGAGACCAGTCCGAAAGAGATTGTCCCGCCTGCGATTGCGCGTGCCATGTAGGTGAGTGTAACCCTGACTGAGGCGGATTCCAAAAAAGTGGGTCGGCGCGACTTTTGGCGACAACCACCCCGTCGGTCAGGGCGCGCCCAGCAGCTCGGTCAGGCGGGCGGCCAGCTCGGGGCCCTTACCCTCGTCCTCGTGTTTCAGGAACACGTAGTTCGTCTGCCACGGCTGCGCCCGGATGCGCGCTGCCCAGCTGCGGAGCTGCGCCTCGTCGTAGTCCTGGCGACGCAGACGCATGTACCCCCACGTAGCCGTGGCTTCCAGCGGCGTCACAAAGTCGTCAGCCTCGGCAATGCAAAGGGCTGCATTGTGGGTGCGCAGGGTCGCGAAGACATCGGGTGAAAACCACGACTCATGCCTGAATTCAAAGGCCGCGTTCGCGTTTGCCGGCAGGACGGTCAAGAACTCGGTCAGCTTGGCCAGGTCCTTCTTGAAGAACGGCGGTAGCTGGAACAGCACCGGCCCCAGCTTGGTTCCAAGGGCCACGCCCGCCTGGTACAGCCGCGCGACATCGTCGCCGGCAGCGGCCAGCTTCTTTTCGTGTGTGATTCGCTTCGGGCTCTTGATTGCGAAGCGAAAGGCGTCGGGCGTTTCGCTGGACCATTTGCCCAGCATGTCGGCGTTGGGCATCCGGTAGAACGTGTTGTTGATCTCGACGGTGGGAAATCGCGTCGCGTAGAACGCCAGCATCTTGGCGGCCGGCAGCTTCTCGGGATAAAAGCGCCCCTTCCAAGGTGGGTAACTGTAACCGCTTGTTCCGACAAAGTTTTGCACGGAGGAACCTGCGCCGGCTAAACTATCAGAATGACGCCTGAGCGCGTCGGCAATCCGCTAGACGACACCACCCGAACCGCGGTTCCGCCGGCCGGCCCCTCCAAGGAAGAAAAAGATCAGGCGTACCTGATTGTGCTGGCCGGATCCGCGGTCGGCGAGATGTACAAGCTCGACAAGGATCGAACCGTGATGGGGCGCGGCGAGAAAGCCGATGTTCGCCTGCTGGACGAGGGCATCTCGCGCGAGCACGCGCAGATCTTGCGCGAACCCGAACAGATGGTCCTGGCGGACATGGGGTCGACCAACGGGACGTTTTGCAATGGGATCCGGGTTGATCGCCACGTCTTGGCGGACGGCGACAAGATCCTGCTCGGTTCGACCACCATCCTGAAGTTCACCTATCACGACAAGCTGGACGAGATGTTCCAGCGCCAGATGTCGGAGTCCGCGCTGCGGGACGGGCTGACCAAGGCGTTCAACAAGCGGTACTTCAGCGAGCGGCTGGAGACGGAGTACACCTATTCCGCCCGCCACAGCACGTCGCTCAGCCTGCTCTTCCTGGACATCGATCACTTCAAGCGGATCAACGACGCCCACGGTCACCAGGGGGGCGATTTCGTGCTGACCGAGCTGGCGGCCGTGGTCACTAACGCCCTGCGTCCCGAGGACATCTTCTCTCGTTACGGCGGTGAGGAATTCGCGATCATCTCGCGCGGCACCGAGATCAATGACGCCGAGGCCATGGCGGAACGATTGCGACGATCGGTCGAGGGCCATGCGTTCGTCTACGAGGGGAAAAAGATCCCGGTGACGGTCAGCATCGGGGTCGCGCGCGTCCCCGACGCCAATGTTCGCACCCCCGCCGAGCTGGTCGCCATGGCCGACGAGACGATGTACAAGGCCAAACGGTCAGGCCGCAACCAGGTTTGTGTGCGCCGTCAGGACACCTCCGCTGTCCCTTGAGCCGGTACGGGCTATCCCCCCGGGGGATTATTCCGCGGTGAGCCTGGCCGGGACGCGCATAGCCTCGGCCAGGCGTTGCAGATACGCGTCGCGCGACAGGGTGATCGCGCCAATCCGCTCCAGGTGTGGAGTCGGCATCTGGGCATCGAGCAGGGTGAAGCCTCCCGCGCGCAGGCGTTCGACCAGATAGGCGACCGCCGCCTTGGACGCGTCACGGCGATGGTGAAACATGGACTCGCCGCCAAAAAAACCGCCGATGGTCACGCCGTAAAGGCCGCCGACCAGCGTTTCCCCTTCGTACACCTCGACGCTGTGGGCGTAACCGCGCCGGTGCAGCTCCGTGTACGCCGCGATGAACTCGTCCGTGATCCAGGTGCCGGTTCGCTCGGGCGTCTCGGCGGCACAGCAGCGCATCACACCGGTAAAATCACGATCGATGGTGAAACGCCAGCCAGCGCGGCGGACGGCGCGGGTCACACTGCGGTGGGGACGATAGCTGGGCAGGTCGAAGATCGCGCGCGGATCCGGCGACCACCAGGTCAGCACGGGGTCGGACGACCAGGGAAATATGCCGACGCGGTACGCCGACAGCAGGCGATCCGCATCCAGCGAGCCGCCCACCGCGACCAGACCGCTGGGCCACTCGGCTATCTCCCCGGGGGCTTCCCGCTGCCCGCCCGCTGAGTCGGAATCGGAGTCGTCCACCCCGCCAAGTCTTACACGGAAGCCTTGCCCGCGCCCGGTGGCGGGCGCGTTTGCGCGCCACCGTCTTGCAAGTGGCGGATGCGCTTGTCCTCATCGCGCCCACGCGGGTAAAATTGACGCTGGACGACGGATGCGGCTCGCGGTCACGGTGGTCGCCCTTTGCGGCGTGGGGTGTGCCGCGATGTCGCGCCAGCCAGGGGGGCCCGGCGGGACGTCGGCGGCGGCAACGTCGTCGGATGGCATCGCGGCTGCGGTTGCGGTGCCGCTGGCGGTTCGCACGCTGCGGGTGCGCCTCGATGAACGGGTGACCCTGAACGGTGACGGCGACGTCCCGAATGGGTTCGAGAGCGAGCTGCGCCACGCCGTGCAGCGCCACCTGTTGAAGGCGGGGATGGCTGTGGTCTCCGATGGCGAAAAATCTCAGGAGCTGTTGCTGCGTCTGGAGGCGACGGTTCGTTCGACCGCGTACCTCATGCGCGGAACCGTGACCCTGACGGCGGAGAGCGCGGGCGTGGTCGTTGACCAGGTACAGGCCGACGCCGGCCTCGAACGCGAGGATCACTTTGCCGAGAACCAGGGCAGCAAGGTGGTGGCGGCGTTGCTGTCTTCGCAGCGGCTGCTGGCCCTCGCAGAGAACCGCCGCGGCCCGCCGCAGACGCTGGTGTCACCGGCGGCGCACAACATGCCGGCGCGAAACGAGGCCAAGAACGAAGCGACGGCGGCGGCACGAGCCAACTTCAAGCAGGGAACGGTCTATTACAATTTGAACCGCTATAAAGACGCGCTGGTCGAATTCGAGGCGGCCTATCTGGCACAGCCGGATCCCGCTTTTCTGTTCAACATCGCGCAGTGCCATCGCAAGATGGGCAATACCGCCGAAGCGGTCCGCTTCTATCGCACGTACCTGCGCGAGGACCCCAGAGCCGCCAATCGGGCCGAGGTCGAGAAGCGGATTGGGGAGCTTGAGGGCGGTCCCGCCGTCGCACCGCGATAGTGGCGTGGCGGCGTCCCTTTGCTTGATCGTCCGTCGACCGAGGGTCTCGTGTTAGATTCGCGTTGATGCACGTTTTTGGCGCGGCCCCGGGGCCGGTAATTGCACTTGCGCTGGTCGGGCTAAGTGTCGGGTTGCCGATCTTCCTGTGGCTGCTGCGGAGAATGTTCCGAGGCCTGTCGGACGGCATGCAGGTACCCCTGCACGGGTCGATCTATTTCATCATCACGCTGTTCTGTTTTGCGATGATCGGGGTCGGGCTGACGGGCGTCGGTCTGGTGCTGGCCCTGCGCGACTATCGCGCCGTTGGTCCCAAGACATTCCTGGCGCAAATCCGCTGTGCGGAGAGCTCACCCGCTCGCGTGACCATGGACTATATCCCGATCGGCGCCGACGGCAGCCGCGGTTCGGAGAACGTCTTCCAGCTTGACGGCCGCAGCTGTTCGGTGCTCGGCGAGATGGTCCGCTTCAGGCCGTTCCTCACCCACGTCGGCCTGGGAACGTTTGCCCGCTTGATCAGCGCGGCAGGGCAGGGCGAGAACACGCCGGCCGGGCAACGGCAACCGCTGGACAGAGCGCCCAGTGCGATCCCCGATTGGCTGCGCCTGGAACGCGACGCGAAACACCCCCTCGGTCTGCTCCTGGACGACGCGCGCACCTCCGGCGTGACACAGCAGCCGGAGGGCCGTGGCGCCTTCGTCAACGTCTACGTCACGCCTGCCGGATACCAGCTCGGGCCCGGCGCCTCCTGATCAGGCAGGGATAATTCCGCGTAACGCGGCCAGCCGCATCAGCTGGCCGGTCGAGTGCACGCCCAGCTTCTGATTGATTCGCGCGCGGTGTGTCTCGACGGTCTTGATGCTGATGGTCAGCGTGGACGCGATGTCCTGGTTTGTCAGGTTCCGGAGCACGAGATCGCAAACTTCGCGTTCGCGTCGCGACAGCTGCGTCATGGGATCGCCGTTGCCGTTCGAATGTAGCAGCGCCTCCTTGCGGTCGGCGAAAAACGGGCTCAGATATCGACTGCCGGCGCGCACCTGACGGATCGCGCTGATGATCTCGTCCGCGTCGTCGGTCTTGAGCGCGTAG
>DASRQT010000412.1:0-10690 GCA_035696485.1 Polyangia bacterium | reverse complement strand
CCGGCGTCGCGGCCCATGCCGCCGCCGTCACGGCCCATGCCGCCACCGTCTTCCATGCCGCCACCGTCGCGGCCCATGCCACCGCCGGTGCCCATGTTGCCGCCGGTGCCCATGTTGCCGCCGGAGCCGCCGGAGCCGACGTTGCCGCCGGAGCCGACGTTGCCGCCGGAGCCGAACGAACCGCCGGAGCCGACGCTGCCGCCCTTGCCGCCGGTTCCGGTGGTGCTGGTTTCACTGCTTCCGCATCCTATGAGTGCGAAAGACACAAATATTGCGCCGGTCGCGAAGAGCGTTGACCAACTCCTGAACGCCATGACGGCCTCCTTGACGATCAATACTGATGCCGACGTCGAACATCTCGACGCGACGACGAATTTCAACTGGGTTCGGAGGGGTAGGTGTGGGAGACGCCCCTCCGTCATTAAAAAAAAAACGAGGCACGTCGTTAACGCATTTGGTGCAGCAGGCGGGACAATTTCGCCACAGGCAACGCGGCGTTTCGCCGCAGTCAAACTGCAAACAATTGTTTTCTAATGGGGTTACCGTTTATCCAGGCGGTAATCCCTGAGGAAGATGGCTCGTAAAAACTTCGCGATCGCTGGAATTCCCCATTTGTCGCCGACGAGTATCAACGCAACTTCAATTCGAATGCGGCGGAAATCCCGTTGATTGTCGGCGATTGCTCGCCGGGGATGCTACGTCAGGCACATCTCGTGGCCGGCGTGACAGGCGAGGGTTTCTTCCCGGACCACGTTGGCGTTTCCGCGTTCGCACAGCTGATACAGCATGGTGTCGGTCTTCATGGCGAAGTATCGCGGCGCGACCAGGTGAAGAAGGCTGTCGTGGTCGTAGTCGCAGAGCGCGACCATGTGAAAGTCGTTGGACAGGCCGCTCGCATCCAGCGCGTCCAGCAGCGCGCGGAAGACGGCGTCGCGGCGCGAAGGCACCAGATCCAGGTCGATCTCCTGCGTGGTGAGGTAGAGAATCCGCAGGTCCTCGCCGGGGCGCGGGATTTTCTTGATGAGAGGGCGGAGCATCGTCGCCGCCGCCGCCAGAACCGCCGGAAACCTGTCGACCACGATACGGCGGCCGGGCGACAGATCCCACGGCGCGAAACAGCCGAGGATGGCGCCGGCGGAGTCGCGGGCGATGAAGAACGACGCCATGGTGAACTCCGCCCAGCTGCCCAGCCGGCGCGCCAGCTCGTCGTCGGGCCCCTCGAAGACGTAGCCCAGCGCGCGGCGACGGTGCTGCCGGTCGAGGAAGGCGCGCAGCGGCTCCTGATCGGCCGCCGTGCCGCGCGACACGTCGACGCGTAGATCGGCGTTCTTCTGCGCCGACCTGCGCCCGAAGGGTTTGCGCGCCAGCAGGTTCACCATCTTGTAATTGGCGATCGGGCTGATGTCGAACGGTGTCTTCTGCGAGGCGATGGCCTGGCGCGCCCGCTTGTTGGCCATCACGAAAGATCCCAGCAGGTAGCGGGCGCCGGCAAACTCCGTGATGGTGTGACTCTGGGCGCACAGGTCCACCGCGACCATCTTCCAGTCGAACTTGGTCTTGCGCTCGCGCCGGCGCGAAAATCGCAGGTCGGAGATGTGGACCGTGCTCTCGCGCCGGCCGTTGACGTAACAAGGCCGAACCGCAAACGTGAACATGCCCTCGGTGTTGCCGTCGTCGTCCTCGACCAGACCCACGGCGTGCGTCGCGCTCTCGTAGCGCAGGAACCGGAAGTAGTCCGGATCCTTGACGAACAAGATATTGAAGGCGCCGCCCTGCATGCTGAGCTTGCGGTAAAAGGCCAAAATCTTTTCGTTGTCCCCGGGGGTCGCGAAGCGGACGTTGGGATAGCGCGCAAAGTAAGTGGCCAGATCCATCAGGTCACCTCGTCGATCCGTTCCAGGATCAGCGCGGAGGACCTGGCGTCGTCGCACAGCAGCAGCGCCTCCGGCTTGATGTTGCCGATCACCATGCCGCGCGCGGCGCCGATCTCCTGGTAGAGGCGGCGCGCATCGCGCACGGTCAGGACCCGCGCCGGCCCCAGCTGGCCGAGATCGCGCGCCAGGTTGTAGTGAAAGACGCCGCGCAGCGAATCGTCCAGCTCGGCGCTGCGCCGGGAATCCTGCCCCGGGTTGCTGCCCTCGCACAGCGCCACGTAGCGCGGTTTGTCGCCGCTCCCGAGCGGCGTGACGGCCAGCAGGCTCAGCGGCCGGCAGCTGCCGTCGATCGCGATGGTGTCGAGGACGGCGCGCGCGGTCTCGGGGCTCATCTTCTCGCCCACCATATCGATGTCGTCGATGCGGTCCAGATATTCGAAGCAGGGGGTGTCACCGAGGAGGTCGCGCACCACCAGCCGATCCCGCAGCGCGTAGCGAAGTAGCCCGCCGCTGGTCGTCAGCAGGGGCCGCACCGTCTGGCCGGGCCGCAGCTCCCAGGCAAAATGCGGCTTGCCCG
The DNA here is from genome assembly GCA_035696485.1 of Polyangia bacterium. Lineage (GTDB taxonomy): Bacteria > Myxococcota_A > Polyangia > Fen-1088 > Fen-1088 > DASRQT01. The sequence continues at coordinate 8,239 of DASRQT010000412.1, read as the reverse complement.
TGTCCAGCGCGACGAATTCGAAGAAATGGCTGCGCAACGCCAGCGGATATCGATCGCGGTAGGGGATGGTCACCACACCTTCGGTCGCCCACAGACCCTTGCCCTGAAATGCCGCGTGCGGGACCAGGTTGGCGAGTTGTCGGGCCCATCGCGCGGACGTCGACGTGTCCCACGCGCTGACCAGGGCCAGCGCCGGCCACAGCTCCTGGAAGAAGCTCGCGGTCTGCTCGCCGTTCCACGAACGCAAGAGCTGCGCCGCCCGCAATGATCGCGGCGGTCGGCCGGGAAGGTGCCGGTGCGCCGCGTCCCACCTGCCCGCGTCCAGCACCTCGACGACGGCGGCGCGCTGCTCGGCAAGCTGTTCGAACAGGTTCAGCGCGAAGGTCGGGCTCCAGACCGACATCACGGTGAGATCGTCGGCCGCCGCCAGGAAACACAGCGTGGCGAACAGCGACTCGTCCGACGTGCTGGTGGTCGTCACCCACGGCGGGACCGGCGCGGTGATGGCCGTGAACAGGCGCTTCGACAGCGGCAGCAGCGCGCGATCGTCGTTGACGTTGCTGTCGGTGGTCAGGCGCAAGTTCGTGGGCAACCACGACAGGGACCAGTAGTGACGACCTTTGCCGATGCCGGGGAAGCGCCGGTAGAGGTCAAACCCCCACGGCGAGACGGCGGCGTCCAGGTCGGCCAGGAAGGACGCGGTGTACGGGATCCATTTGACCTTCGCGCTGGAGCCGCTGGTCGGCTGATAGCGGCGGCAGCGCGCCGCCGTCAACTGGGCGCGCGCGCCTCCGCGCTGCTGCTCGACGGCCGTCGCGACGTCGGCGTACTGGATCTCGGGGACGCGGTCACGGAAGTCCTCGGGACTCAGCCCGGATTCGAGACGCAGGCGTTTGGCCTGCGCCGTTCCGGCGATCGCGCGCAGGGTCTGATCCAGCTTGCGCAGCTGCGCGGCGCGGACATCGGACAGCGCGTGTTCGAAGGCCCGGGCGGATCCCGCGCAGGCCAGCACGGCGGCGCGGTGAGAGACCTGGCGGCACCCGGCCACCAGCCGTCTCTTGATCAGGCTCACTCCACGCCGCTCCGTTGCTCGGTGCCCGCGGGCGCGTGCAGCCGGGCGCGCGCGAATACGGAATCACCGGCGTCGCCGGCATCCGAACGCGCAGGCGGCGCGGTCGCCACCACTATCGACTTACGCTGTTCCTTGACGAGGTACGGCTTCAGCAGCGAGATGGAGATCTCCGCCACGCACGGCAGCTCGTGACCGCGCGTCCAGCCGGGATTGCGGCGTTCGAAGAAGTTGATGACCGGGTCGGTAAGACGCATCTCCTTGGTGATCGGGGCGACGTCATCGCGCAGGCGCTGCGCCCCTTCACCGAAATCGAGGATGCCGCGCTGCTTGTCGTACTTCCCCGGGAACAGCTTCTCGGAGTAGGCCTGCACCAGGCGCTCGAGCCTCGGATCGGCGGGCGCGTCGTGGCGGGGGTAATAGTTCACGAAGTTCTTGGCCAGCAACATGTACGTCTTGTAGCCCTTGGAGATCAGCAGCCAGTAAAGCGGCGTCCCGAACGAGGTCAGCCACAGCGACAGCAGATAGCGGGTGAACGCGTCCTTGAGGGTTCGATCGCCCCAGCAGGCCGGGTCCAGGATGGTGTCGCCGCTGAACACGCCGATCGCGTCGCGACGGCCGTCCCACAGCGGCACCTTCTTGACCGTCGTGAATCCACAGATCTGTTTGGTCTCCTTGTCGCGCACCAGGATGGCGCCGTCCTTCTTCGACAGGTCACGCAGGAACGTCGGCTGGTCGGCGTTCTCGTAAAAACCAGTGAAGAGCTGGTGCATCGCCTTGATGTCCTGATCCGAGATCAGGCGCAGGGGGCGATAGCCACCGGTCAGCTTGCGACGAGAAGGGTTCATTCGGGTCACGTCCATCGCGGGGATCTCACACGATAGCTTATTGACCATGATTTAATAGCATGATAACGAACAGATTAGTTGGCCAGATGTTGTGCGACGTACCGCGGTAGCGGCTCCCGCGTACGCGCCGCGGCGGGCCTGATCGTGTTGGCGGCCGGGTCCTTGGACCTGACGCCCGCGGTTTCCTGGGCCTCCGGATGCCCGACATTACCGGAAATCGCACAGGGCGCGGCGTCACGTGTTGACGAGATCGCCCCCTCCATTCGGCTGCGCTTCATTGCCGACAACTTGCGCAGAGGCGCCGTGCCGGCGCGCACGTGGACCTGGGGATGGGGGATCGGACTGACGGCGGTCGGCGCGGCCCAGTTCGCCGCTGCTCCGCTGGTCAGCGATCGCGGTCAACGGGCGGAGCTGTTGCTGGGCGGCGCAAAATCCGTGCTTGGGCTGTTCCCGATCCTGGTGACGCCGTTGACGGTGATGCGCGACGCGCGGCGGCTGGATGAACGGTTGGCCGCCGCCGGCGCCGCCGCTGATGATTGCAAGAGCGGTGTCCTCGCCGAGGCCGAGCGGATGCTGGTCGCGGCCGCGTGGCGGGAAAACTTCGGCAAGAGCTGGCTCCAGCACATGGGCGTGTTGGTCGTGAACATCGGCGTCGGGCTGACGCTCGGCCTCGGCTATGGGCGGTGGATCACCGGCGCGGTGGGGAGCGCCGTTGGCATCGCCGTCGGCGAAACCATCATCTATACGCAACCGCGGCAGTCGGTCGACGCGCTGGCCCGATATCGCGCGGGAATATTGGACGCGGCGCCCGCCGGCGGCGTCGGTTCCTGGTTTGTTGTCCCGACCGTTGATACCCGCGTCGGATTGCTGACCGGCGTTACATTGGTATCGACGTTCTAGCTGGGATCCGAAAGGAAGAATCACATGCCGCGGGCGTCCGCGCAGGTGGCGGTGTCCGGAACCATCTTCGAGGTGAAGGTTCCGCCCATCGTCGTGAAGGTGGTGCGGTTCATGTCCAGGAAATCGACCTGCGCGGTGGTGCATTCGCCGCCGCCGCTGACATGGCAACCGACGATGTGGCTGTCGAAGAACTTGACCGTGACGGTCCCCGACTGCTCCGTGCACGACGACACCATCCCGCCAAGGGCGATCGCCGTTCGCGACACCAGATAGACCTTGTCGGCCTTGGGGCCTATTCCCAGGATCGGCGTCGCGACCGGCGGCTGCACGAAACCGGATCCGTTCCTGGCCACGCCGGTGATGCCGGGCTTGCCGTCACCGTCGGCGTCGACCGCCGCGACCAGGTCGTGGGTCGCCGGCCAGGGGCCGTTGGGATCGGGCATGGTCAGCCCGACCAGGACGTTGGTCGCCTCGGTGACGAGCGTGCTGCCCGGGTTCCAGCCGCTGAGCGTCCCGACGCTGGCGGCCTTCGGCGCGTTGGGCGCGTCCCAGACCGCGTCGGGGACATCCAGCAGGCTCTTGCCGCCGCCAACCAGCGGCTTGAACGTCAGCTCGGGGAGGGTGCTGCCGCACGGCTGCGTCATGCCGCTGATGGACGTGCCGCTGGCGGTTAGCCTGGCCAGGTTCCACAGGTGCATCTTGCCCGTGCCCGCGTTTGCGCCCAGCGTGTCGGGCCAGCTCAGGTCGACGACCACGTGGATCGCCAGCGTGAACCCCGTTCGCGCCATGCAGGCGGCCGCGCCATCCGGGTTGACGCTGCCGCCGGTTCCGCCGCTGCCGGCACCGCCGGCGCCGCCGCCGCTGCCACTGGCGCCGCCGCTGCCACTGGCGCCGCCGTCACCACCACCGGTACCGGGAACGCCGGAGTCAGCCGACGATCCCCCGGAGCCGGCGCTTGGGCCCGGTGTCGCCGTGCTGCCGCCGCCGCAAGCCGCAAGGGCGGTCAGGGCGCCGAGCGCAGTCAGTCGTGCCAGGGTGATGGTCGTCGTGGTCATGGTTTCCTCCCGGTTATGGTGATTCGCCGCCGGCCTTTTGCAGACGAACGCGAGCCAACCCCGCGTCGATGCGCGCATCGATGGCTGCCAGGCGCGCGCGAACAAGATCAGTCTCGGCGTCGGTCAGCTCCACGGAGGTGGCGCGACCTTCGGTGAACAGCGCGCGCCGCACTCGATACGATTCCTCCGCCGCCGCCAGGCCGCGCGCCGTGGTGGCCATGGCGCCGGCGGATTCCTGCTGCGCGCGCGCGGCGGCCAGCACCTCCGCCCGGATAGCCTCGGCCAGCGTCTGCCGTTCGGCGTCGGTTGCGGCGGCGCGCGCGCGCTGCCTTCGCGCGACCGCCAGCCCGGCGACCACATCATTGGGTGAGAAGGTCAGACTGACGCCCGCCTCCCAGGTGGTGTGGAAACGATCCTGCTGCGGAAAAAAGCGCGGGTTGGGATTGGCCGACAGAATGCCGCCATAGAGCTCCAGGCGCGGCAGCACCAGCGCGCGCGTGGCGTGACCCAGCGCGCGGTCGACGGCGCTCATGTGGGCCAGCGCCGCAAGCTCGGCCCGTTCCTCCAGCGCGCGGCTGGTGGCAGCGTCGCCGCTTGTCGGCGCCGCGGGTGTTGCGGCGTCCAGATCGTCGCCCACTGTATACGGCTGCTTGCCCGGATCGTGAAGCACCGTGCGCAGCTGATCCTCCAGCAATCCGGCCAGGTTCTCCGTGCGCAACGCGAGCAGGTCGGCGGCCGCCAGCTGCGACTCGACGCGCAGGACATCGGCAACCGTCGACCCACCGGCATCCCGGCGCGATTTGACGTACTCGAGGTGCGCCCGCGTCTGCTCGCGCGCGCTCACCGCCACGTCGCGCTGCAGCCGCGCGCGCGCCCACTCGTAGTACAGCGCGCGGGCGTCGCCCGCGATGCGCGCGGCAGCGGCGCGCTGGTTGGCTCGCGCCGCCGACGCGCCTTCGGCCGCGGCGGTCGTGGTGTGCGGGAACCGCAAGAGGTAGTCGGACAGCGGCACCGATGCGCCGGCCTGCAGGACGTACTGGTCCAGCAACACCGGGAAACGGACCGCCACCGACACCGGGAAGTTCTGCTGCGAAATTTCCCCCGGATCGGGCGTGACCACGATGTTTCCCACGCTGGGCGCGGTGATCGGGGACAGACGCGCATAGCGTGCCGTCCCCACCACTCGCGGTAGCAACGTCGCGCGCGCCTCGCTGACCGCGGCCGCGGCGGCGTCGACGTCGGCCCGCCGCGCCGCCAGGGTCGCGCTGGTGGCGACCGCGCGGTGCGCGACCTCGTCGGCGGTCAGCCTGGTCTGCGCGCCGGCCGTCGCGACCGTGGTCACGATCAACAGCGCCACCGCGGCGGCAGCAGTCTTTCCAAGCCGCTTCCGGCACGCAGTCACGACGGGCATCGGTTACCCTCGCCGCCCGGCGGGCGCTGGCAGGTGAAGTTCCATGCGCAGGCCCAGCGGCAGATCGGGCGTGGTTTCAAAGACGAAGATCACCTCCAGCACGCGCGTGTCGACCCGCGCCCGCGGATCGTCGTTGCGGATAGCCTTGCGCCCGAGGTCGCGCATCACGCGGACCACGTGTCCGGGGAAACGGCGCTCGCCGTAAGCATCGGCGCGCACGAAGCCGACCTGCTTCAGCGACACGCGCGCGATGTCCTCCTCGTCGACCTCGGCGCGCACCTGCAGGCGATCGAGGTTGGCGATGGCCAGGACGATGGTCGGCGGCACCAGCGAGACCTGCTCGCCCACCTCGGCGAACCGGCGCAGGACGACCCCGTCGATGGGCGAGCGAAGCTCGGTCTGGGCCAGCAGGATCCGGGTCTCCTCCAGCTCCGCCTCCACCGCCGCCACCTCGGCCAGGGCCGCGCGTTTGAGCTCACCGCGCGTCCCCTCGCGCACCATTGCCAGCCTTGCTTCCGCGGCGGCGGAGCGTGCGGCCGCCGCCTCGGCCCCGGTGCGAAGGCGCTCGGCCTCGGCGCTTGTGATGGCCTGAGAGCCCAGCAGGCGATCGCCACGCGCGCGTTCGGTGGCTTCGCTTCGCGCCTGGACGCGAGCGGCGTCGGCCTCCGCCTCAACCGCCTTGATCTCCGCCACCCGTGAGCCGCGAAACGCGGCGTCCCGGCGCGCCCGCGCCCCGTCCAGCGCCGCCTGCGCGCGCGCCACGCGAGAGCGCGCCAGCCGATCATCGAGACGCACCAGCACCTGCCCTTTGATGACGCGATCACCTTCCCCGACCGTCAGGACGGCGATGCGCCCGCTCTGCTCGAAACCCAGATCAATGACGTCGGTCTGCCCTTCCACCCGTCCCGGCGCCACCACCTCGTCGCGTTCCATGGGGTGCGACAGGGCCTGCCGCCCGCCGCTCCCTCCTGTCGATGCTCGCGCCAGCCAGACCAGCGCCACCGCCGCCGCGGACGCCAATACAATGATCAGCGTCTTCGCCTTCACGACGGCGCCCCGCTTCGATGTCCACCGGAGACGTGGCCGTCCTCCACGCCCACCACGCGATCGGCGTAGCGCTCCAGGCGATGGTCGTGGGTCACGACCACCACGGCGCGTCCTTCGTTTCGCGCCAGGCCGTGCAGCAGCTCCATGATTCCCAGGGCCGTCTTTGAATCGACCGCGGCCGTCGGCTCGTCGCCCAGGATCACCGGTGGGCCGCCGCCCAGCGCGCGCGCGATCGCGACCCGCTGCTTCTGTCCGCCGGACAGCTCCTCGGGGCGGTGGTGCATGCGATCGCCGAGCCCGACCGCTGCCAGCAGGCGCCGCGCCTCTTCCACCGTGTCGCGCGCCTTCGGGTGCTTCATCTGTGTCGCCAGCGCGACGTTCTCCAGCGCGGTCAGGGCCGCGAACAGGTTGAACCCCTGGAAGACGAAGCCGAAGTGTCGCGCCCGGATCGCCGGCAGCGCCCGCTCCGGCAGCCCGGTGGCGACCTGCCCGTCGACGACCACGTCGCCCGAGGTCGGGCGCAGCAGGAGGCCCAGGATCGACAGCAACGTGGTCTTGCCCGACCCCGACGGGCCCTGGATCAGCAGCACCTCACCGGCGTGGACCGCCACATCGGCGTCGACCAGCGCCTGCACGGCGTTGGCGCCGGCGCCGTAACGTTTACCGACCTTGCGCAGCTCGACGATGGGGTTCATGTCGCCGCGATCCTCAACCCTTGAAAACCGACGCCGGGTCCAGGCGCAGCACCTTGACGATGGAGAGCAACGACGCCAGCGAACACATGACGGCCGTCAGCACCGCCGTCGCCGCCATGAGGCCGGGCGTCAGCAGCACGCTGAGATTCGCGGCCCGCAACCCGCTGCGCGCCAGCACCGCCATGACCCCGCCCAGGATCAAACCCAGCGCCGCCGAGATCAGGGCCTGATACAGGATCACGCGCACAATGGCGCCGTTCTCGGCGCCCATCGCCTTCATCGTGCCGTATTCGCGGATGTGCTCGAGGGTGCCGTTGTAGAGGATCTGCCCCACCACCACCAGACCGACGATCACGCCCATCATCGCGGTCATGAAGAAACCGACGCCGACCCCTGTCCGCTCCGACCAGTAGGAGCGGGCGCGCGCCGAGAAGTCGCGGGCCTCGTAGGCGCTGACGTAGGGGATGCGATTGAGGCGATCGCGCAACCTGGCGATGTTCACGCCGGGCGCGGCGGACACCAGCACGTACGTGATCTGATCGGGAGTGAGGCGCGTGTAGGCGCGCGCGGTGTGGATGTTGGTGAAGATGTACGGCGACGTCGTGAAGCTGCGGATCCCCTGCGTCAGCGCGACGATGCGGCTGCGCATGCCGGTGATCTCGCGCCGGTCGCCGATGGCGCTCATCTCCAGCTTGGCAAATTCGCTGCGATCAACCACGATGCCGTCGACCTCGCCGACGCCGCGCGCGTCCCCCTCGACCACGTTCCACGGCCAGAACAGGCGCGCGCCCCGTTCCAGCCCCACCACCTCCACGCCCTGCGCGCCGCCGCTCGGCATCTTGAACTGCCCGAAGGCCAGCACCATCCGCTCGGCGCGCTCGACCCCCGGCGTCTCCGCCACGCGGTAGTACGTGCGCTCGTCCATCGGCGCCGCGACGTCGAAGTTCTCGGTTCCGGCGCTGGCCACCCACAGATCGGCGCGCGCATGATCGATGATGTTCGAGGCGTTCTGCATGAACCCCAGGTAGAGGCCGATCTGCACCAGCACCAGGAACACGCTGACCGAGACCCCGGCCGCCGCGACCAGGAACTTCACCCGGTCGTAAAGCAGGATCTTCCGGGCCAGCGTCCACATGCCCACCCGATACTAGGGTCTCTATTGACCATCAGTCAATAAGCGTGCTAGGCATTACCCTGGCTCGTTTAGGCTCCGG
>DASRQT010000411.1:0-1536 GCA_035696485.1 Polyangia bacterium | reverse complement strand
GATCTGACGTCCGCCGCGCGCGTGATCTCGTTGGAGCCGGCCGGGTCGAGCCCGATACCGGCCAAGCGGCGCCTCAAGGATCTACTTTCCTATTCCGTCAGCGAGGACTATTTCGCGGTCAGGAAATACTTAGGGCTGGAGTTGATGTAGCAGTATCCTCCGCCTCATGTCTTCCGGAGATCCACGCCGTGGTCGTGCTGTTGTCCCGTTCGCCCTGATGGCGGCGGTCTCGGCCTGCGCGCAGCCTGGCGCGCCGGCACCAGGCAGCGCGGCGACGGCGGTCGCCGCGTCCAGGGCTGCGTCCGCCGTGACCGCGGAACCGCCGGTCCGGCTGGCACCGGTGGCGGAGGCGCGTCCGTCGCTGATGACGTCGATCTCCATCTCGTCGCTCGATCGCCTGCTGGGCGCGGGGACGGCGTTGGTCGGCCGGGCCGTGCCGCTGCCGCTCGACCCGGTGGGTGTCCGGGACATGTTGCTGTCGCAGGCGGGCCTGTCGCCGGCCGTGGGTGAGAACCTGGATTTCGCCAGCCCGGCCGGCGCGGCCCTGGTGTCGCTGGGGCCCAACATGGAGCCGGGGCTGGTGATGGCGATCGCGGCCAAGGGCGTGACCGAGGCGCAGAAAGTCGCCGACGCGCTGGGGAAGGTGGTCTCGCGTCGCGGACAGGCGTTCCAGATCGACAACGGGTCGGGCGGCAAGGGGTGGATCTGGATTTCGGGCACCGTGCTGGTCCTGAGCGATTCGCTGCTGGCCCTGGAACGGGGCGCGATGCTGGCGCTGGAGGCGCGCCGGACGGCGCCCGAGGAGGTGACCGCGGTGCTGTATCCGGAGGCCATCGCGCGCGCGAACGGCACCGACGTCAAGGCGGGCCTGGCGCGTATGCTGGACAAGGCGCGCGCGGGCCAGGTCGCGGCCGGGCAGTCGACCGAGGGTGTCGAGCTCCTGGCAGACCTGCTGGGTTACGTCGCCGACGCGTCGACCATCGAGATCGGCCTCATGATCGACACCAGCCGCGGATTGGCGATCCGGAGCCGGTTGAACGCCAAACCGGGGTCGGGCCTGGAGAAGCTGGCGCGCGAGGCCAAGCCGTTCCGCCTCGATCCTTCGCTGTTCGCGCCCGGTGGCGACGTGGCGCTGGTTTTTGCGTCCAGCTACGGGCCCTTCATCAAGGAGCAACTGGCCAAGCAGCGTCGGCGCCTGGAGACCAGCGCCGACAAGGGCGCGCCGGCGGCGTTGAAGTTCTACGACGCCTTCGTGGCTGCCTCGACCGGCGAGGCGCAGGGGGCAGGGCGGGCGCGGCCGCACCTCGGTATGTCGGTCATCTACCCCTTGAAGGATGTGGCCACCGCGACGCAGCTGGGCGCCGAGATGGCGCGGATGGACAAGGCCGCCGCGCTGGCGTGGTGGAACGCGCAGGCGGGAGGCCAGTCGGGCGGTGTCGGTCTGTTCGACTGGACCTTCAAGAAGGAGTCGGTCGGCAAGCTGAAGGCCTTCCACTATTCGCTGGCTCTCAACGCGAAGATCGGGACGCCGCCGGT
>DASRQT010000410.1:0-9956 GCA_035696485.1 Polyangia bacterium | reverse complement strand
CGCGCCGCGCGCTCGGTCTGCTGCGGCAAGCCCGACGTCCCGTTGCGAATCTTGGCCGCGACCTCGAACAGGGCCGTGTTGTCCGGCGTGCTGCTGATCAACTTCTTGAGGTCCTGAAACAGCTGCGGGTAAACCACGTTGAATTCCCCGATGGCTTCCGCCGCGCGATCGTAGAGGCAGTTGTAAAAGTAGATGGTCGCCTTGACGGTCAGGGCTTCGGCGATCGACTCGGGCTTGATGTAGTTCTCGAAATAGGGCGCCTGCAGCGTGTGAATGTTGCCCAGCGCCTTCGAGTACCCCTTCTGCTTCAACATGAAGTTGGCCCACGATGCCTCGAACAGGCTGTTGGCCCAGTCGTAGGACTCCTGTGAAACGCGGTCGAAGTATTTGGTCGCCAGATCGAACTGGCCGGTTGAATAGAACGTTCGGGCCAGCGACAGATTGGCCAGATCCTCGAACGGCTTGACCTTGGCGTCGTTGCTCTCCGCGGCGGCGCGGAGCACCTCTTTGAAGGATTCGACGGCAGGTTTGGCCTTCAGCTCGCGAACGTGCGTGGCACCCTCGAACAACTTCGCCTGGACGTAGAACTCACTGGACGGCGGAACGGTCGCAAACAGCGACACCGACTCCTTGAAATTCCCCTTCTGGTAATAGAACTTCCCGAGGAGGAAATAGAGCTCGTCGCGCACCTTCTCCAGCGCCGGCTGATCCAGCTCGGATCGGTTGTATTTCCCGATCTTTTCCAGGATTCCGGTTGAATCAGGGAGCTGCCGCGACAGCGACGCCAGCCATTTGAGGGTGGCGTTGTAATAGGCGTGGGTCGGGCCCTTCTGGACCACCTTGTCGAAGTACGACAACGACGCCGAGTAAAACTTCATGTTGTACAGGGCCTTGCCCATCCAGAATTCGGCCTTCTGTTTGTTGGCCTCGCTGTCGCCGGATTCGCCCTCGATGACTTTGTTCAGCTCGATCGAGGCCGAGTAAAAATCCTCGCCGTCATACAATTTGAATCCGCGTTCAAGAATTTTGGACGGCTGATCTCCCGCCGCCGCGCCGTCAGGCTGAAAATCGCCCTTCTTTTTCTTCGCGGCCAACCCGTTGGTCGAAAACGAAACGACAAGCCCGGTCAGAAGAATACCGACTGCGCGGTTGCGGCTCATGTGCAGACCTCGTGGGGTGAAGCGCCGGGCGGTCGTGACGATGGGCCGGCGATCGCGGTGCATTCGGTTAACTACAATTCCTTACCAATCCATACAGAGGCGTGGAGAGACGTGTGAAAGCACACCCTAAAACCGGGCCATGCTATGCAACGCGATCCGCTGTGTCAAGTGGGACATTCAGGTGGGTTGGGAGTCTCCAGGGACCGAAAAATCCTGTAATTGACGCCTACTTAACAGCACGCATTAGACACGTCAGGTTCCCCGCTTCGCGCTTGACAGGTGTGGTCCCGTAGGTAACATGGCGCGGCCTTCACGGGCCGGAGCGGGTGACGATCGACACGCGCGTGCCCCGTCCCCAAAGAGGACGTAAATCACAGGACCCAAGGAGTCCCCATGAGGTTGTCGTCTCCCGCTCGATTCGCTCCCTTCGTCTTCTTGCTGGCATTTGCAGGTAATGCGGGTTGCGAGAACAAGCACATCGGGCGTCCGTGCGAATTGAACGTCAAGGACGATGGCGGCGATCGCGGCGCTGGCGCCACGTCAACGATCAACGACCAGGCGCTGGAGTGCCCGACCCGGATCTGTATCCAGCCGCTCGGTGAAAAGACAGCCGACACCGGCCCTTACTGCACGTCTGACTGTTCGTCCAACGACGACTGCGCCGACGGCGAGCTGCGCGGCGGCGGGACCACCGACAAACGCTGCAAGGGCGGATATTTCTGCGCGGTGGCCACGACGGTGGGCGATTTCTGCTGCCGCCCGATGTGCATCTGCCGCGACTTCGTCGAACCCCCCACAGCCGGGTTCGAGACCCCGGCGGTTTGCCGCCCCGGAATGACGACCTGCAAGAACGTCAAGTAAGGCCGCGGCGGAACTCTCTTAAGGGCCCGTCAGATCGAACGCGTCCGGGATGTGGAGGACGACGGGGGAGCTGCCGTCGACCGGGAACGTCACCGAGATGACGTCGAAGCGGTAGCCGGCGTTGGGGTGGGGTTCGGCGGCGTCGAGGTAGAGACGGGCCGTGCGGATGATCTGGGCGCGTTTTTTGGGGGTGATCGATTCCAGGGGGTGGCCCTGAGAAACGCCCGTGCGTGAGCGGACCTCGACGAAGACGCAGGTGCCGGCGTCGTCGGCGACGACGTCGAGCTCGCCTTCGGGGCGGCGCCAGTTGCGGGTGACGATCCGCAAACCGGCGCGTTCAAGCAACGCGACCGCCAGATCCTCGGCGTGTCTCCCCGTGCCGGGCCGCGAGGAAAGAGGCGTGACTTAACCCTCGGTGGGAGGAGTCGTCGGCGGCGTGGTGGTCGGCGGAGCGGAGGGTCCGGGCGACGGCTCGCCGCCGGCAGCGGCGATGTCGAGGGCGCTCTTCTCAGCGCGGATGCGGGCGGCGCGGCCCTGCAGGCCGCGCAGATAGTTGAGGCGTGCGCGGCGGACGTGCCCCTTCTGGACGATCTCGATGCGTTCGATGCGCGACGTGTGAACTGGAAAAATACGCTCCACGCCGACGCCGTACGAAACTTTGCGCACGGTGAACGACGCGCGCGAACCACCGCGGTGCTGTCCGATCACCAGGCCCTCGAAGATCTGCACGCGTTCCTTGTCGCCTTCCTTGATGAGGGTATGCACACGCACGCTGTCGCCGGCACGGAAGTCGGGGATGTCGGTGCGCTGATAAGTCTTTTCGATCTCTCGGATCAAGGGGTTCTGGCTCATGGCGGGGCGTTATTCCTAAACGGAGCGGCCCTGGTAGTCAAGGGAACGACTAAAGCGGGACCCTGAAAGGGTCCCGCCCCCCCCGCGATGAGGTCGGGCCGGCAAAGCCGTCCCTCCCTCACGCGATACACGGCTTAGTCTTTTTCCTCGGCCAGCAGATGCTGTTCTTCCTCGGTCAGCGGGTGGGCAGCCAGGAGGTCGGGGCGGCGTTCGCGGGTCCGCTTGAGCGCCTCGCGGCGGCGCCAGCGGGCGACGGCCTGGTGGTCTCCCGACAGCAAGACCTTCGGGACGGCCAGCCCCTGCCATTCCTCCGGGCGCGTCCACTGCGGGTACTCCAGGCGATTCTCGGAGAACGACTCGTCGGTCGCCGACGACCCGCAGCCCATGACGCCCGGGCAAAGTCGCGCCAGCGCCTCGATGATGACGGCCGCGGCCACCTCGCCGCCGGCCAGCACATAGTCGCCGATGCTCAGCTGTTCGTCACACAGGCGGGCACCGACTCGTTCGTCGACACCCTCGTAGCGACCACACACGAGGGCGACGCGCGGGAGCGCCGCCAGCTCGCGGGCGCGCCGCTGGTCGAACAGCTTGCCCTGCGGCGTCAGCAAGATCCGATGCGCCGGCCCGCGCGCCTCTACAATCGCATCCAGCGCGCCGGCCAGCGGCTCGACCCGCAGGATCATCCCCGGCCCGCCGCCATACGGCGTGTCGTCGGTCGAGCGATGGCGGCCCGGGGCGTGGTCGCGTGGGTTGGTACGGTGGGCGGCGATGAGGCCGGCGGCGATCGCCTTGCCCAGCAGCGACCCGCGCAAGAACCCGTCGAACATCTCGGGAAAAAGCGTGACGATCTCGAACGTGAGCAAAGGTTTTTCGTCAGCGGCCATCGTCGATTCGTCTATCCGTTTTGCGCGGCGTCCCAGGTGACGGTTATCCTGCGTGCGGGCGCGTCCACCATCTGAACGAAATCGGGGACCAGCGGGATCAGCAGCTCGTCTGCCTCCCCCTTGTCACCCGGTACTACCACCATCACGTCCTGGGCGCCGTTCCAGAATGTTTGGTCGACGGTGCCGAGGCGCGTCCCGTCGGCGTTGATCACCTCGCAACCGACGACGTCCTCCACGTAATATTCACGGGGGCCAAGCGGCGGCAAGGCGCTGCGCGGGATCCGGACCACGCTGAGGGTCAGCGCCCTGGCGGCCTCGGGGGTGGTGACACCCTCGAAGGCGACCAGCAAGCGATCCCCGGCGGGGCGACAAGAACGAAGTCGGTGAGACGCACGACGCCCGTCGCGTTCCAGCAGCAGGCTGCCAGGGGCGCCGCCTTCCAGCCACTCGCAGGCGCTGGCGGCGTTGAAGGGCCGCAGGATCATCTCGCCGGCCAGGCCATGCGGCTTGCCCAGGACGCCCACGGGCAACGTGTCAGGGTCGTAGGGGTTTTCGCGCTGTTCCACGCGCGAGGCTGGCGTTACTCGAGAATCTCGAGGATCACGCGGCGGCGGGTCTTGGCCGATGCGGCCGATAGGATCGTGCGCAGCGCCTTGGCCGTGCGGCCCTGCTTGCCGATGACCTTGCCCAGGTCCTCCTCGGCCACCTTGAGCTCGAAGACCAGAGCGTCGGATTCTTCGATCTCCTCGACCTCGACCTCCTCGGGACGATCGACGAGACCGCGGGCGAGGTAATCGACCAGCTCGCGCAGGGACGGCTGAGCGCCCAGGGGTGCACCGCCGCGGTCGCCGTTACGTTGGAGTTCGTCGCTCATAGGATCGCTGTTGCTGAAGCGCGCACGATGAATGGTCAGGCGGGCTTGGCCGCCGCCTTGGCGCGCTTGGGCTTGGCTGCCGCCGGGGGCGGCGCGGCCTCGGGAGCAGCCAAGCGACGCTTGCCGCGAATCAGCTCACCTACGGTCGGGCTGGGAAGCGCGCCGACCGACAGCCAGTGCTGCAGGCGCGGTTCGTCGATGCGGAATTCGACCGGGTCGCGCAGGGGATCGTAAACCCCCAGCTGTTCGATGAATCGGCCATCCCGGGGGGCGCGACGGTCGGCAGCGACGACGCGATAAAACGGAACCTTCTTGCTGCCGGCGCGGGTGAGACGAATGGTGACGGACATCAGTTATCCCTTGTTAATGCTTCGAAAAGCGAGTGCGGGAGGCTATCGGCCGGGGGGCCGCATGTCAAGGTCAAGGACGGGAATTGGCCCCGGTGACTGTTGGTTGCCATAGTGGGTCCCCCTTGCCTCGTTCGCCCAAGCCGCCTGCAGCGTCACCACCGGCCATGGCGCTGGCGATCATCGTGTTGCTGGTTTTCGCCAGCCCCGCAGCGACGGCAAAAGACCGCCGGCTGACCATCTTCTATACCGCGGAGGTGCACGGCGCCATCGAACCGTGCGGCTGCACCAGCGATCCGCTGGGGGACATTGCGCGCTACGCCGACGTGGTCCGACAGGCGCGCAGCGAGGCGAAGAAGCATGGCGGCGCCGTCATGCTGGTCGACGCGGGCAGCCTCCTTTACCCCGAGGGCGGCATCGCCGCCAAGGAACGCCCGGCGGACGATCTGCGCGCCACCTTCCTCGCGACCGAGCTCAGCAGGCTGGGGCTGGCGGGCGCGGCCCTAGGTGAGACGGATCTGACGGGCGGCGCGGAGCTGGTTTCGCCCAGGCGACTGGCCTCCAACCTCGCCGCCGCCGCGGTTGTCGAACCCGCCAGCGTTCGCATCGTCGGGGGCGTGAAGGTGGGCCTCCTGGGCGTCAGCGATGCGGCGCTGGGCGATGCGCTCAAGGTCAAGGGCGAGGACCCCGTGAAGGCGGCCCGTCGCGACAGCGAGCGCTTGCGGCGCGAGGGGGCGGAGGTCGTGATTGTTCTGGCCGCCGTCGACAAGGCGGTGGCACGACGAGTGGCGCGCGACGCCGGGGCCGACCTGGTGGTGCTGGGGCGACAGGTGCAAGCCGGATCGCCGAGGGCGGAGAGGGTCGAGCGCGCGTTCTTGCTGGCGCCCGCGAACGAGCTGCAGCGGGTGGGACGCATCGATCTGGTGCTGCGTTCGGGCGCGGCGGGAGCGCCCGCGGCGCTGATCGACGCCGGGGGACCGGAGGCGCAGGCGCTGCGCAGGGAGGAGATCAACGGCGCGCTCCGGCAGCTGGACACGGACCTGGCCAAGTGGTCGGGGGCCGCGGGCGCGGATCCGACGTTTGTCGCAGGCAAGCGCCGCGAGCGGGACGAGCTGGCAGCCGAACGGGAGCGGCTGACAACAGCGTGGGCGCCGCCGGCCGCGGGCAGCTATTTCACCAACCGGCTGATCCCGCTGCGGCGGACATTGCCGCGTGACGCGTCGATGGTGGCGGCGATCAAACGGCTGGACGCACGGATCGCGTCGGTAAATCTGAAAAACGCCGCGCCGCCGCCACCGCCCGAACCGGGACGCCCGTTTTACGTCGGCGCCTCACGGTGCGGGGGCTGTCACAAGGCCGCCGTCGCTTTCTGGAACAAGACAGTCCACGCGAGCGCTTGGGAGACGCTGGTCAAAGGAGGCAAACAGGCCGACTACAAGTGCGTCAGCTGCCACGTGACCGGCTACGGGCAAGTGGGAGGCGCCACCCTGGGACACGCCAAGGGGTTGACCGACGTGCAGTGCGAGACCTGCCACGGGCCCGCGTCCAAACACGTCGCCGAAAAGGGGCTGGAGGATCCGATCTCGGTTCATCGGGAGACGCCGGAGACGACGTGTCTCGCCTGTCACAACGAACACCATTCGGACACCTTTGCCTACCAGGCTTACCTGCGCGACATCCTGGGAGCGGGGCACGGTGAAGCGGCCCGGCGCAAGCTGGGGGACGGCCCGGGAGGGCGCACCTTGCGGACCGCTGCGATCGCCCGCGCCAAGCAGGCGGGCGCCCAGCAGAGCGAGACGCGCAAGGCGCCGCTACCCTAGTTTTCGGCCTACAATTACCGCGTGGGGTGGGCAAAGACGGCAGCGGGGCCCGGCGGATCGGGAGCGCTCGCGGCAGCGCTGACCCTCTTGGTCGCGACCGCCGCCATGGGGCAGACCACGCCGTCAAGGTCGGGCGAGGTCGATCTCGGTCGGATCTTTGCCGCGGTGCCCGAGGCGTTCCTGAGCGCGCTGGGCAAGGGTCACACGGAGTTGTTCCGATTGGTCGAAACCCTCGAGCTGCTGCATTTCGAGAACGAGATCGATCGCTTCGTCGGCAATCCCCGCACGCTGCACGATTCGACCACGTACAAGCTGAGCCTGCTGCCGTTTCAGATCCGATACCCCATCTACCGGCAGCTGGTCGCGCAGATGACCCGCCTCGATACGGTGCGCAGCCGGCGGATTCACATGGTCACGCCTGATTCGGTGTCGCTCATCGATCTCAAGATCCAGCCGTTCGCGACCCTGGACGCCATGGTCGGCGAGGGCGCGGGCCGCGAAGTCCAGAACTCGCTGCTGACACACTTCTCGGCGCGAGAGATCGCGGACCTCTCGGTGTTCCTGCTGGCGCAGCAGTCGTTTTTCCCGCAGACCGACGAGGACTGGCTGGTGGCGAAGCGCCGCATCGCGCGCGCCAGCGTCCCGATCGCGCTCGGGGCGCTGGCGACGGGGGCGGCCTTCGATGCCGGAGCCCTGGGGCACTCTGGCACGATCGTGAGGAGCGGCGACGACCTGAGCCTGAGGTACTACGCCGGTTTCAGGCGGCTTGGCGTCAACCTGCGCCCCTATTTGCGCGGCGGGCTGGCGGTCTCCGCCTTCAAGCTGGAGGCCGCCCTGGGCCTGGCCGACCAGGTTCGGCCGGCGGCCAATGAGCCGGATCGTGCCATCGAGGCGGCGCTGCGCGAGGGCTGGCTGAACCAGCTGGGACGACCGCTGGGATTGGATGCCTTCGTCGAGGTGGCGCTCAAGCGATCGATCCAGGAGCCGGCGGGCTTCACCGGCGATCGCACCACGACCAGGGCGGGGTTCTTCTTCAAACGCGAACAGCTGCCGGCGCTCCCCAGCCTGACCCTGCGCGGATCGGCCGAGGCTGAATCCGATCTGCGGCAGCGCCTCCACCTGGTCGGTGCCATCGGCGTCGAGCGGCCGCGTTCCGGGATCGCGACCGTGCTGCAGGCCAGCCTGGTGCCGGCTCCGCCGCTGTCGGAGGTACCCGACGACGCGCGACTGAGTCTCTTCCTGGTCGGCACCACCGAGCCGATCACCGCGTCCTTCGCCGAGGACATGTCGGGCCTCGCTCGCCTGTGCGACACGGAGTGGACCGCCCTTGAGGAGGTGGACCGGCAGCGAGAACAATGGGAGCAGGCTCTGGTCGCGCGCGGGACCGCCAGCCGCACACCGGAGGAGGCGCGCGCCATGCTGGCGGAGGCGGAGCGCATCCTGGCCGAGCGGGAGGACCGCCTGCTGCGGCTCGCCTCCTCCCTGGCCGAGTACCTGGAGAGCCGACGGCGGGCGTATTCGGTCCTCGGCTGGGAGGCGAGCCCGGACAACCTGCACGGGCCGCTGGATGCCGTGACGTTGGTTGCGGCGCGGGATCGGATCCTGACTCGCTTGCAGAGCCTGTCCAGCGAGCTTGCCACCACGCTGACGCCGCTGCAGTTGATGAGGAAACGAATGACGGCGCTCAAGGACGAGATCGAACACCTCGAATCCACGGAGCCCGACGGTACTGCCGTCGCCGTCCGCCGGCACAGCCTTGCCGCGCTCGAGCAGCAATGGGATCTCGACACCGAACGCACGCGACGTCACCTGGCCGCGCGCGATCAACTGCGCGCCGAGGGGATCCGGATCCTCGAGGCCACCGGCGGGAACGAACGGAGCATCCGCGCGTGGGACACCTTGGGCGATCTGGTACGAACCCGCATCGCACGACTGGCGTTCTCCTCTGCGCCGTGACGAGCCCGACGGACGGGTGGCCGTCAGTCCCGCCGTTGCCGGCGCGCCGCGCGCCGGCGCCAGCCCGTGGCGGCCAGCCATCCCAGCACCAGCGCGGCGGCAAGAGGCGAACCACGCCGTCGCAGCGAGCAGCCGCAACCGCCGTCGCCGGGCGCCATGATCCGGTTGTGCGCCGCGACCAGGTCATCGGTCTTGCTTCGGTTGTCCAGCCGCAGGCTGCCCTCGCCGCTGTCGAGACGCTGCCAGCCGAGAAGCGCGGCCGGCAGGCCATCCAGCTCACCGCGCCTATAGGCGGGCGTCTGACCGGGATTACACGGAGACGTCGGCGGTGGTCGAAACCAGACGGCCCCCCCCTCGGGCACGTCCAGCTTCACGGGTGCGTTGCAGACATCGTGCTCCTCGTCGCCGCACATCATGTGGGCGATGGCCAGACGCTGATTCGAGACCGCGGGCAGATCGGGGTTGACCACGAAGAATGGATCCTTGGACATCTCCTCGGGCGAGATGAACGTCGCGAGTCGGGTCATGATGGGGTGCCGATCCAGAATCGATTGCGCGCTCTCCAGCGGGCGCAGGACGTTCTTGTACAGATCCGCGGTCGCCAGGCCGCCGTCGAAGGGGGCGAACGAATCGCGGTACTGCTGCCAGAAAAACCCCAGCTGCTTGTAGAAGGCATCCTCGGTCGTCCCCAGCGCCTTGACCGGCTCGGGCATCGGGATGTGACGGCGCAGCACCGGAAGGGTCGAGCCGTCGACGGCGATCCCCTGGGACTGCATCTGATTGAGGAAGTCTGGCGGTGTCATCACTGCGCGCAGCAGCTCGAGATTGAAGGGCCGCTGCAGCACCGCGTTCCTCATCATGGTGGTGCTGCCCGCGTACTCCACGGCGAAGGCGTTGCCGCCCGCCTCGTCCGCGGCACTCTTGAGGAGGTCGGTGTAGTTGCTGCCGAAGTTGAACCAGTCGATGCGGGCTGGGTTGATCGCGACCTCTATGTAGTTGGTCGGAACCGCGCGTGCGCTGGCCATGACCCAGACGTTGACCCGCAGATCGGCGACCGAGGCGATCGCGGTCAGACGCAGGGGAACGCAGGCTTCCTCACCGTCCATCTTGAGGACGATGGGCTGAATCTCCTTCACCTCGCGACCATTCTGCAGACGCAGGGCTACGAAGAAGCTGTGCTCGGCCACGTAGGTGTCGATGAT
>DASRQT010000409.1:0-8545 GCA_035696485.1 Polyangia bacterium | reverse complement strand
GCGATTGGACGATCCCCGCCAGGCTGTAGACGCGACCCGCGTCGCGGCGCTACGGCGGCGCCGCGATGACCGCACGGCGCGCATCGGTGAAGAGCGCGACCTGGATCAGACCGCGCCAGAGCCCAGCGTGATCGCCCCGGTGGCGCTTCACTAGCTCTACCTGGTCGCCACCACCAGCAGGTTCTGGCCGTAGGGGGGCGCCCAGCGCGATTCGATCCTGCTGGTGATGGGGAAGACGTAAGAGTCGTAGAACCGGACCTGTTTTTCGTTGAGGTTGCTGGTCTTCAGTAGCCGGCCGGAGAGCCACCAGCCCAGCGCCCCGACCAGGTTGCGGTACTGCGCCGAGACGACGCGCAGCCCGACCGATTCGATCTTTGCCACCAGTTGCTTGCGGTCGTAGCGGCGGCAGTGCTCGAAGCGTTCGTCCAGGGTGCCGAACAGCTCGGGGCGCGCCGGGACGTACAGGCACAGGTGCCCGCCCATTTTCAGCAGCCGTGCGATCGCGCGCAGGCATTCGACATCGTCCGGGACGTGTTCCAGGACGTTCGCCGACACGACCGTGTCGGCCGTCTCGTCACCCCAGGTGCGGTGCAAGTCCTCGATGGTGCCGCGAAAGACCTCGGTCTCGGGGCCGCCAAAGCGCTCGCGCAGCAGGTGATGGAATTCGGCGTCCGGTTCCACCAGCACCAACCGCATCGGGTGCCGGCGCAGCCGATCGGACAGCAAGCCGGTGCCGGCCCCGTGCTCGACCACCGTGCCGGTGAGGAACGGCGAGAAGGCATCGCACAGCCACGCGTAGTAGTTTCGTGCCTGGGCCATCGCGCCCAGCTCGTAAGCATAGTGGCCGGACATGGTGCAGAGCCTAGATCGGATCCAGGAACCGCGCCCGCAGCATGACGTAAACGGCGCTGAACGCGTCCTTGAGCCCGATCTTTTTCCCCTGTTCGTAGGTGCGCCCCCGGTACGAGATGGGGACCTCGTAAACCCGCCAGTGTTTGCCGCGCGCGATCTTCATGGTGATCTCGGGCTCGAAGCCGAACCGTTCCGAGCGAAGGTTTACCGACTTGATCACCTCGGCGCGGAACACCTTGTAGCAGGTCTCCATGTCGGACATGTTGAGGCCCGACAAGACGTTGGACATGGTCGTCAGCATGATGTTCCCGATGCTGTGCCAGAAGTAGAGCACGCGCTGCGATCCGGCGCCGCCCTTGAACCGACTGCCGTAGACCACGTCGGCGTCGCCGTCCATGATCGGTTTGAGCAGGGTTGGATAGTCGGACGGGTCGTACTCCAGATCCGCGTCCTGGATCATGATGACGTCGCCGGTGGCGTGCTGAAGGCCGGTCCGGATCGCGGCGCCTTTGCCCCGGTTGACCTCGTGAAGCAGCACGCGCTGGCTGTCGATCTTCTCGGCCTCCAGCAGGTCGCGCGTGCCATCGTTCGAACAATCGTCGACGATGATGATCTCCTTCTGCAATCCGGGCAGAGGGACCGCGCGTACCCGCCGCAGCAATTCGCTGATGGTGGCGCGCTCGTTGTAGGCGGGGACGATGATGCTCAACTTCTTGGGCGCGCTGGACACGCGCGCATAGTAGATGCGACGGGTGCGCGCCGTCCAGCGGGGGTTGTTCTCAGGTGCGTCCCTTGCCGCCGCCGATGCCGAAAAACGCCGCGATGCGCGTCCGCAGCTGGTTCTTCTGGACCGACTCGCGTCCCAGGCTGGCCTGTGACGAGGCGCCGCCCAGGGCGGTCTGCCGCTGCGAGAGGATGTCGCTGATGATCCCGGCCAGCTCGGGCTTCTCTTCCAGGATCTCCTGGAAGGCCTCCTTCTCGACGATGTAACATTCGACGTCGGTCTTGGCCACGACCGTCGCGGCGCGCGACTCGCCGGTCATCAGCGACATCTCGCCGAAAAACTGTCCGGTGGTCAGCGTGGCCAGCTCGCGCGCGACGCCGTGCACCTCGATCTGCACGACCACCTTGCCTGAGCGAACCACGTACAGCGAATCGCCGGGATCGCCCTGGCGCAGGATGATCTCGCCGGGCCCGAAGATCACCATTCGCAGCCGGTGCGCCAGCCGATCCACCTTCTCGGCGTCCAGGGCGCGAAACACGTCGACGCGCGACAGGGCGTCCACGCGACGTGCATAGTCTTCGTCCAGCTTGCGCTGGACGCGGTCCTCGTTCATCTCGGTCATGTTGACGTTCAGCGACGGGAACGGCAGCTCCATGCCATTCCGGTGCAGCGCGTACCAGACGATGCTGCGCACCTCGCTGTCGATCGGGTCGTCACGCATCAGATCGTCGATCCAGTAGCGGCACGCGTAGGTGACGGCGTCGTCCTTGAACTCCCACAGCAGGCAGTCCGGGGGAGGATCGGCCCGGATGTTCGGCACGGTCCGGATCGCGCTCACGGCGATCTCGCGAACCCGCGCCGGCGAATGGCGAAAGTGCGCGCGAAAATAGATCCACTGCCGGTGCGCCGTGGTCGGCCGGCTGAAGTTGGTGAGGACGGCGCGCGCCACCATCGAGTTCGGCACCATGACCAGATCCCCGTTGCGCGTGACCAGCGCCGTCGCGCGCCAGCGCACCTCGCGGATGCGGCCGGTCAGCTTGTCGTCCAGGCGAATCCAGTCGCCGATCTCGAAGTCTCTCTCCAGCTGCAGCGCCAGGCCGGCCATGATGTTGCCCAGGGTCTCTTGCAGCGCCAGGCCGATGACCGCGGTGGTCAGCACCGACGCGGTGAAGACCTTGGTGACGTCGACGTCGGATCGGGTGAGGACGATGGCCGCGGTGATGAGATACGCGATCCCGTGCACCAGATCGCGCAGGATGCGCGGGACCTCGCGCCGCGCCAGCACCACGTCAAACAGCACCAGGCCGGACGCCAGGACCACGGCGAACGAAAACATCAGGATCGACAGGACCCGCAGCCAGTAGTGCTGGCTCGGGGCCAGGCTCCCCGCCGGCGCGAAGATCCCGATGGCGGTCAGCGCCACCAGATAGGCACCGCAGAAGAAGGTCCCGGCTCTTATCCGTCCGCGTTCGGCCAGGGGAAGGACAAACCGCAATGCGGCGAAGATCCCCAGCAGGACGATGGCGGCTACCGGCAGCGGCCATTGCCCTGCCCACTCATGCCAGAGGCGAGAACCCATGCGGTCCCTTTAACAGTATCACCGCCTTGACTCGGGTCAGAACGGAAAGTAGGGTCCCGCGCATGTCGAACTTCAAGATTGCCGATCCCAAGCTGGCCGACGCCGGCCGACTGCGCGTCGAGTGGGCCGAGAGCCGCATGCCCGTCCTCATGGCCCTGCGCGAGAAGGGGCGCAAGGAACTGCCGCTGCGGGGGATGAAGGTGGCCGGCTGCCTGCACGTCACCAAGGAGACCGCGGTCCTGATTAGCACCATCCGCGCCGCCGGGGCCGAGGTGTCGTGGTCGGGCTGCAATCCCCTGTCGACCCAGGATGACGTCGCCGCCGCGCTGGCCGCCGAAGGGACTTCGATCTATGCGTGGCACGGCCTGAGCAAGGAAGAGTTCTACTGGTGCATCGACAAGACGCTGGAGATGAAGCCGACGCTGACGCTGGACGACGGCGCCGATCTGATCTTCAGCGTTCACGACCGCCACAAGGCGCTGGCCGCGGGCGTGATCGGCGGCACCGAGGAGACCACGACCGGGGTTCACCGGCTCCGGTCGATGAGCAAGGCGGGAAAACTCCTGTATCCGGTCATCGCCGTCAACGACAGCGAGACCAAGTGGGACTTCGACAACGTGTACGGCACCGGCCAGTCCTCGCTGGACGGCATCCTGCGCGCGTCGTCGGTGCTGCTGGCCGGCAAGACCTTCGTGGTCGCCGGTTACGGGCACTGCGGCCGCGGCGTCGCGATTCGCGCCAGCGGGATGGGCGCCAACGTCATCGTCACCGAGATCAAGCCGACCGCCGCGTTGAAGGCGACCCTGGACGGCTTCCGCGTCATGAAGATGGACGACGCCGCCAAGCTGGGTGACATCTTCATCACCGCCACCGGCATGAAGGACGTCATTGTCGGCCGCCATTTCGACGTCATGAAAGAGGGCGCGCTGGTCTGCAACACCGGCCACTATGACTGCGAGATCAACCTGACCGAGCTGGAAACCCGCGCCAAGAGCAAGCGCGAGATCCGCGCCGCCAACGAGGAGTACGTCCTCAAGGACGGCCGCCGCATCTACATCCTGGCGCAAGGGCGTCTGGTCAACCTGGCCGCCGCCGAGGGCCACCCGTCCGAGGTCATGGACATGTCGTTCGCCAACCAGTATCTGGCGCTGTGCAAGCTGGCCAAGGACGGCAAGTCCATGAAGGCGGGCGTGTACGAGCTGCCGCCCGAGCAAGATCAGGAGCTGGCCCGCATCAAGCTCGGCACCCAGGGCCTCAGCATCGACGATCTCACCCCCGAACAGATCAAGTACAACGACGACTACAGCGCCGGGACTTGATCTGACGGGGGCTGGCTGTTGATCTGACGGGGGCTGGCTCGCTGCCGCTCGCAGCCCCCGGTCCCCTTCGCTCCGCCCAGCGAAGCTGGGCTGCGCTCACCTAGGTATTGGGACTTCGTTAGACGTGACGGTGGTCTCTGCCACGATGCGGAGACCGTCGCGGGCGAAGGTGGTGCGCGAAATGCGAGCCACGTCGCCGCGCTGGAGATCGTCGAAGGCGGCGTTGCGCTGGTTTCGGTGGCGGTCGAGGCGGATCAGCGGCTGGCGGCCGACCGGCCCGCAGCCGTAAAATTTCAGGCGCCCTTTTTCCAGCAGTGGATCGCTGACAATGCGGAACAGCGTCGGGTCGGTTGCGGGTTCGCCCTGGGTGCGCAGGACCAAGTAGCTGAAATCGACCCGGGGCTGCGTTCGACGGTTTTGACCGGCCGGCACGGCGTCGTGGCACCAGTCGCGCTCGCGGATCAGCGCGGGGCAGGGGCCGGCCCAGAAACAGGGGGCGACCACCTGAAGCCCAGTGGCCACGACCCGGTCCCGGACCGCCAGCAATTCGCGCGAGGTGTCTCTCAAGGCCGGCTCGACGATGATCAACACCCCGGGATTTTCACGGCCGTCTTCCAGTAGCCGTTCGCACCAGGCGACCACCTTGCGGGCGCGCGCGGCGATGCGCGCCTCCCTCGGCAAGCCGACGAAGAGCTCGGTCAGAAGGTGCGCCGCAACGATCAGATCGAACCGCCCGGTCAATCCAGCCGGGACGTCCGCCCCCGCCAGATCCGCCATCACGACGCCGGGCGCCTGGACGTTGTCCATGGCCACCATCTCGATGTTGTCGCCCTGCTGCGCGAAGTACGATCGGACGGCGTCGCCGGCGGCTCCAGTCCCCGCGCCGAGGTCCAGCACCCGCGGCCGTCGATGCCGGGGCGCTGCCAGGGCCAGCTCGGCCAGGATCTTCGCCAGGGCGGCGCCGGTTCGCGGCGCGATCTCAGCCGCGTACTCCTGCCTCAACCGGGCGTCCGCCAGGTACGGCGTCCCGACCAGCGGTCGGGCACCGATTAGCCCCTCGTGTATGCGCGAGGGCGCGTGAAGCGGCAGGCGGCCGCCGCGGCCGGGCGAGGCCATGCCGGGACTAACCTTTGCCGAAGATGTCTTTGAAGCTGACGATGACCAGGACGCCCAGCAGCAGCACGAAGCCGACGGTGTGAACCGCCGCTTCGATGCGCGGGTTGACCCGCCGGCGCGTGACCGATTCGATCCCCAGGAACAGCGCGCGGCCTCCGTCCAGCGCCGGCAACGGCAGCAGGTTGAACAGGCCCAGGTAGACCGAAAGCAGGATGATCATCCCCAGGAAGTCGGCCCAGCCGCGATCCGCCGCCTTGGCGATCTGCTTGGTGATTCCGATCGGCCCCGACAGCTCGGCGTCGACCCGGCCGCGGATCATGTCGGACAGACCGGTCAGGATCTTTCCCGTGGCCTTGAACGGGAAAATCACCGCCTCCTTTACGGCAGCGGCCACCGGCAAGGGTTGCGGGTCGGTGCCACCGACATGAATCCCGATGAGGTAGGAGCCAGATGCCTTCTGCTGTTCGGGCGTGACGGTGAAGCTCATCGGTTTGCCGTTGCGAAGCACGTCGACGACCACGGGCGCCCCGTGGCTGGCGGCGATGATCTCCTTGATGGGCGAGTCCTCGCCCACCGGTCGACCGTTGGCCCGGACCAGGACGTCTCCGCCCATCAGGCCCGCGGCCGCCGCCGGCTTTCCAGGGACGGTCTCGGTTATCTTGTGATTTCGCGACGCTCCGAAGGTCAGCAGCACGATCAGCATGAGCACGATGGCGGTCAGGTAGTTGGCCGCCGGTCCGGCGAGAATGGTCGCGAGGCGCATCCAGGTCGGCCGATTCGGATAGACGTAGGGATCCGACTTGTCGAACTCCTCATTCGGGTTGAGGCCGGTGATCTGGACGAAACCACCCAGCGGAATTGGGGCGATCTGAAAGGTCGTCCCCCAGCGCTTGAACCCCAGCAGCTGCGGGCCAAATCCGATGGAAAACCGTTCGACGCGCATTCCGCACAAACGGGCCACGATGAAGTGTCCGCCCTCGTGGAGGACGATCAGCAGGCCAAGCCCGACTATCGCGAGGAGAATCGACATTGCCCCAAGGGTAGCACGCGCGACCTGGCGGAAAAGGAAAACGGCCAACGTCGCATGGCGGCGGCGCTAAGCCCTGCGCTTAGGCGGCCAGGAAGCGCAAAACCGGACGGAGCAGGAGCGGCGCGACCGGTTTGGGTCGCGAGCCGACGACATCGATGCCCAGCTCTTCCGCGCGTCGTTCGAACAGGTGCTCGAACAGCAGACCGGGGCCGCTGGCGCGCACGATCACCGGAAGAGCAAGCAGTCGCCGCGCCACGATGTAACGCCCGCGCAGGATGACGGCCTCGCGGCCGGCGGCCAGACGGGACAGCGCCCAGCCCAGCGGCGCCAGCGACACCGTCTTGTGCGCCTGCAGAAGGACCACGATGGCGCCGCGCGACTCCGCCGTCCCGCGCAGGAAGGCGCGTCCGGCGGCATTGCGCGCCAGGATGCGAAGTTCGGGGATCTGGGGGACTAACAAGTTGGCAATCGACAGGCTGTTGTCGTGAGACCCGTCGTTGACGACCACGATTTCGAACGAGAGGCCCAGGGCGCGCAGGTGCGACGCGACAGCCCGCACTTGATGGCCAACCTTGTCCTCATCGTTGCGGACGGCCAGGACAACGGAGAGCTCAGGGTGCTGCGCGGCGTGATGTGACAATCGGCTTACCCCCGGGACGTTGGAAACGTCTCACCAGGGTAAGAGCATAGGATGTGCCTAATAGGCGGCCCAACAATATCAGGTAGTTCAGGTACCTACATCCCAGTTGTGCGTAACGCGATACGCAGCCGAGTGACCGTCAGCTGCTAATCCCGTTACACGGTCGTTACAAAGGAGTCCCGGTTGGTCGCCCGCCCAGAAGCCGGTCCAGGGCACGGCCCAATGCCGCGACGTCGCCCGGCGGGACGAGGTTGATGCCGTGGTTCTGGTGCGCCAACTCGGGTAATCCGCCGACCTGGCTGGCGACCACCCGCAGACCCATCGCCAGCGCTTCCAGAACGGCTAACGGCAGCCCTTCGGTGCGTCCGCTGGGGAGGTCGAGCGAGGGCTGGACGTAGACATCAGCCGCGCGCAGCCAGTCAGCCACCTGCGGCCGCGGCACGAACCCGGGTAATGTCAGGCGAACCCCCAGGCGGCGGGCTCGCTGGTCGAGAGACTGCCGCTGCGGCCCGTCGCCCAAGATGACCAGGTCGAGGTCGAGGCTCGGCGGGCTAGCTGGACCGGCGGCTTGCGCCCTGGCCACGTTGGCGCACGCGGTCAGCAACAGGTCGAAGCCCTTGATGGGGACCAGCCTTCCGACCGAAATCACCGTCGGGCGGGCAAGGCCGAGCCGGCGCCGCGCGGCCTGCCGGCTGCCCGGGTTGGCGGGGGCAAACAGCTCGGATGGGGCGGCCAGGGTCTGCACGCGGCCGACTGGACGCCCCACCAGGGCGGCGAAGCGTTGGCGCAAGGCCCGCGTGACGAATAGAAGCTCGGTCGCATTGGTCGCGCTGTTGGCGGCCGCCGACCGGCGGGCCAACCAGCGGGCCATCGCGCGACCGCCGGGCCATCGCTCCAGCAGGGCGACATCGCCGGAATGGGCGTGGGCGCGCAGTGGCAGATGCGGCGCGACCGCCAGCGCGACGGCCGCGGACGGCACCAGCCAGTGCGCGACCAATCTTTCCAGATGCCCGACGCGGCGGCGCAGGGCCCGGCACAGGCCGCCCCAGAACCACGCGGCCTGCGCCCACGCCGACAGCGCCGGCAGTCCCGCCCGTTCCAGGGCCTCGGGCGCGCCCTCACCGTAAAAGAGCGGCCGGCCTGCGCACGCGGGAGGTTGAACGCGCCAGACGGTCAGGGCACCCTCGCGTCGTACCGGGTCGGTGCCAGCTGCGCCGGCCGCGAACACCTCGACCTCGTGGCCGGCTCCGACCAGCTGCTTGACCTCGTCTTCCACGAAGCACCC
>DASRQT010000408.1:0-13543 GCA_035696485.1 Polyangia bacterium | reverse complement strand
GTGGCCGGCTTCAATCTCGGGCTCTTGATGCGGAAGCTATTCGGCATCGGCACGCCGCGAGGCCTGCAGGGCCGTTTGGTCGCTGCGATCGCGGTCCTCGTCGCGCTCAGCGACCTCATCTACGACCTGCTCGCCGTGCCGGGCTATCCGCACCCCGAGTATCGGCCGACGGCGAGCGACTCGACCGGGCTCACGCCGGAGCTGATGGCGCCGTGAGCCCGACGACTTTCACCACGGGCTGCTAGGCGCGAAGGCGCTTTTCCATTCGCACGATCGGGATGAGTACGCCGCCAGCCATCAGGTGTTCGGGGCCTCCGCTGGGGTGAAAGCCGGCCCGCGTGTAGAAGGAAATGGCATTCAAAGACATCGCCCCGTGTAGGCGCGCGCAGCCGTGTCGTAGCGCGCGGGCCTCGATGTCCGCCAACAAGACCCGGCCCAAGCCTCGCTGCTGCACGGCCGCGTCGACGAACAGCGCGCGCAGCCGGTTGCTCGTGGGATCGAACTGGGCGAAGGCCACTAGCCGCCCTTGCTGTTCCGCGGCCATACTCTCGAATGGCCCCAACGACTCCATGAACAGAGTGTGCGCATAAGTTGCGAAGATCGCCGCTCGCTGCAAGTGACTGTAGTGGTCATGGCATCCGCCGGCGATCGCGCGCTGGATGAGCCGCAGAACCTCGGCAACGTCATCGAAGCGGAGCGCGCGGATTTCGCACGCCGACGAAAGCCGGGCGTTTCCCCTGAGTCGCCCCTGCATGACGCTTGAGTATTCCAGACAAACCTCGATCGCGCCGCACTTCAGACGTCCTGGCTGCCGGGACGACGATGGCCTTTGATGTCGATGACCACGTGGATTCCTGTCGGCGATCAGATGGTGATTTATGCGCCCAGGTCGCCGCGAGTTTTAGGTTGAGCTTCATGAAGTGGGTCCAGACCGAATTCGGTGATGACGCTTCGCCGGCGGTCACTCGCGCATCGAGGGTCGCGATCCTGAGCTGGCAGTCGTACACGTTCCTTGCGCACGGCGGGCGGCGGTTCGACTCCGAGAAAGACGTCGCAGAGCAACTCGGCCAAGGCTTCGGAGTCAGATCCGCGTTGGGTTTTGTCGCTCATCAAGCGAAGAAGTCGGGTGACAAGGCTGATCTGAATCTCGTCGTGAACGAGGATAGACTGAACAGGAGCGCCTGGGTTCGCAGCGCCAAGACGCGAACAGCCGAGACGCTTTTCCTTGAACGGTTGCTGAAACAGGCGAGGTTGATGTTACCCGCATGAGGAATTCGATTGCTTAGCGCGCTTGGGACAATTCTCGTGGCAGCCGGGGCATTGGCGGCTGCGCCGTCCACGACCTGGGAGAAGGTCTACGAGGTCGAAGGCGGTCGCGACGCTTGGTTGTCGTCGGTACGCGCGCGATCGCGCGATGAATGGTTCGTCGGTGGGCATTGGGGTGGTCACGCACGGTACCAAGGGGCAGGTCGCGCGCTACGATACGCCTGGCCGATCCGTCATCGGGCTCTGGGACGGAGGCGAGGATGGCATTTTCGCTTTCGGAACGGGCGAGCTGTCCCTGCATTTCGAGGGGGCCTCGTGGATCGAAGAGCACACGGGGCCGATCGCGAAAAAGGGAAGTCGCGGGATCGACATGTTGTACCTGGCCTTCGTCGATACCGACAGGAAGGTCCCCGCTATAGTCGCGTTAGGTACCTCTCTGGCGCTCGAGCGACAACCGGATCACACCTGGGTCAAGCCTCCTCAGGCTGAACGCGAGAAGCTCGTCCGGCGCGGGCAGTTGGGCACGCCGGTCAAGCTTCCCGCGGGTTGTTACGGAGCAGGTTGGTTCTGGTTGGGACGGAAGCGGGGTTTTACGTACTGCCACGACGGACGAAGCTTCGTTGTCGACGAAAACGGCACGGTTCCTGAGAAGGGCAAGCTTCCGAAGGAATGCAAGCGTGCGATCGATGGGCTTACCTCGGCCGGTTCCGAGCTCTACGCGAGTTGCGGCGGCAAGGTCTTCAGAACCGACGCGGCCGGTTGGCACCTGTTCGGGACGGTTCCGCGGGAGAAGGAGCTGACCTCGATCTCGTTCGCCGACGGGTGCATCTTCGTTACGGGCCGCCGCAGTTATCTACCGATCGTGTCCGGGCCAGTAATTGGTTCCTAACGGCTGGCAGGGGAAACGTTTGCCAGGCTCGAGAGACTCGATGCGAGAAGGGCTATCAACCGGCCAAACGAGTCAAAGAATCAATGCCTGACCCGTGGCGCGTCTCGCCTCCGAACGCCGCGACGGTGAATCGATCTAATGCGCCAGCTTGGCGCTGACGCTGAAGACACCGTCGATGTTGGTCACGTAGACGCCGGGCTTTTGGCAGGCGTCGAAGTCGTCCACGTACGTCTTCTCACCAGCCGGCGCGGTCACTTTCAATCGGAGGAGGTCCTTGTCAGCGCCGCATTTCATGCCGCTGCTGACGGTGACGGCCTTCAGCGCGTCGCCCAGCATCGCCGCCTCGCTGCTGGAAAGGATCCGCTCGGCGTCGACGAATTGATGCGGCATCTGCCCCCCCGGTGACGTGCAGATGTGCCAGGCCAGCTTCAGGTCGGCCGGCGTGAAGGTGTACGTGCCGGAACCCGTGTACGAGCAGGCTGAGCCGGCCGGCACCGGTCCAGGTAGGCCATTGCCGATGTCCTCGGCCACCAGCTTCGTCGCGTCGGCCGGCCAGGTGGACGTCATTCCGGCTTCGCCGGTGTCACTGGAATCACAGCCCAGGGCAAGTCCGACGACCGTCGCCAACGCCAGAGCGATCAGCGATGGTCGCGACGAAACTCTGACATCGCGGTCAGAGGCGTGTTCAGAAATCCTTTGTCTATTTCGAGAATCGACGATGTTTGTACGCATGCCGGGCAGGATTGCAAGGCATACGCCAGATGGTTGTGGCGACCCACCCAGGTCCTTGGGTCGTGATGCGGTCTGGACGGAACGTTGGGCTATGCCCCAAAGACTTTCTGCGTCGCCGTCGCGCCTGGCGGCGACTGACTCGAGACGCCAGGACAACCACGGCCATCCCCAGCAGCGTGGTGGCGGTGCCCTCGGCCCCAGGCGCATCGTTCAATCGGCAGCCACAGCCGCCTTCGGCGCCGGCTACGCCCGGCAGACCGCTGTCAACTCTCGGCGTGGGCGTCGGTGCCGCAGTGTCCGTTGCCGTATCGAGAGCGGCGTCGTTGCTGGTGGCCGGGAAGCCGAGATCCGAGGCGACAGTGGCGTCGGTGATCGGGCCGGCGCCCGCATCGACGGTCGTGGTGCCGTATATCAGCGTGAACTGATCGCTGGAGGCGGACGAGGTGGCCCACCCGCAGTCGCGCGGCAACTCGGGCGGCGTGTTGCTGGAGAACACCCGCATGCCGTAACGAAGCATCAGGGCGGCCCCGGTGCCGTCCATGACCTTGTGGTTGAAGAACGTCGTGGCGCCGCTGGCCGGCAGCATGTCGCACGAAGTGACATTGAACGTCTCCAGCACGCTGGGATTGATCTGCTGAATCCTTGGCAAACCGGTGCGGTGAAGGACCGTGGACTTGCCGGTGGTCACGTCGGTCGTGGTGACGGCCCAGTCCTGGCACGCGCCGCTCGCGCAGTTTGTCCCCGCTATCTCGCCGCGAATCGTGTCGCCGATGTTGACGTCGATGGGTTCGGTTTGAACGTCCATTGGCGAGCAGCAGTACTCGGAGATAATCCACCAGCGGCCATTCAACGCGTTGAATTCCAGCACCGGCTGCAGGATTCCCAGGGGTTCGGATGGCGAAGCCGGCACCGTTTCGATGTCGCTGAAGAACGCGATGTCCTGGCGGCTCAGCTTGCTGGGCGCCCTGGGTACGGTCCAGTCTATGCCGTAGGTCAGCCTGCTTCCGAAGTCGAATCCCGCGCCGATGTTGACGCCGAAGGCGATCACCCATCCGTCGTACGCGTGTGGCACCCGGGTGCCCGGCGCCGGCAAATCGGCCGCGCGAGGGGGCGCTGTCGTCGGCGCGCCTTCCAGCAAGCGGCCAATGCGGTCAAAGCGGGGATGAGCGCAGGGCGCGATCCGCTCGCGCTGTTGGCCGTACAGATCGCGAATGACGCCGTCGTTGTCGATGGACTCATCGGCCCGCAGCTTGACGACGCAGGACGGGTGAAAGAAACCATGGCGCGTGAAGACGTACGATGCCGGAACGCCCTGGGGCTTGGCCACTGGCCGGACTAGGACCGCATGGCGATCAAACGATCCCGGCCCCGAATCTGCGCGCGCCGCCACGGGCAGCAGCGACATGCACGACAGAATTGCCACCGTCGCCAACCGAGACCCTGGCAGGTTCATAGCGCGTCAGTGTCTGGCCGGCGTCACACCTTACATGTGGTCGGTGGAATTTCGGAGGCATCACGAAGCGTCGCCTGCGCTTGCTGGTCTCCCGCCCCGACGACGACCGCAAGGCCGGATGGAACGACCACACTCGTCTCCATCCAAGGGCGGCAACAGCGTGCCCAAAAGAATCGCCGTCGCGGCCCACCGGTAGCTTGTCTGGTTCATGCCGGCCTTGATCGTTTGGGCTGGCGGGCGACGGCTACGGGATCACCACCGGAGCGCAATCGTTTAGGCCGTCGATTTGGGCGTTGGTGCGGAAGGTGTTGTTGAGGAGCCAGTGCTTGCGCATGACCTTCGGGATCGTGACCTGCAAGGTCGGGAACTGCCGAGGGCCAGAGGTGCTGGTCTTGTTACTGACAACCAGTATGTCGGCGGAGTCATCGGCATCAACATCGGCCACCACCGGGATTCGATAAGAGTGCCCGAGGTGCGTGCCTGCTTGAAGTCGACCATCCCTTCGCGCCCCAGCTGAGCGCGGTTTCTTACGGCGTCAGCCCCTGGTTGATGCAAGAGGCAGCACCGTCGTTGGCGGCCGGTTGGCAGACCCCCTTCGGGGCCAGGCAAGCGATGTTCGGGCAGATGGGGGTTCGCGGTTGTTCGCAGCCCGCGTTGCTCCACTCCGCCTTCAGCTGATTCACCACCGTGTTGTCGTTGACGGGAATCAGGCAGCCGGTGAAACAACCCGTCAGGCTGGATGACGCCGTCTTTTGACACTGATCGGCCGCGCGCGGGTTGCAGCTGCGCGCGTCCATCAAGGCCTTGGCGTACATCGACTCGATCTGGACGCAGCTGAGGCCGCCGTCCGGACCGGTGTCCGCGCCACCGCCATCCTTGCCGCCCGTGCCCGCGCCGCCGCTGCCACCGGCTTTCCCGCCGGTCCCACCGACGGTGCCCCCGCTGCCGCTGCTGCCACCACTACCGACGCTGCCGCCGGAGCCGCCGGCTTTGCCGCCGCTGCCCCCGTTGAGGCCGCCGCTGCCGCCCGACTGGCCTCCCGAGCCACCTGAGTCTGTCGACCCGTCCATCGTCAGCGACGTTCCCGAACAGGAAAAAACCAGGAGGCACCCACACAGCCAGGCCAGTGATCGCATGACCTGGCTGCTTAGCAAGCGAGAGGCCAGGCGGAAACGAGCGCCTTTGTGCGCCGGATCCTCAGCCTGTGACCGGGATCGCTGAGGTCGAGAAGGGCTTGGCCTCGAATTTTCACGATCCCTTGCCCGGCCTTCCGCGTCCGCCGGAAAGAAACCATGGGCCACTCCCTCTGCGGGTCTGAGGATTCCGTGGCCCATCGCGCCGGAGGACAGGCCTTTCAGTGCGACCAGGAAAGGCTGGTCCGAAGGAAATGGGTGATGCGATGAGCCCATGAAATCGGTATGTCGTCCAGCAGGTGCAAAACCCAAACGGCGGTCAGGCGGGTGGACCGGGGCGAGGCGGATCCGGATCGCGGTAATTCGTGGCTGTCTCGGCAATGGGGAATGCCCGCTGCGCGAGAAATCCGTGTCATCACGGGCGGCGTCGCCAACAGGGCAAGGGCTCATGGGCCGGCCGGCGGCGTGGCGCAAAAAAATGACTCCGGTGTGACGAGAAAGCACTCCCAGCGGGCATCACATCAGTCAGCGAACCCTTGGAGGTGGCCTCGCGCGCAGGTGAATAATTATTCGGGGCGCAAGCCGCCGCAATTTAGCCTGATGTCGATCGGCGTGCTGCAGTACCACTCGACCCCCATCCTCACCGACGTCTGGATCGACGACATCCGGGTCAGCAGCAAGCGCATCGGGTGCACCGAACCCCGCACGCAATAGGAACAATCGCGCCTTGAAAGGCGTCAGCCGCACTGCGAGGATCGACAAAGGCATGAACATGAAGCAAGCGCGAACATTTGCCAGTGGCCGAGGTGTGTTTGCGGCCGGGCTGGCCACCGCGCTGTGCCTGGCGGCAGCCTGCAGTCCCAGCCCGCAACAGGCGCCGGTTGACAGCGGCGGCCAACCCCAGGACACGGGCTTGCACCCGTCCCCCGACACTGCCCCGGCTCCGGAAGACACCGCGCCGCCCCCGACGCCCGATACCGCGCCCCCCGCGCCGGACGTTGGCGCCCAGGATGTCGTCGCTCCCAACCCCGAGGTCGCAGCCGACACCAGCCGGCCGGACGCCGGCAACAAACCGCCCGCGGCACCCAGCGCGGGTTGCAGCTCGGCCGATCAGCTGCCCGAGGGTGCCGGAACCCTGCCCGGCGGACGCAGGTACATGGTGCACCTGCCAACCGGCTACGAAAAAACCAGGCCCTACCCGCTGGTGTTCGGCAATCACCCGAACGGCGGAAATATCGGAATGTTCGAGGACCAGAAGACCAAGACGGTGATGAAAGAGTGGGCCATCCTGGTGCTGACCCAATCGGAGACCGGTGTCTGGACTGCGGCCTTTCCCGCCGACCTGGCCTACTTCGACGCGCTGGTCCCGCTGCTGAAAGAGAAGCTGTGTGTCGACACCGGGCGCATCTATGCATTCGGCTTCAGCGGCGGCGCGTCGTTTTCAAACCTGCTGGCCTGCACACGTACTTTCCTGCGGGCGGTCGGCGGCGGCGGCGGCATCCCGGGCTACAATGGGTACACGGCGGCCGACTGCAAGCCGATGCCCGCGTGGATCGACCAGGGCATGCGCGCCGGCCTGGTCGAGATGTGGACGGCGAAGGACGGTTGCACGCAAAAGCTGCCCGGCAATCGACCCAACTGCAGTACTTACATGTGCACCACGGCCCCGGTGGTCTATTGCACCAACGGCGCGCACGTCTGGCCGTCTTACGGCAGCGAGGATGTCTCGGCGTTTTTCCGGCAGTTCTGACCCATCAAGGCGAGGCTGAAGGACGAACAAACGCCACATCACAGCCTGTACAGACCGGCTTCATGGGTGACATTTCAGCGGCGATGCGGACGATGCGCAGATGCCGTGGAAAGAGACCACCCAAGTGCAAGCACGCGTTCGATTTATCGAGGAATGGCTCGCCCAGGAGCACGAGAGTTTGGCCGTTCTATGCCGGGCCCACGGAGTCAGTCGTAAGACGGGCTACAATCAGTCGTAAGACGGGCTACAAGTGGGTGGGGCGGTTCAAGGGCGGCGGCAGACCAGCCCTGAACGATCAGCCGAGGCGGTGGCGTTCACATCCGCACACGACGGATCGCAGCGTGATCGAGCTGGTGGTGGGGACGCGGAACGGCATCGACGAGCTGCAGTTCCTGCTGTCCCAGGAACAGTCGATCGCCAAGTTCGAAGCCTCGCACTGAAAATCCCCGACCTAGCTACTAAACCGCGACAGCGCCCACGTCATCCCTATGGCACAACAATCACAGAATTGACGGGACGCACGCTCATGCCCGCCGGGTAAGCGTAGCTGACGACGGGGTCCCATCCCCACACCGTCAATCCGAAGGGACTGTTGCTCCGAGCGGAATGTACGCCGTTGTCGCAACGTCCGTTCGGTTTCCCTTCCGCGACCAGATCCAGATGGGAGAACTGGTAGAGGCCGTCCGATCCGATCGGCTGCCAGCTGGTCAATGGGCCGAAGCAGTCCAGGGTGACATCATCGAATTGGCCGTTCAGAGTCTTGCGGCGAACAAACACCAGGTTGGTGGTTCCGTAGGTGGGATCGGTTATGAACAGATACGAATTCAGCCAGCGCGTCGGAGGCACGGTATTCACGGTCTCTGGATCGCCGTTGCCTCCGATGTTGCCCTGCATGAGCCCCCCTGTCATATGACCGGCGAGATAGAAGGGGTGCTGGTCGTCGCCGCTGCGCACCGAGAACGCGTTGACGGCATTGAACTCGATGGTCTGCCCCCGGTTGATGGTCGCGGGGGCGCCCACCGGCGGTGCGGGGTCATACGTCAGCGCCGTTCCGTCCACGGCACCGACCATGGTCCACGGAACCGATTCGCGCGCCCCATTCAGTCGGTCCCGGTATCGCACCGCCGCGTACTCGGATCCAAGCAGGTTCACGGGGACCAACTGCTGGTGGGCGCCGTCGCAAGCCAGCTCGCCGAGCGGGATGTGCATGCAAGCCGATCCCCCCCAGAGACCTATCGGCTTGTTCGACTGAATCGCGCTTCCGGTGAGCTCTTCGTCCTGTTTCAACTGCAGCACCTGTCCTCTCGTCAGGCGGTAGGTTTGGGGCTGGTTGGCGCCCGTCGGCGCGACGCCAGCTCCGCCCACAATCGGCGTGGTGGGGTTGATGATCACTTCGGTACCGTCCTCCGCTGCGGCGATCTGCAGCCACGGCTGGTCTTCGGCCTCAAGCATCGAATCGCGCCTGTATCCGTCGGCCGCGACGTAGTTGACTCCCCACGCCGACGTCGGGATCAAGAGCGTGGCGCTGGCGGTGCCGGCGGCGGCGCCGCCATACGGAAAGATGTCGTAGGCGATGACCGGCGCGCTGGTGGTGATGTGAAACGAGCGTCCGATGCTGGTGCCAACAGCGGAGGGATCGGTCGCGATGCCCGTGGGACCTGGACACGGAAGCTTGCCTCCCCCCGACAGGAACAGGATTGCCATTTGGCCGGGAGTCAGTTTATCGCCGGGCAGGCGATCGTAGGCCAGTGCGGCGCCGAATCCGCGCGGCGTGCGCCCCATCTGGGCGACGTTCAGTTTCGCGCCGTCGTATTCGACGCTGATCTCGATGGTGGACATCCCCGTGTTCGCCACCATCACTGCGAAACACGTGGATTCCACGAAGGTATTAACCAGTCCCGAACCGGCGTAACGCGCCGCGGGCGCGATGGCATAGAAGTCACACCCTTGCGCGCTGCCGTTCCTCCTGGCGGCCTCGCACTCGGAGGGAACCATCGTGCCGCCGCGATCCGCGGACGCGCCGCTGTCCGACCCACCGTCGGGAGATGTCGAGAATCCGCCGCTGTCCGACCCACCGTCGGGAGACGTCGAGAATCCGCGAGGACTCACACGGGCGCAGGTCGTCACCGTCGCCACCGCGAGGGCCAGCTCAAACAGGCGGAATCGCGACCCTCTTCCCGGAATACGCAGCTCGGACATGGCAGTTGGTGCTTCCCTGCCGCCACACCTTACAGCTCGTTCGTCGTGCGCTCCTCTCTGCTACGTCGACAAGGGCGCAGACACGGAATGCAATCCCCCTGG
Organism: Polyangia bacterium; assembly: GCA_035696485.1. Lineage (GTDB taxonomy): Bacteria > Myxococcota_A > Polyangia > Fen-1088 > Fen-1088 > DASRQT01. The sequence continues at coordinate 4,019 of DASRQT010000408.1, read as the reverse complement.
GTGTGGATGCCCGCTGCGCAAGAAATCCGTGTCGTCAAGGGACGCGATCGACGAACAACGCCGTCGCTCTTGGCTCGGCAGGAGGGTGACGCCAGAACAATGACTCCGGCGCAGCGAGAAAGGACGCCCAGCGGGCATTACATCGTTTAGCGAACCCTCGCGAGGAAACGACCAGGTCGGTTCGCGCTGACCGAGGAGGCAATTGGTCTGATGAAACTCCGTAACCAAGGCCATTGGCCTCTGAACCTCTCGCTGGCGATGGCTGGTCTGGCCGCTTCATGCTCCGGCGCCATCGGCAGCAGCACTCCTTCTGGGCCCGGACCCGCGGCTTCGCCGACGCCGACGCCGCCGGGCGGTTCGGTGCCCGGCGACGTGGGCACGGTCGCCATCCGGCAGCTCACCATTGCCGAATACAACAATACGGTCCACGACCTGCTGGGCACCGCCTTGCACCCGGCCGATACCTTCCAAACCAGCGAAGCCGACGGCTTTGACACCATCGCCAGCGCCGGTGTCATCAATTCGCGCAAGGTCTCCGATTATTTCGACGCGGCAACGTCACTGGCGGAGGACGTCTTCGCGAGCGACTCCCTTCGCGGGCGCATTGTCACCTGTCAGCCCGCGACTCCGTCCGACACGGCCTGCGCGGAATCCATTATCAAGGCGTTCGGTCTGCGCGCCTTCCGGCGGCCTCTCGAGACGGCCGAGACCAGCGAATTCGTCAGCCAGTATCAGAAGGCGTTGGCCCACACGGCCGATCACGCGCAAGCGATCAAGCAAGTCGTGCGCATCATGCTGGTGGCGCCGCGGTTCCTCTATCGAATCGAGTTCGATCCCGATCCGAGCAGCATGAACGTTCACGCCCTCAACGGTTACGAGATGGCCTCGCGCCTGTCGTACACGATCTGGAGCAGCATGCCCGATGACCGGCTGCTTTCCGCCGCCGGAACCAACGAACTGCTCACGCCGCAGGGCTTGCAGGCTCAGGTGGACCGGCTGCTGGCCGATCCGCGGTCGTCGGCCCTGGTCGACAACTTTGCCGGCCAGTGGTTGGGTATGCGCCGTCTCAAGGATCACGTCGTCGACACCACCGTGTATCCGATCTGGACGGACGCGCTGAAGTCATCGATGCAGCAAGAGATGGGACGTTACTTCGACGAGTTCTTGCACGGCACGTCGACCTACGACCAATTCCTCACAGCTGATTTCAATTTCGTCGATGCGAACCTGGCGCCCGTGTATGGGGTGCCGGCGCCGGCCGGACAGGGAATGACCAAGATCGAGAACACGACCGATCACCGCGTCGGGTTCCTGGGCCTGTCTGGCCTTCTGACGTTCACCTCGCGGCCAGAGCGGTCGGCGCCGTCGATCAGAGGCCAGCTGGTGCTTGACGCGCTTCGATGCATCAAGCTGGAGCTGCCGCCGAACTTCACGCCACCGCCGCTGGCCGATCCGATGCCGGGACAGACGGTCCGCCAGCAGGTCGAAGCGCACGGCAGCATGCCGGCCTGCGCTCCCTGCCACACCCTTCTCGATCCGGTCGGCCTGAGCCTGGAGCATTTCGACGGAATCGGTCGTTACCGCGAGACCTACTCCGGGGGCTTGCCGATCGACACCACGGGGGTCTTTCCCGGCGGCAAACCCTTCGACGGTCTGGCAGGACTGGCCGCGACAATCGCCAGCGACCCCAGCTTCGTCTCGTGCGCGGCCCAAAAATTGTTCACCTTCGGCATTGGCCGGTCGATCGAGGGGTCCGATCCCAGCGCGCCTTATCTCACGCAAATTGTCGACGGCTGGCGGGCGAACGGTCTCACCTTGCGCAATCTGCTCAAGCAACTGGCCGTCAATGACACGTTCCGCTTTCGCCGGGGTCACCCTTAGCCGTCGGGCGCGCCATTCATCTCCCGTGGAGTTGTAAATGAAGAAGACACTGTCTCGCCGAACCCTGCTGCGAGCGTCGGGCGTGGCGCTCGCGTTGCCCCCGCTCGAGTCCCTGCTGCCGCGCGCGGCCCGCGCCCAAGGCGCTCCCGCGGCGCCAAAGCGATTCGTCCCCATGTACTTTCCGAACGGGGCTGGCCTCGAGTGGTGGGACATCAAAGGAACCGGCAAGGACTGGCAGCCGGGTCCGCTGCTGCGCCCTCTGTTACCGGTCAAAGCCAAGACGCTGATTGTCCGAAACCTGGGCAATTACTCCTGGCGACGGGACCTGCTGACCATGACGCCCGCCTGGTACATGTCGACGCCACGAGTTGACCTCGGTACCGTCATGCCCGCCGGCTCGTTCAACCTGCCGACGCACTCCCGTCAACCGGGAGCCATGCTGGCCTGCGTGGACGGCGACGGCGTGCGCCGCGACATGGGCGTCGACATCACCACCTCTCCCATCAACGGCATCACGGCCGACCAGGTGATCGCGCAGAGGCTGGTCGGAAAGACGTCGATCAAGAGCTTGCAGCTGGGCCTGCTCAATGGTTCCGGAGCGTTCGACGGGCGGAACAGCGTCTTTTCCCAGAACATGTCTTGGTCGGACGCCAAGACGCCGATGGGCAAGGAGCTCAACCCGCAAAAGGTCTTTGACACGCTCGTCGCCGGCGGCGCCACCGGCATGGCCTCGACGGCCAATCCGGATGCGGTCGCCGCCGCCGCGAAACGAAAGGCTCTCGATCTCAGCGCGCTCGATTCGCTGCGATCGAGTATCGCGACGGTGCAAGGCCGCCTGTCCACGACGGACCGCGCGCAACTCGATCAGTTTCTCACCGGCGTTCGCGATCTCGAGCAGCGATTGTCAGCAGTGGCGCCTCCCACGATGTCCGCCGGTTGTAAACCGATCGACCGTCCCGCGGCGTCGACCGACGCCAACCAGAACCCTGTTCAGCGAATGCAGGTGATGAACGACCTCATCGTCATGGCGCTGCAATGCGACGTCACCCGGGTGATCTCGTACATGCTGGACAACAGTCGATCCGAGCTGGTCTACAGCCACGTCAAACGATACGACTACACCAAGGACGTGGCGTCGGCGGGAACCGCGGGCGGTTACCATCAAGCGCAGCACGCCGGCCTGCGCGACATCAGTTTTGCGTCGATCACGAACTGGCAGGTGTCCGTTGCTGCCGATCTGGCGCAGAAGCTGGACAAGATTCCCGAGGGCGACGGGACCTTGCTTGACCACAGCCTGCTGATGCTGTTCAGCGATATGCACCACGGCGATCACGCGGGGTTTGATCTTCCGGTGATCTTGCTGGGGGGCGGCGGGACGTTTCGAAACGACGAGTGCGTCGTCTTGCCGGCGGATCCCATGATGGCGCGCCAGTACCGCGACCTTTACTTCACGATCATGAACCGGTTCTTCCAGCTCGGCATTGCCGGCTTTGGCGACGACATGCGGAAAATCCCCAACGCGGCGATTGGCGAGCTTCTGGTATGAGCCCGCTCATGCGCCGAGACTTAGCGGTCGTGGCATTCGTCTGGGTCCTCACCGCGTGCTCCAGCAACCCATCCGAAGGCAACCCGCCTGGCAATGGCAGCGGCGCCGGCGGCGCGGGTGGTGTGCCCGTCACGACCATGGGAGGCAATGGCGGTGGTTCCGGTGGTTCGGGCGGCGTGCGCCAACCCGACGGCAGCGGCGGCGACGGCACCGGAACCGGCGCATCGACTGACGGCGCGTTCGGCGGCGACGGGCCCGGCGGAAGCATCGCGGACGGGTCCGTCGATATGACCTCGATGACGGTTCCCGGAGATGACACACCGCCAGCGCGGCCGCTGAACATCGCCGGGGCGCGGATGCGCTACTCCCACACGTTCCGCACCAAGGACGCCGATCCAGCCGTGTCGTTCAACGACAACACGGAGGTTGCCGTCGTCGATACGCGCTCGGCGAAGATGGTCGGCAAGTTGGTATTGCCGTTTGACGGCGTGGGCACGACCTCGGGCGGCATCGGTACGGCCGGCGCTTTCTGTGTGCCGAGGGGATTTCACGTCCTGGGCATCGCGGCGTTCCAGAAGTACGACATCCTCAA
>DASRQT010000407.1:0-2856 GCA_035696485.1 Polyangia bacterium | reverse complement strand
GAGGTCAATCGGGTCGAGTGCGCAGGTTCAGTGCGGAAGAATCCCCTCCGTCGGAAGCTGCCAGGTGCCGGTGACCGGTCCGTAGCCGGCGGCGACGCGGCCCAGGGAGCCGGCGTCCGCCCAGATGGTGCCTTCCAGGCGGTAGGGAATATTGAAGGTGATCGTGCGCCCGGCCTTGAGCTCGTTCATCGACTGTGCCGCCAGCTGGCGCAAGACCGGCAACATCGCCTCGGCCCCGAAGGCAAAGCGCACGGTGACATCCATCTCGGCGGCGGCCGACACGCGCGGGGCCGTGAAGGTCGGCTGCTGCCCGGCGGCCAGCGCGAGGCCGCTGGTGATGAGCAGGTTGGTGGCGGCGTTGGCGAAGTCGTTGATCGAACGGATGTCGCGCGACGAGGACTGGCACGACGTGGCGTCCGGTTGCCCGGCGCAAGAAGGTGACGGCTGCTCCGGTGGGCACAGCTTGATGCACACGGCGCCCAGGTTTTGGTTGGTGGCCCCGGGGAAGACCGTCACGCCGGTCAGGATCTCGGCCAGCGGCACCGGAACCTGATTGGGGTTGCGAACCTTGAACTGGAGGTCGAAGGCCACCGTCATCTCAGCGGGCGTAGGCGCGCGACCGAAAAATCCTCGACACAGCACCGCGGCGCCGCCGCTGACGCCGAATGGATCAGGGACCACCTGCGGGCAAAAATGGGCCGCCAGCTGCGCCTGCGATGGCGCGCCGGCCAGCACGGCGCCCCGGAACTCCACCACCGGGGGCAGGAAGTTCATCCCCCCGGGTTGGTTCAACAAATCGCCCATCGGGACACACGATCCCAGCACCGCGGCGGCGAAAAAATATGCGGCGCAGACCAATAATTTTGAGCGTCGGAATAGCGGGTGTGCGGCCATCGTCGCCGCACAATATAAGGCGGCGACGGGCGCAGCAAAGATGCCGGTGCGCGGCAAGGCGGCTTTGGGTAAGCTGCCGCCATCGTGTCCATTGCAAAAGACTTCAAGGATTTCGCTCTCAAGGGCAACGTCGTCGACATGGCGGTCGGTGTCATCATCGGCGCCGCCTTCGGCAAGATCGTAACAGCCGTAGTCGACGACCTGTTCATGCCGTTCGTCGGCGCGCTGCTGAACCGCGCGGGCGGTGAGTGGCGGGACATCTCGGTGACGCCGCTTCACATCAAGATCGGCCACCTGGCCGGCACGGTGCTGGACTTCGTGATCGTGGCGTTCGTGATCTTCCTCCTGGTCACCAGGCTCGCGGCGTTCCTGCGCCCGAAACCGGCGGTGCCACCGCCCGCCAACACCAAGACCTGCCCGGAGTGCCTGGAGACGATTCCACTGGCGGCCAAGCGGTGTCGCGCGTGTACGGCGGTGCTGGGCGTGGTGTAACCTCCGTGGCGTGGGCAGTTTTCCATTTGTCGTCTGTGACGTCTTCACTGATCGTGCTCTGACCGGCAACCAGCTGGCGGTCTTCACCGACGCGCAGAACCTGGACTACGCCACGATGCAGGCGTTGGCGCGCGAGGTGAACTTCTCCGAGAGCACATTCGTCCTGCCCCCGGAAAGCGGCGGCGACGCGCGCATCCGGATCTTCACACCGCGCCGCGAGCTCCCGTTCGCGGGCCATCCAACGCTGGGCTCGGCGTTCGTGCTGGCGGAGCTGCGCAAGCGTGACCAGATCGTCCTCGAGACCGCGAGAGGCCCCATCCCGGTCGCGTTCAGCGAGCAGAAGCCCCGGTCCCGGCCGACGCTGGGGTGGATGCGACAGCCGACACCGGCGATCGGCCCCTTCGCGACTGAAACGGCGTTGCTGGACGCGCTGGGAATTCGGGAGGCGGCGCTGCCGATCGAAGAATACGACAACGGGCCGCGACACGTCTGTGTGGCGGTCGACAGCATGGAGACGGTCGCGAACCTGCGACCCAACATGGAACGCCTGTCCCTGCTGGGCGGGTTGTGCATCAGCGTGTTCGCGGGCCAGGGCGCGGTCTGGAAGACACGCATGTTTGCGCCCGGCGAAGGGATCCCCGAGGATCCCGCGACCGGGGCCGCGGCGGGGCCGATCGCGGTTCACCTGGCGCGCCACGGGCGCATTCCGTACGGTTTGCAGATCACCATCGAACAGGGGGCGGAGGTCGGCCGCCCGTCGAAGCTCTATGCGTCGTGCACGGGAACCGCCGAACGGATCTACACCGTCGAGGTCGGGGGCTCGTGCGTGACGGTCGCCCGCGGAACGTTCACGCTGCCGGAGCGCTGACGCCGTCGGCCCGCATCAAAGAACCGAACTTCAGGGTTCGCTTAACGCGGAAGTTCCCACGCGTCACAACTACGTTTTGCGACATCCACGCACCTTGTCCCCACCGCTATCGTTTGTTAGGTTCCCCGGACCATGGGCCTGTTGATCGGCCAGCGCGATGGGGGTGTCCGCGCCCGTATCGGAACCGTGCTGGATGGCGCCTACCGCCTGGAACGCGTGATCGGCGAAGGCGGGATGGGCGCCGTCTACGAGGCGCTGCAGATGCGCCTCAACAAACGGGTCGCCGTGAAGGTGATGGCCGGGCAGCTGGCCCACAACCCGGAGGCGCTGGCCCGTTTTCGGCGCGAGGTGCACATCACCACGCAGCTGGCGCACCCCCACGTCATCCAGGTGTTTGATTTCGGGATGTCGCCCTCGGGCGAACCATTCCTGGTGATGGAGTACCTGGACGGGGAGGACCTGGAGCAACGTCTGGCGCGGGTCGGTCAGATGCCGTTGACCGCTACCGCCCACATCATCAAGCAGGCGGCGGCCGCGCTGGCGGCGACGCACGGCAAGGGGATCATCCACCGCGATCTCAAGCCGGCCAACATCATGCTCGA
>DASRQT010000406.1:0-11211 GCA_035696485.1 Polyangia bacterium | reverse complement strand
GCCGCTGACCGACACGCGCGACGCCGCCGGCCGCCGCCGCATCGTCTTCGCGCCCACGCCGCCGCTGTCGTCGTATCTGGTGGCGGTGATAGTGGGCGACCTGGTGGCGAGCCCCACGACGAACGCCGGCGCCATCCCGACACGGACGTGGTCGGTCCCCAGCAAGAAACATCTCACCGGGTTCGCGCAGGAGGTCGCGACGGCCGTCCTCCCCAGGCTGGAGGACTACTTCGGCTTGCCGTACGCCTTCGGCAAGGTGGACCAGATCGGCGTGCCGGACTTCGAGGCCGGGGCGATGGAGAACGCCGGCGCCGTCACCTTCCGCGAGGTCGCCCTGCTGCTGGAGGTGGCGACCGCGCCGCTCGGCGTTCAAAAACGCGTCGCCGAGGTCATCACTCACGAGCTGGCGCACCAGTGGTTCGGAAATTTGGTGACCATGGTCTGGTGGGACGATCTATGGCTGAACGAAGCTTTTGCAACATGGATGGCCTACAAGATCGTCGACCAGTGGCGCCCGGACTGGCGCATCTGGATGGACTTCGAGGTCGGCAAGGGCGGCGCCCTGCTGCTGGACGCGCTGCAGTCGGCCCACCCGATTCGATCCGAGGTCCATAACGCCGAGGAGGCGGGCGAGTCCTTCGACGCCATCACCTACGAAAAAGGTGGTGCCGTGCTGCGCATGATCGAAGGGTTCCTGGGCGAGACGCGCTTCCGCGACGGCATCCGCCTCTACATGCGCCGCCATCGCGATGCCAACGCCACCGCCGACGATCTCTGGGGCGCGCTGGCGGAATCGTCGGGGCAGCCGATCGTCGAGCTGGCCAACGGTTGGATCCGACAGGTCGGCTATCCGCTCTGCAGCCTGAGCGCGCCGCAGACGACGCCGGATGGTGCCCGCGGCCCGCTGCCAACCGTGACGGTGCGCCAGGCACGTTTCTTCGCCGACCCGCGCGCGCGAGCGAATGACGACCAGACCCGCTGGCTGGTCCCGATGGTGCTGCGTTTTCGCGACCAGCGCGGCATCCACGAACAGCCCGTCCTGCTCAACAAGGCTGAACAACAAGTGACACTGGACGCCCAGGGCGATGTCGCCTGGTGTGTCGGCAACGCCCACGGGCGCGGCTTTTATCGCACCGCCTATAACCAGAATCTGCTGCGCCGCTTGCAGCAGCCCTCCGCCATGGCCGATCTGGATCCGGCCGAACGGATGGGGCTGGTCTCCGATCAGTGGGCGCTGGTCCGCGCCGAGGCGGCCCCGGTCGGAGCCTTCCTCGATCTCATCGCCAGCCTGCGCGACGAATCCAACCACGTGGTGCTGGACGAGATCGTCAGCCGTCTGTCGATCATCGAACACCGCCACCTGTCCGACCAGGACCGCCCCCGTTTCCTCAGGTTCGTCGGCGCCCTTTTTCGCGAACCGGCGGCCCGCCTCGGCTGGGCTGCCGCCGGCGCCGGAACCCCCGGCGCCGCCCAGCAAGGCGAGGACGACGAAACCCGCCTTCGTCGCGCCGCCCTGCTGCGCGCGACCGTCCTCCTGGCCCGTGATCGCGCCGCCACCGACGAAGCCACGCGCCGCTTTTCGTTGATCAAAGGCACAGGCCAGCTGGATCCCAACCTTCTCGATGTGGTGGTCACCGCGGTGGCGCGCGAGGCGGACAGCGCCCGCTTTGACGATCTGCGCGCGCGTTCCAAGGCGGAGACCGACCCCGCCGCCAAGCGGCGGTACCTTCACGCGCTTGGACGCGTGGAGGATCCGGCGCTGTCCAAGCTGGCCGTGGATCTGTCGCTGACCGACGACATCCCGATGCAGGACTTCACCTCGTACCTCAACATGTTGCTCGGCAACCGCGTCACCCGCGAGCAAGCGCTGCGCCTCATCGTTGATCGCTTCGACGAAGTGCGGGCCAAGGCCAGCTCGCCGATGTTGTTGCGTCGTCTGGTCGAAGCGCTGGGCGTGTTGCCCGAGCGCCGCCACCTCGAGATCGTTCGCAAGTTCCTGGCCGCCCACCCGATCGACGGAGCCAAACAGGCCACCGCGCAAACGTTGGAACGGCTGGAGCTGGATGTGGCTTTGCGCGAGCGCCTCATCCCGGAGATCTCGGCCTGGCTCGCGCAGCGGAGCCCGTCGCCATGAACACATCGAGCAACATCACGTCCGACGACCCGTCCAACGCCTCATCCAGGCGCCGATCGACGACCGCGGACGCCGTTGCACGCGCCTCGGCCGACGTGGATCCATCGAATGGCGATCAGGGAGAGGGCGACCGCAAAGCCTTGCGCGACCCGCGAACCGGACCGGCGGTGGCCCTGGTTACAGCCGCGTTTGTCTTCGGCCTTGGGCAGGCCCTGATGCCGGGGCCGGAACCGCCCCCTCCCCCGATCGCCGCCTCGATTGTGAGCGCCGCGCCCGTCGCCCTCGCCGCGCCGGTTGCGGCTGTCGAGCCGGCACGCGCTGGGCAGGCGGCGGTCGCCCCTGGCCCCGCTGCCGCGACGCCATCGGTTCAAGCTGCCAGAAACAACCTGGCCGACAAGGACATCGCGCGCGAAGCCTGGCGAAAAAACGCGCCCGACATCTCGGAGGACGAACGCCGCGCCTCGCTGCTGATTCCCACGCGCGGCTCGACCGACGGCGCGACCTACAAGCTCATCGAAAAATCACGGGGCGTGGTCCTCAATCTGCCCAAGGGCGAGTCGATGATCACGATGCCGTTTTATCGCCTCAAGAATGGCGCCTTCACGACCCTGTGGATCAAACAAGACCAGGGACAACCCACCGAGATCCGCCTGATGCTGGCAAGGTCCGTCATCAAACCCGAGGTCGAGATCAAGGACGGCTTCGTCCGCGTCACGGTCACCAAGACCGTCCCGTAAAGTTACCGGCGGTTCAGGTCACGTCTTGCAGGACGCGCGACAGGATGTCTTTCGCCTGCTCGACGTCGACGCCCAGGAAGTGCTCGACCCGGCTGAGGGCCTCGTCGGCGCGGCGCTGGATCTCGTCGTCGGGCCGCTCGGGATCGATGATGGCCTCCCCGACAAATGCCTTCGCCATCTGAACGATTAGCGCGTCTCTGTCCATCATCACGCCGCTCCCCTCGCTAAAAGGTAGGCTCGGTATCGGGATGGGCAAGTATCGACGTGTGGGGTGCTGCCCTACCTGAGCGGGCCGCGGCGTCCAGGCCCGCGATCCAGGCCGCAACCTCGGCCGCTTTGTCCTTGGCGTTCGCGGTGCCGTACGTGGATTTGGCGTTAGCCGCCAGGGTGCGCGCCCACGGGCGATCACGTTTGCCGTCCCACAACGCCCGGGCCAGGGCGAACTGGGTGTCGGCGCGGCGGGCGGCGTTGTTCTCCTTTGCCTCTCTGATCTTGTAGGCGCGCTCCAGCGGCGCTATCGCCGCAGCGGCGTCTCCCTGGCTCAGATAGCTCAACCCTATCCCCGTCAACGCGTAGCCGAGGTTCGAATGTTCGAGGCCCAGCTCCCGTTCCCAGATCGCGAGGGCGCGCTCGAACGACACGCGCGCCTCCCGCGGTCGGCCGAGCGCGTTCAGAATCTCGCCACGGTTCATGATCGGGATCGCCACCTCGGGATGATTGGCGCCAAAGCCCTTCTCCAGGATGGCGACCGCGCGATCAACAGCCGCCAGCGCTTCTTGGTTCCGCCCGAGCAATCCCAGCCAGTTGGCCAGATTCCCGAGCGACAGCCCGATGTCGGGATGGTCGGGCGGCAACACCTTCTGCTTGAGCGCCAGCGCCGCCTCGCCCGCCTTCAGCGCCTCCGGCAATCGACCCTGGCCCTCGTAGACCGTCCCCAGGCCATTGAGCAGCCAGGACTGCAGACGCTCGTGGCCGCCCATGCGCTGTAGCACCGCCTCGGCGTAGCGGCTCCAGTTTTCGCCCGCGTCCGGACGGGCTTGCAGGTAGCCAACCACGTAAACCTCCGCGACCGCGACCTCGGCCTTGACCTCATCGTGGCGTGACACCTCGGCCGCCCAGTACGCCTCCTGGAAGCTCCGCTCGGCCATTGTGATGTCCGCGGACTTGAACTGCAGCAGCCCCAGCAGGTTCAGCGCCTCTGCCAAGAGCGGCTTGTAGTTCAACGCCCGCGCCTCGTCCGCCAGTGGTACGGCCTTGGCAATGCCCTCGCTCCAGCGACCAGCGATCTGCAGCGCCTGCACCGAGGCCAGCCGCGCCCGCAAATCGTCCACGCGCGCGCGCGTCGCCGGATCCTCGGGTGGCTTGACGACCGCCCGCAACAGCGGAACGTCCGCGCACCGATCCAGCGGGCCTAACGCGTGCGCCGCGGTCACCGCGTTCTCGACCACGCTACCGTTGGCCTCGCTGAACACCTTGGTCAACGCCTTTACGCCTGCCAGCTTCTCCCCCAGGCAGGACATGCGGAGATCCAGCACCTCCGCTGACTGCTCGCCGCGCACCTGCGTCGCCTCGCACGCCTCGCGATACATGTCCGACCAGCCGCGCACGTAGGTATCCAGCGCGCGGCTGACGTTGGCGAACGCGTCGGCGGCGTAGGACTTCCCCGTCGCGAGAAACGCGGTGCGTATCGCGGCCTTGCCGGCGGATTCGCCGCGCCCCAATTTTTCCAGCTCCCAGATGCCCCCCAGCTTCGCCGGCCCCGCCTCGCAGATCGAGGTCTGCGCCTTCATGCTGTGGCGAACGCCGAGACCGACCACCAGCGGAACCAGCAGCGCGCCGGCGGCCAGCGCCCATTTCCGACGCGCGGCCCTGGGATCGTGAGCCAGCGCGGTCAGCAACGCCTGCATGGTGGGGTAGCGATCGGCGACGTTCGGCTTCAGCCCGCGCAGCAGCACCTTGCGGATCCAGGGCGGGACCTTGCTGCTCGCGGGTGGGTCGTTGACGATCCCCTGCACCACGTTGGCGGTCAGCCCGAACATGCTGGTTCCGGCGAACGGGCGCTCGCCATAGAGCCCCTCGTACAGCGCCACGCAGAAGCTGAACTGATCGGTGCGCGCGTCGGTCTCCATGCCCAGAAACTGCTCCGGCGACATGTACGCGGGCGTGCCGACCATCGCCCCGGTGCGCGTGAGGTTGACCTCGAACGCGCCCGAGTTCCTCGGCATGAGATCGGGCAGGGCACCGATGCCGGTCATGGTCTTGCGCGACGCAGCCGGGTCGGCGGCGATCACGCGCGTCGACAGCAAGTCTGGATCGACCGCGACCGGCACTTCCGCCGGCTGTGTCCCGGTCGGCGTCACCGGCCGCAGAGACGACAACGTCGTCGGCTTGTTGCCGTTCTTGTCGTTCACCTGCTGCGCCAGACCAAAGTCCATGACGCGGATCTGTCCGTCGCCGCCGACCATCACGTTGTCGGGTTTGAAATCGCGGTGGACGAGATCCTTCTCGTGGGCTGCCAGAAGCCCGTTCCCGGCCGCCAGAAACACCTTCAGCACCTCCTGCCAGGTGCGCGGCTTGGCCTGCAGCCAGTAGCCGACGGTGTTGCCCTCGACGAACTCCATGGCGATGAAGATCTCGTCGCGGAAGGGGCCCACGTCGTAGACCACCACCACGTTCGGGTGTGACAGCTTCGCGATCGCCTGCGCCTCGCGCAGTGTTCGCGTGCGCCCTTCATTCAGCGACACGCCGTTGCCGGGGGCGACGCGCAGCAACTTGACCGCAACCTTCCGATCCAGCTCAGGATCATAGGCGGCGTAGACCTCACCCATTCCCCCGCGCCCGACCAGATTCAGCACGACGTAACGGCCGATTGACGAGCCTCTCGCGAGGCTGCCGTCGGGCGAGCGGGTATTGTCGGGGGGAACGCCTTGCGCTGACATCGTACGGCAGTCCTTCGCCGCACCAGCTACATCGGCTATTTCCGACGGGATTTGAGAGGCCTGGTAGGATGGCCGGCGGGACCTCCCCCATGACGCGGACAACCGACGCCGCCATCGTCCGACTGCTGGGCAACCGACTCGTCTTGGGGGTCACGGGGGCGCTAGCAATCGGCTTGTGGCTGACCGCGCTGCCAGCCTGTCGCGTCTCCCGTCCCCCCCCGGAAGCACCGGGTCAGCATGACGCGGTCGCCGGCGACGGTTCAGAGATCCGCCCCGAGACCGCGCCCGGGACGGCAGGCGACGAAGGCTCGCCCGAAATCCCCGCCGGCGACGGGTCGCTCGGAACCTGTGAAGGTGACAGCGACTGCCTTTTCCAGGTCGATACCGACTGCTGCGGCTTGTGTCTGGCCCAGCGCGATACCCCTCCCCCCCGCCGCGCCTGTGGCACGACCTGCCCTGACAGCCCCCCGCCCTGTCTGTGCGTCGAGGGCAGGTGCCGCACGGGAACCCTGCCTCGCAACGCGGCTTGCGACCCGGCCCGCGACCTGTGCGGGCGGGGCCTCAAATGCTGCGGCCCAAACCCGGTCTGCGCCCTACCGACCATGACGGCTTCGGGACCGTTTTGCCCCGTCCCGGGGACCTGAAAGGCCAGGATCGGGTCAACATCGCCTACACCACAGGATATCTCGGGTGCGGTCATCAAAAGACCGCTTGAAAGTACCAACAGAGAGCCGATAATCGGATACTTCGGTCCCCGCCCAAGTGGAGGTTCACGATGCGGTGGAAGTTTTCCGGTTATACCGCGGCCCTGGTGATTGTTGGTTTTGTCGCCAGTGCCAGCACAGCCGCCGCGAAATCTCGATCCAGGGCCAAGGCCAAGGCGCCGAAGGCGGCCCCAGTAGCCCAGGTCGCCGACAAGAAAAAGCTCAGCGAAAAGCCCACCGAGCTGATGGCGGACGACAAGTCCATCAGCAAGCAGATGCAGTGGGAAGACAAGGTGATGGGCCCCAACGACAAGAAGGCGGATCTGGCCAGGATCGCGCGCGCCGCCGCCATCACCAAGGCGGCCGCCGACAAGGCCGCCGCCGACAAAGCCGCGGGCCTGGACCTCAAGGAGTCGGCGCCGGCGCCAAAGCCGCAAGCAAAGTCGACGTTGAATTTGCCGGCGCTGCCGGACGAGGGCGACGGAAAGGGAAACGGATCGCGCAAGGACGATGGCAAGCGGCGTGAGATCTCCGCGAAGCTTTTGACCGAGGAGGCCAGCGCGCCGGTGCCGGCAGCGAAACCGGCCGACGACAAGTTCATCGACAGGCTGCTGAACAGCGACGGGCCGTCGAAGAAGAAGGCCGCCAAGACCAGCGACAGCCAGCTGATTCAGCTGCTGGCCAAGGAGACCGACAAGCCGGTGGTCAAGACCAAGGCACGTGGCAAAGGCGACGCCCTCGAGAGCGTGCTCGCGAATGCCGACAAAGAGGGCGAAAAAACCGTGGTCAAGCCGAAGCAGCCCGACTGGACCAAGCCGGACCTTCCGACTGCGGCGCCGCCACCGCCCCCGCCGGTTGCGGTCAAGCCGGCGCCCCGAAAAGACAACGGCGTCATCCAGGTCATTCAGGGGGCCAATACGCCGGTGCCCCCACCCGCTGCGGCTGCCGCGCCGGCCCCGAGCCCAAGTCGGCGTGTGGCAGCGGCCCCCAGCGAAACGGCGCCGACTGCGGCGCCGAAGCAGGTCGCTGCCAAGCCGGCCAACTGGAAAGATCCGTTTTCCGACAGCAACGCTGCCGCCCGCAAACAGGCCGCGGCCGCAGCCGTTCCCCCGCTCAGCAAGAAGGACGGCGCCGCCCATCCCCCGGGCTGGCGTGACCCCTTTGCCGACGGCCCCGAACAGAACAAGGCTAAACGACCGGCCAGCGAGCCGAAACGAACCAACACCGATTCGCCGCCGCCGCCGCCGGCCGGAAATCCCGCGCAGTGGAAGGATCCCTTCACCGAGAAGGGCGCCACCCACGCGACGGTAGCCGTGGCCGAAATTCCCAAGCCCGAGCAGCGAAAATGGGAAATCGCCGCCGCCCGGCGCGCCAAGCCAGCGCCAGCAGCCGGTGAGAGTCGCTCCGGCTGGGGCGTCCTGAAGAAGCGCGCGCAGTAGGCCCGCCGGACTGCGCTGGCCAGCCGACCAGGCGCTGCCAGGAAGGCTCAGCGCGGATTTGGAGCGAGATATCTGTAATTCTATTACTGGAATACCAATATATTGCCGGCATGTTTACAGCATAACTGTCTATAACCGTTAAAGTTTTTGATTTAGCGATTGCGCTGCGCGTCGCGGTAAGATCTTTTTTCAAGAAAAGTTTTTAAAGTATTTCAGATTACCTAATTAGTTGCCGAAACTAACTGGGTGATGAGTACTGCAAGCCTCGCTTCTCGCGCTCTCTTCGGACTTTTGCTCGTGGCCTCGCCGGCTTACGCGCAGGCGCCGACGGCCTCCACTGCCACCGCGCTGGTCGCGACGGCAGCGGGAGCGCCGGGTGGATCGACGGCGGCCGCCACTGCCGTCACCCAGCCCGCCGCCCCCGCCGGCGCGCCCGCGCTGCCGGCCGTGGGCCTCATGATGGACGTCGGACTGCCTGACGGCATGAACGCCGCGCTGGTTTACCGTCCGACCGACTGGCTGCGCACGCACGGTGGTGGCAGCTACAACATGATCAGCTACGGGATGCGCGCCGGCGTCGCGCTGATCCCCTTCGGCAGCGGTCCCTCGGCCATCCTCGAGGCCGGCCACTACTTCGACGGCAACGCGAACGGCCTGGCGCGCAAGTTCGCGGGCGCCGGATTCCAGAACAACGCGCTGCTGGAGCGGATCGGGTACGACTACGTCAACGGCCATCTGGGCCTGGAGCTGGGCTCGCGTCGCGTGACCTTCTACATCCACGGCGGGATGAGCTACTTCCGCGCCACCGTGCACAACCTCGACACGGTCGTGCAGAACCAGGCCGCCGCCAATGGCGGCGACACCTCGTCGACCACCGTCAGCATCAAGCAAGATCCCATCATCAAGGCCTGGACGCCCTCGGCGAAGCTGGGACTCATCGTCTACCTCTGGTAACCGTCATGAAAACATCAAACACTGTCACTGGCCTTTTCTTCTCCGCCCTGTTCGCGATGATCGCCACCAGCGGCTGCGGTCTGTCGATTGAGGCCGAGATCCCCGAGGTCGAGGTCACGCAGAAGGGAATCAGCTTCGAGGGCGTGCCGATGGCGGGAACGCTGGGCGAGGTCTCGATGACCCGCAGCTTCTCGCAGCAGCACAAGGCACTGGAGCTGCCGGCCGGCCTTGACCCGCAGGTTCACGCCATCGACGTGACCGTGAAGGCCACCAAGGGAATCAAGGACTTCAAGTTTCTGACCTTCCTGCGCCTGGCGATGTCCGACGACAAGAACCCCGGCAAATCGGCCGAGCTCATCAACTACCAGCAGAACCCGGCCGACCCGGCCAGCGCGACGCTGACCATGGTCAGCGCCAACCCGGTGAACACCCTCGACCACTGGAAGTCCGACGCCGCCATCTTCACCATGGACGTCGCCGGCACCTTGCCCGAGGTCGACTGGTCCATCGACATCACCGTCCGCTTCGCCGGCTCGATCAAGTACAAGTACTAGCGCGGCAGCGCTAGGCGGTGTCGACGACGACCGCGGTACCGTAAGCCAAGACCTCGGTGACGCCATTCGCGACCTCGTTGGCGTCGTAACGGAGGCCGATGACGGCGTTGGCGCCCAGGGCGGCGGCGTGGCGGAGGCAGATGTCGAGAGCGTCGCCGCGCGCGCGTTCGCAGAGCTCGGTATAGATGGTGATGTTGCCGCCCACCAGGATCTGGAGGCCGGCGACGAAGTTTCCCACCAGGGAACGCGACCGCACCGTGATGCCGCGAACCAGGCCCAGACTGCGGATCACGCGATGCCCGTGAATGTCGAACGTCGTGGAGATCAGCGCCGGCGCGATGGCTTGGACGGTGGGCGAGAGATCTCGACGCATGCGACGGCCTCCTAGGGGGTGGTAATGGTGTTCATAAGGTCCTAAGGCGTCGGGGTGCCGTACAGCTCGACGGTCATAACGTCGTCGTAAAATTGGGTGCTGTCAACGGCGCGTGTCGCCAGACAGGCCGCCGATCGGCTATTCTGTGAGCGCGGCAGGGTTACACGTGGCGGAACCGTCTCCAAACACTGATGCCTCGCGGGCGAGCGATCCTCTCTCGGGCGTCGCCGATCAGCTTGGCCCCCTGCAGGCCATCACCTCGGCGCTGTCGCGATCGCTGACGCCTGACGAGGTCGCGGCGGTCGTGATCGGACACGCCTACAACGCCCTGCGGGCCAGCGCTGGCTCGGTATTCTTCTGTCAGACGACGACCGGCGAGCTTCGTTACGCCGCTTCACGCGGGATCGCACCGGCGGCCGTGGAGCGATGGCTCGACGGTAGCCTGCCGTCGCCGGAGGTGCTGGCGCAGACCGCGCGCACCAGCGAGCCGCAGTGGTACGAGACCTACGCGGAGTTCGTGGCCGCCGTTCCCGGTGCCAGCCAGGCGCTGACGTCCCCCGAGCGGCTGCAGGCGGTGGTGGTGCTGCCGCTGCGGATCGGACGCCGCACGCTGGGCGTGATCTCCTTTAGCTTCAGCGAGCCGCGACATTTTGGACCCGAACAGCGCGACTTCCTCCTGACCGTGTCGGAGGTGTGCGCACAGGCGCTGGATCGGGCGCACCTGTTCGAAGCCGAACGCAGCGCGCGCACCGAGGCGGCCGAAGCCAACCGCCGGCTGCAGATGCTGTCCGAGGCCAGCAAGGCGTTCGCCGAGTCAAACCGGGACTTCTCGTCGGCCCTGGGTGTCATCGCCCAGAGTTTGACGGAGATGGTGGGGGACAGCGCCACGATCGCGCTCATCTCGCTCATCAAGGGGGACGGTACGGTGATGGAGAACGTCGCCGCGCGCGCCAAGGATCCCGAGTTCGCCGAGGAGCTGAAGGCCTTCGCGCGCGAGCATCCACAGCGCCTCGGCCAGGGGCTCCGCGGCCGTGTAGCCGCCACCGGCGAGGCGGTGTTCATCCCGGTGGTCGACAAGGAGCAGCTGCGCGAGGAGATCGAGCCCGACTACAAACCGATCTTCAACCGGTTCAAGCTGTCCAGCATCATCGTCGTGCCGCTTCGCGCGCACGAACGCATCCTGGGCACCATCTCGCTTAGCCGCGCGGATCCGCGGCGACCCCTGACCGCCGCGGATCTCTCCGTCGTGCAGGAGCTGGCCGATCGAGCCGCGCTGACCATCGAGAACGCCCGCCTGTACGAATCGTCGCAGCGGGCGATCCGGGTGCGCGACCACATGCTGGCGCTGGCCGCTCACGAGCTGGCGACGCCGCTGAC
>DASRQT010000405.1:0-11957 GCA_035696485.1 Polyangia bacterium | reverse complement strand
GCAAACGAGAACAGACCATCGGTTATCGGCGCCCGTCCCTCAATGGAATGGCCGCGACAGTAACACAATTTCACCTACCTAGGCTTCGCGAGCGCCCTGATCGCGCAGGCCGAACTCCTTCATCTTCGTCTGCAGGCTCTTGCGCGAGATCTTCAGCTTGCGCGCGGCTTGCGTGACGTTGCCGCCGGTCTCGTCCAGCGCCCGTTGAATTAGCTCGCGCTCGACCCGTTCAGTCTCCGCCCGCACCGCCTCCTTGAGCGAACCGGCCGGCTGCGACGACGACGCGGCCGATGCGGCGGCGGCAGCCAGGCTGGCGGCGCGCGCGGTGTCCTCCGCCCCGACCGGCGACAGGCCCGCCAGCTCGGGCGGCAGATCCGACGAGCGGATTTCCGGCCCCTCGCAGAACAGCATGGTTCGTTCCATCAGGTTCTCGAGCTCACGGATGTTCCCGGGCCAGGTGTGTCCGACCAGGCGCGCGATCGCGTCGGCGTGAATGGAGGTGATCTGTTTCTTCAAGCGGTCGTTGAACTTGGTGATGAAGTGCGCCGCCAGCAGCGACACGTCCTCGCGTCGCTCGCGCAGCGGCGGAATGTGGATCGGCACGACGTTCAACCGATAGTACAGATCCTCGCGAAACCCGCCGCTGGCGATCTCCTGCAACAGATCTCGGTTGGTCGCCGTGATCAGGCGGACGTCGACCTTGATGGTCTTGATGCCGCCCACCCGCTCGAACTCCGACTCCTGTAGCACGCGCAGCAGCTTGACCTGCATCTCGACCGGGATCTCGCCGATCTCGTCGAGGAACAGCGTGCCACCGTGGGCCAGCTCGAAACGCCCGGGTTTGGCCCCCACCGCACCCGTGAACGCCCCCTTGTCATAGCCGAACAGCTCCGACTCCATCAAGGTCTTGGGAATGGCGGCGCAGTTGATCTTGATGAAAGGCCCCGAGTGCCGCGAAGAGTTGTCGTGCAGCGCGCGCGCGATCAGCTCCTTGCCGGTGCCCGATTCGCCCGTGATCAGCACCGTCGACGGCGTGTTGGCCACCTTCTCGACGACCCCGTAGATCTGCCGGATCGCGGCCGACGTTCCGACCAGGCGAAACCGCCCCCTGCCCGCCGGAACCTCCGGGCTGGCGTCGCGCCGCGCCAGCGCATAGGTGTTCAACGCCTTGGAGACGATCTGTCGGATCTGCTCCTGCTCGAACGGCTTCTCCAGATAATCGAAGGCGCCCAGCTTGACCGCCTCGACGGCGTTCTCCACTGATCCGTGCGCCGTGATCATCACCACCGGCACGTCCGGGTACTCGACCGAAAGCTTCTTGAGCAACCCCATCCCGTCGAGACCGGGCATCTTCAGATCCGTGATCACCGTGTGCACCTGCCGGTTCATCTCCGACATGGCTTCGATGCCGTTGGCGGCGGTCACGACGTCGTACCCCTCCCGGCGCAGGATCGCCTCCAGCACGCGCCGCATGTTCAGCTCATCGTCGGCTATCAGCACGCGCTTGGGACTGGTCTCGAGAGATGACACGCGGGAAGTTTAGCTCTTCCGCGATCGGAATGTCGCCGTCGGCGTGCGGAGGGTCACGGGAGGCGGCGGCGGGGCCGCTGGACTGCCTGGCGCCCCAGGAAGGGTGGGGACCCGCCCCGGCGCCGGCACCGGCGGCGGTCCGCGGCGCGGCATCAGGACCGGCTCGGCGGTCCGCGGTTCGACGTGCAAGCGTTCGGCGTAGGCGGCGTACGCGTCCGACTCGACCGGCAGCAGCACCGTGAAGGTGGCACCCTCGCCCGGCTGCGACCGGATCTCGATGGTTCCGCCGTGGTTTTCGATGATCCGCTGGCTGATCGGCAGCCCCAGACCGGTCCCCTTCTCCTTGGTCGTGAAGAACGGGATGAAGAGGTTACGCAGATCGCCGGGCGGGATACCCACGCCGGTGTCGCGAAACCGCACCTCCAGGAAGGCCGCAGCGGCCCCGCGCCGCGTGGCCCGGCGCAGGCTGGTCGACAGCAGCAGACGCCCACCCTGCGGCATCGCCTGCAGCGCGTTGAGCGACAGGTTCAGGAACACCTGCAGGAGCTGCTCGGCGTCCGCGCGCACGGGCGGCAGCCCCTCCGCGAAGCTGGTGACGATCTCGACGTTGCTCCCCTGCTCCTTGGCCAGCAGGTGCAACGTCTTCTTGACCACCTCGTTGACCTCCAGCGGTCGCTGCTCGCCGCGGTACGGGCGCGCGTAGTCCAGGAACTGGGAGACGATCTTGTTGAGGCGGTTCACCTCCTCGACGATGATGTCCAGGAACTCCTTCGTGCTCTCCGACGTCTGCCCGGACGATGGTTGCAGGAACTGCGCGGCGCCCTTGATCGACCCCAGCGGGTTGCGGATCTCGTGCGCCAGGCCGGCGGCCATCTGCCCCAGCGCCGCCAGACGATCGCGCTCCTTCATGCGCTCGTACACCTGCGAATTTTGCAGCGTCACGCCGATGGTCGTGGCCACCCCACGGAAGAGCTCGATCTCATCCGACGAATACGCCTCGCGCAGACGTTCATCACGCAGGACCAGCGCGCCCAGCAGCTGATCCTCACCGCCGAACCCCAGCGCGACCGAACCGTGCATCTGCTCCAGGGTTCGTAACATCATCTGCAAGCTCTCGCTCTCCTCGGGAGGCACGGTCCGGCGGGCCGCGATCTCTCGCTCCAGCCCCTCCAGCGAGATCACCCCCGCCCGCCGCAGCCGTTCGAAGAACGCGCGGTGGGTGATGGCGTCAAACCGCCCCTCCGGGCGCGGGCCGACGTGGCCCGCCAGCTCGAACCCGGAGCCGTCGGGGTCGGCCAGGTATATCGATGCGTGCGTGATCCGCCGCGAGTCCTCCAGCGCCGACAGCACCCGCGGAACCAGCACGCGCATGTCGATGACATTGGCCAGATCAGCGCGCAGGTTCTCGACCCGCCGGGTCAGCTCGTATTTCTCCTGAAACATCCAGCGATTGATCGAGCCTTCGACCCGGCCGCGCAGCGGTTCGACCAGGATCACGATGGCCGTCGACGCCAACAGCGTGTTGAAGAAGAACAGCCCCTGCTCGTCGGGTCCCACCCACCTGACCAGAACGCCGTAGATCAAGGTCAGGATGAAGACCAGTGTCCCCAGCACCACCATGCGCCCGAGCAGCTCGTTGAGGTCCAGCAGCCGGTAACGGACCAGGTTCTGCGACAGGAAGTAGAGGTAGACGATGATGAAGATGTTCCCGAAGTTGGGCCCACGCGGGATCGCCTCCAGCAGCGCCGAGGTGACCGTCGCGACGGCTCCCACGACCAGATAAAGGAGGCGCGTCTTCTCCACGCGCGACGGGGTCGCCCGATAGCGCTGGTAGAGATAGAAAACCGAGAGGTAGAGCCCTGCGAAGACGTAGGCCAGAAACGCGGCGCCAAACCAGGTAGTGGTGTGCAGCGGTTCGATAAACCGCGAAAAGCCGAGGGTGGTGTAGAGCAGCCCGGCGCCAACCACCGTCGACCGGCTGAGCGGAGGCGGCCCGGCTTCGTCGCCCAGGAACGCCTGGAAGAAGCGCTGCGCCGTGGCGGGCAGCGACACCGCCGCCACCAGCGAGGCCCAGTAGAAGAAACCGGCGTCGAAGCGCTTGGCCAGAAACGACAGCGAGCTATAAAGTGCGATATTGAAGGCGAAGGTGGCAAACAGGACGTGAGCCCGCCGCCGCGGTTCGCGCAGCAGGACCGACCCGCCAATCGCAAAGCTGACGATGGCCGCGACCAGCGCCGAGACCGGTTGGATGCTCAAAGCATTCGAATCTTACCGGCTTTTTGCCGATGGGTCGCCCGTCTGCTAGATTGAGAGGAACCTTTATGGTTGAAGCCGACGTTCATCGGCTCCTTCGGCGGCTCCCATCAGTCGATGATGTCTTAAGATCGTCCGCTGGAATCGAGCTTTTATCGCAACATCCCCGCTGGGCGGTCGTGGCAGCCACGCGCGCGGAGGTCGATGACATCGGGCGGCAACCGCAAGGACTGTCATGACCAACGCCGCGGTCCTCGTCCTCAATCGCCATTATCAGCCGATTCACGTCACCAACGCGAAACGGGCCTTCACCTTGCTGTACCTGGGCGTGGCCCGCGTAATCGATCCGCAGTTCAAGACCTTTGACTTCGAGAGCTGGGCGCAGCTGTCGACCGAGGTCGGGGGCGCCGCGGGCACCGCCGAAGTGATCCAGACCGTCAACCGCGCGATCCGCGTCCCGCGCGTGATCGTGCTGCAGCTTTACGACCGCATCCCGAAAACCAAGGTCCGCTTCTCGCGCCACAACATCTACATGCGCGATAGCAACACCTGCCAGTACTGCGGCAGCGAGCTCCCGCGTTCGGATCTGAACCTGGACCACGTCGTCCCGCGCGCCCAGGGTGGCCGCACGACGTGGGAGAACGTGGTCTGCTGCTGTATCGACTGCAACCTGACCAAGGGCGCCCGCACCCCCGACCAGGCCGGCATCAAGTTGCTCAAGGTCCCGATGCGCCCGCGCTGGACGCCGACGTTTCGCACCAACGGCGGCAAGGTCCGCTACCGCGAATGGCTCCCTTTTCTGGGCCTCGCGGACGCCTCCTACTGGAACGTCGAGCTCAAGGACGACTGACGGGCCCGGACGCAACCGCGGCTGCCATAGACCGAACACCTGATACGCGATAGAACGCGTTTATCATTTTGCCAACAGGTGTGCCCTTCATGACCCATAGGCTCGCGCTTTCGTCCTTCAGTCTTGTCACCGTCCTCGTCGCCAGCGGACCGTCGTTTGCCCAGCCGCTACCTCCGGCGGACGCGCCGGGGGGGCAGCCGCCGGTCTGGACCCCGCCTGAAGCGGGATCACCGCCGCCCGGTGGCGCCCCGCCGCCGGCGACCACGCCGCCCGCGGGGCCGCCGCCTGTGGCGCCCGGGTATCCACCGCCTGGGTACGCCCCGTCGGGATACCCGCCACAGCCTCCATCCGTACAGCAGCCGGCCGGGGCGCCAGGCCGACGGGGCGTGCTGATCATGCCATTCCTGGGCGCGCATACGTATCAGGGCGACACCGGTAAGGGCTCGTCGGCTGGCCTCCGGCTGGGAACGATGGTGGGCGGACGCATCGGCGAGATGTTCTCGATCAACGGCGAGTTCGGCATCGACGGCTTGAACCCGGACAACGTCCCCACGGGGGTGGATGTCACCGCCGTCTCGGTGGACGTGACCCTGAGCCCCCTGGTTCACGTCCGGACTGGCGCCATCGAACTGGTTGCCGGACCGAAGTTGGGTTTCTGGGGTGCCCGGAGCGAGGCCAAGTCTAGCGCTAGCGGTGCCACGGCTTCGGCTTCCGGCAACGGTAACCTGATCGGTTTGAATGCGGGTCTGTTCGCAAACGTTAGCAACGGCATGGCCATCGGTGGCCTGCTCAGCTTTGACGTCCGGTTTCCGGGCCACTTCTGCTTCCAAAACCCGGGCATGGCGGAGATGTGCGGCGACGCGACCGGCTCCGCGGCCAAGGTCCTCGGTATCACCGGCGCGGCCTTGTTCTAGACATTGAACGAAGGGCGCGGCCACCGGAACCAATGCTGGCGCCTTTCTCTCCGTCCACCAGCCGGGTCGGTTCCAGTGTAAAAGATTCATCAGATGAGCGGCGACGAGCCAGATCTGGAGATTGAGCTCGAGTACACGGAGGCCGCACCGGAGAGCACCGCCGAGCCCCTGCCCGGCGACGGCACACCCGAGATTCAGGCTCCCGCGGCCGGCAGCGCCCACTTGATTGCGTTCGCCGCCGGCCGCGGCGGAACCGGCCGGTCGCTCATCGCGGCCAACGTCGCGGTGTACCTGGCGCAGACCGGGAAGAAGGTGGTCGTCGTCGACGCCGACCCGGCCGGCGGCCCCCTGCATCAGCTGCTGGGCGCGGCACGCCCGCAACGCGGCTACGGTGAGTTCCTGCGCGGACGGGCCGCCAGCCTGACCGAGCTAATCGTCGACACCCCCGTGTCGGGCGTCCGCCTGGTCGCTGGCGAGAGCACCACCTTCGGATCGATGAAGGCCAAACAGACGGCCAAGACGACGCTGATCGCGCTGCGCCAGCTGGAGGCCGACTATGTCGTCGCCGACCTGGGAATGGCCGATTCGGCCGCGACCATCGACCTGTGGCTGGCGGCCGACATCCCGGTCGTCGTGACCTTGCCGGACCCGGCGTCCATCGAGGCGACCTACCGCTTCATCAAGAGCGCCTTCATGCGCAAGCTGCGAACCACCCGCGGCCTTGAACGTTTGATCGTCAACCAGACCGGCCCGCCCCCGGCGGCCGTCGATCTCTACCGCGCCAACCGAGACAGCGGCGGCCCCGCGCAGCGTCTCAAGGACGAGATCGGCCGCTTTCGCCCCAAGTTCATCGTCAACCAGACGCGCGCGCTGGCGGACCTGAAGCTTGGTGTCTGGATGTCCGCGGCGGCGCAGCGGCGGCTCGGCCATACCTTCGAATACCTCGGCCACGTCGAATCGGACGAGACCGTCTGGCTGGCGGCGCGCCGTCACCGTCCGCTGGTGGCCGAATACCCCGAGTCCAAGGTGGCCAAGAACATCGAGCGCATCGCCCGGCGCCTGCTGTCGACCGACAGCGAGCGCGAACGCAGCCAGGCCGCGGCGACGCCGTTGCGGCTGGAAGAAGAGCAGACCCACTACGAGATCCTCGAGACCGAACCCGGCGTCAGCGACGAGGAGGTGCGTCGCGCGTACCGAACGCTCAAGGAGACCTACGCGCAGAACTCGCCGGTGATCGCGGGCCTCTACGACGACCAGGAGCTGGCCGAGCTTCATGCCCGCGCCAACGCCGCGCACGAGACGCTGTTCGCGCCGGAACGCCGGCGGCTCTACGACCTGGCCCTGCCCGAGGCCGACCTGGCCCGCGCCGTGCGCGCCGCCGCACAGATAGGCCGCCGTCCCGGTCTGCCGACGGCCGCGGAACGGCCCGACGCCGCCGAGCCGGCCGTCGAAGTGGGCGAAGAGATCACGGGGGCCGTGCTGCGCCGCGTCCGCGAGTCACGCGGTCTGGAACTGGCGGAGATCGCCCAGCGAACCAAGATCAGCGAACGACACCTGCGATCAATCGAAGACGAACGCTTCGAGGACATGCCCGCCGCCGTTTACGTCCGCGGCTACGTCACCGAATACGCGCGTACGCTCCGCATCGACCCCCAGCGCGCCGTCGCAAGTTACCTCCGCCGCTATAACGCCCGCCACATCCCGCCGCCCACGCCCGTAATCGCGTGAGGAAGGGACGGCAAAGCCTGCCCGACAGATCAGAGGACGTTCGACGCCAGCTCGGCCAGCTGCGACCGCTCGCCCTTGGACAGCGTGATGTGCCCGGCCAGCGACTCGCCCTTGAACTTCTCGACCACCGTCGTCAGGCCGTTCGACGTGGCGTCAACATACGGGTTGTCGATCTGATACGGGTCGCCGGTCAGCACCACCTTGGTCGCCTCGCCAACACGCGTGATGATGGTCTTGACCTCGTGCGGCGTCAGGTTCTGCGCTTCGTCGACAATGATGAACTGGTTGGGGATTGACCGCCCGCGAATGTAGGTCAGCGGCTCGATCTCGATGAACCCCATGTCGATCAGCTCCTGGTAGCTGCGCCCGCTCTTGCGCTCGGTCTTCGACAGCCCCATCAAGAACTCGACGTTGTCGTAAATCGGTTGCATCCAGGGGTTCAGCTTCTGCTCCAGATCGCCCGGCAGATACCCGACGTCCCGCCCCAGCGGGAAGATCGGACGCGACACCAGCAACTTCGAGTACGTCGTCTCCTCGACGACCTTCTGCAGCCCCGCCGCCAGCGCCAGCATGGTCTTGCCGGTACCCGCCTTGCCAACCAGGGTCAGCAGCTTGATGTCGTCGGCCAGTAGCAGATCCAGCGCGCAATGTTGTTCCTTGTTGCGAGGACGGATCCCCCACACCCCATCGCGGATTTTGCGCAACGGCACCAGCTTCTTGGAGTTGCCGTCGTATCTACCGAGGGCACTGTGCGACGGGGTTTCGCGGTCGCGCAGCAGCACGTACTGGTTGGCGTTCAGGTGCGCCTCCGTCATGGCCAGCGACCCCTGCGTGAAGAAGGCGTCGACGTCCGCGGCGCTGACGGGCAGCTCGATCATCCCGGAATAAAGCTCCTCGATGTCGATGCGCTCGCCCTCGAAGTCCATCGCCGTCAGGCCCAGCGCGTCGGCGCGGATCCTGAGGTTGACGTCCTTGGTGACGAAGATGGTCGGCCCATCCTGGTTGGCGTCGCGGACATCCAGCGCCACCATCAGGATCAGGTGATCGGCGATCTGCGCCTCGCGCAGCGTCGTTGGAACCGATCGCGCCGCCGACGCCACCCGCAGCTTCCCCCCGGAGCCCAGGGTCGCCCCCTCCGACAACCGCGCGCCGTCCTTGCGCAGGCGGTCCAGGACGCGCGCGACCTCGCGAGCGTTGCGCCCCCGCTCCGAGGCCTCCTTCTTGAACTGGTCTATCTCCTCCAGAACGAAGATGGGGATGACCACCTCGTTGTCGGCGAACTGCAACATCGCCCCGGGATCGTGAATAAGGACATTTGTGTCGAGGACGAAGTGTTTCACCTTCGGGTTAGCCCTTCTTCTTTCCCTTGCGCGCCACCGTGACCTTCTTGATCACGACGTCCTTCACTGGTTTGTCCCGCGGGCCTTTGGCCACGCCCGCGATCTTCGTCACCAGCGACAGCGGGTCGCACAGCCCGAAGATGGTGTGGCGGCCGCTCAGGTGCTGGGGCGTCCCCTCGGTGATGAAGAACTGCGATCCGTTGGTCGCCGGCCCCGCGTTGGCCATGGCCAGAAGCGCCGGCTTGTCGAACTTCAACTCGGCCACGAACTCGTCCTGGAAGCGATAGCCGGGGTTTCCGGTGCCCATGCCCAGCGGATCCCCGCCCTGGATCATGAAGCCGGGGATGACGCGATGAAAGATGAGGCCGTCGTAGAAGGGCTTCTTGACCCACTGGCCGCTCCTGGGGTCTTTCCATGGGCGTAAGCCCCGCGCCAGCCCGACGAAGTTCGCGACCGTGATGGGAGCCTGCTTGTCGTAAAGCTCACAGGTGAACTTGCCCTCGGTGGTCTCGATGGTCGCTGTCAGCGCGCCCGACCCGGAGAGTCCCTTGGTGGCCTCCTCGATCGTAAACTTTCCTTTCGCCGGATCGTCGGCGCCCTCCTGAGCCTGGGCCGCCGTCGGCCCCGCGCTCAGCACCGCAAGAAGCGACATCGACGACAACGTGACAACGAGGCGGGTCGGGAAAGCTCGTACGTGCATGCGAGGGTCCTCCGGGGTCGTGGTTTAGGGGGTTACTATTACCTCAATTGGAGGCCTGCCGGACCCGGGAAATTCACCTTCGCGGCGATCGGCCTCCCGAGCCCAACCCCCGCCCCAGACCCATCAGCGTTCTCTTATTCCGCTGACGGCGTCTCCGCGTCGATGAGTTTCGGCATGTCGTGTGGCGGCTCCTTGCGCTCCTGCTTGCGCGAGGGCCGCTCGCCCCGCTTGCTGGCGCGCACGCTGATGCGCCGGCCTGCGGTCACCGATTCATAGATAGCCTCGATGATCGAGACATCGGTCAACCCCTCGTAGCCCGACGGCTCCGGCTCTCGGTCCTCTCGGATACAGTCGGCAAAGTAGATGATCTCCGGCGCCACCTGGTCCCGCTTCTTGAACTTTTCCTTCTTGACCTTGCCGTCGCGCGACATCTCCATGTGCAGCGCCATCGCAAATTCGTACGCCGGCTCCATCCGGATCCAGCCCTTGGTTCCGACCACGCGGTATTCGTTGACGTCGCTGCCGCCAAAGCAGGCCGTGAACGTCGCCAGCCGCTCGTCCGGGAAATGCAAGACCGCGCTGAGCTGTTCTTCCACGTCCTTGAACCGTATGTCTCCCGGCTTGGTCGCCGTCAGCGCCTGGACCTCGGTCGGCTCGGCGCCAAACAGGTAGCGGGCGGCGTTGATGCAGTAGATCCCGATGTCGTAGAGCGGCCCGCCCCCGCGCTCGCGAGGCGAGGTGCGGATGTTGTCCTCCTTGACCGGCATCGAGAACACCGACGAGAAAAATCGCGCCTCGCCGATCTTCTGTTTCTTGACCAGCTCCACCGCCGTCAGGTTCGCCTCCTCGAAATGGAGACGATACGCGATCATCAGCTTCACCCCGGCGTCCGCGCACGCCGAGATCATCTCGCGGCACTCCTCGCTGGTGACGGCCATCGGCTTTTCGCACAAAACGTGAACACCGGCCTTGGCCGCCCTGACCGTGTATTCGCAGTGTTTGTCGTTGGGCAGCGCAATGTACACCGCGTCGACGGCGCCGCTCTTCAGAAATTCGTCGTACTGGTCATACGACAGCGCATGCTCCACGCGGTACTTGCGCTTGAGCGCCTTGAGTTTGGTCTCGTCCTCCGAGAATAGCCCTACCAACTCGCTGTTCTTCGCCCGATCAAACGCCGGCAGCACCGCCGCCTGGCCGAAGTAACCCTGCCCGATCACCGCCCAACGGACTTTTGAACCTTGTGAACCTCGCGACCCCTGCCCAATTGATTCCTGCCTTTTCTTGGACTTCATGGCTCATCCTCCTTGTTCCGCCCCTTCGCTTTTCCGTGTTTGCTCTGCGCACGCTCCAGCACCCCGCGCAGGTCGACACCTTTTGACTGCCGCAATCCCCCCCACAGGTCACCGACCTCGCGCAGGCGGGCGGGCAACGTCAGGATCGTGAAGTCACGCGGATCCACGCCGGCATCAACCTCGTCCCACGCGAGCGGAGTGGACGCCCCCG
Source organism: Polyangia bacterium (assembly GCA_035696485.1). Lineage (GTDB taxonomy): Bacteria > Myxococcota_A > Polyangia > Fen-1088 > Fen-1088 > DASRQT01. The sequence continues at coordinate 1,139 of DASRQT010000405.1, read as the reverse complement.
CGAAAGCGCTGGCCCGCGCGCTGTAGGCGCACGCCAACGTCTTGCCCTGAATATTTTGCAGATAATCCAGGTAGACCGTCCCCCGCGCCCGCCGCTGCACGGCCCGCTCGACGGTGGCGATCTTGGGAAACCGGCGGGCGACCACCGTGGCGACGATCTGTCCGAACAGCAGCCCAGCCTGGTACGACGTTCCCGGGCGCATGGGCACGTAGATGTGCAGCCCCCGCGCTCCCGACGTCTTGGGATACGACGCCACCTTCAGGTTCACGAGCTCGTCGCGCACGCGCCGCGCCACCTCCAGCACCGTCGCAAACGTCGTCCCCTCCGTCGGATCCAGATCGATCGCGACGTGATCCATGTCGCCGATGGATCTACACCGCGAAAACCACGGGTCCTGCGAGATGGCCGCGAGTTGAACCATGTAAGCCAACGTCGCCAGCGACCCGCCGATCAAGCGCCGCGATTCCTCGCCGCCGTCCTCGACCTCTTCCACCCGAACCCCCGTCGGGGGCGCGTCGGGCGCTCGATGCTGGAAGAAGGCCGGCCGGTCGACGCCGTCGGGAAACCGCCGCATCACCAGCGGCCGATCGTCGACCACGGGAAGAATATAGGGCGCGACCTCGAGGTAATAGCGCAGCAGCTGCCCCTTCGTGATCCGGGGCGCGGTCCACAGCGCCTTGCCCAGGTTGGTCACCTCGATCTCATCGCCCGACACCGGCAAACGCCCACCGCGACCGGGATCCATCCCTTCCAGGGCCGCCAGAGCCTTCTTGATGTCTCCCCGTCCCGGGGACGAGCCGCCACCGCCCCTGGATGCAGCATTGCCCTTGCGCGACGCGCCTGCTACCACGCGCGTCTTGGCCGGCACGTGCGCCGCAGTCTCGACGCTGACGCTGGCGGGCCGGACGTCATCGCGCAGCCCCAGAAAGATCGGGTGTCGCATCAACCCGTCCGCGGTCCACTCGCTGAACTTCACCTCGGCGATAAGCTCCGGCCGAACCCAGTGCGGCCGCTCGTTGGTATGGGGTGGCTCCGTCATGAACGGACAGGCCTTAACCGCCAGCGGTTCCAGCAACGCCGCCACCCGGTGCAGCTCTTTCTCGGTAAAACCGCTGCCGCTGTGCCCGACATAGCGCAGC